>JBDTDT010000024.1:0-82787 GCA_039922995.1 Nitrosospira sp. | reverse complement strand
TTTTTCAAGCAACTCCGGGATTACTTTGCCGGACGCAGCCCACGCCCCATTTTCATCGTATGTCTTGCCCGTATGACGCAAGCACCACGCGTCCATCATTATATTACCGGGGCCACAGTCAAATCCGGCAACTTCTCCGTTGGGTGCAAGACTGGTGAGATTGGAGATGCCGCCGATATTGATAATGACACGGTGAATTAGTGGATCTCCGAACAAAACCTGATGAAACGCGGGAACCAAAGGCGCACCTTGACCCCCTGCCGCTATATCACGGCTCCTGAAGTCTGCCACTACGGTAATACCGGTGAGTTCAACCAGCAATGCGGAGTTGCATAACTGGATTGTATAGCCCCCATCTCGTTGGGGAGAGTGGCGCACGGTCTGCCCGTGACAGCCAATGGCGGCGACGTCCTGGCGTTCAATCCCGCTTTTATTAAGTAAGCCCGCCACAGCCTCTGCATAACGATGGGCAAGTTCGTTGCCCAGCATGGCTGCACGATGCAGTTCATCATGGCTTGAATGGTGCAGATCCAGCAATCGGCTGCGCAGATCTCTATCGTAGGGCAGATAAAAGGTGTATAGCAGAGACGGCGGTGACGAATTAAGATCCGCCAAGACCGCATCAATCCCGTCGAGGCTGGTGCCCGACATGATCCCAATATAGTAATCGGATTTCAAATCCGGTCGTCGATATGCCTTGCTATTTTTCGATACAGGATTAATACAGGACCTAGTCCACGAACGCGAGGTTAGTGCCTCGCAACATATCCAATCGGGCCATCAGAGGCTTTGTATAATTGTAGAATACAGCCATATGTTTGGTGGAGACAGGATTAGCGGCCGGCATCGCAACACGCAACGGGTCACGTTGCACGCCATTGAAGCGAAATTCATAATGCAGATGTGGGCCTGTAGCCATTCCGGTGGCGCCGACATGACCGATTATATTGCCCTGGCTGACACGTTGCCCTTGGCGCAAGCCCTTGGCAAAGGTCGACAGGTGCCCGTAAACGGTAGAGTACTGTCCCGCGTGTTGCAAGATTATGACGTTACCATACCCACCCTGCCAGCCTGCAAGAGCCACTGTTCCATCGGCGGCGGCCTTCACTCGCGTACCCGTTGGCGCAGCGTAGTCAATGCCACTATGAGCACGCCACGTTTTCAGAATCGGATGGAAGCGGGCACTGGAAAAACCGGAACTGATGCGAGAAAATTCCAATGGTGAGCGGAGAAATGCTTTTCGTAAATTTTTTCCATCAGGTGCATAATATCCGCTTTCCCCATCTTCCGCCTGGAAATAGACCGCTCGATGCGGTATCCCCTGGTTAACAAACTCTACCGCTAGTACTCGCCCGGCTCTAGCCGGCTCGCCGTTGCCATAAAGCGAGTCATACACTACCGTGAACCGGTCTCCCTTGCGCAAATCCCGATGAAAATCAATATCCGATGCCAAAATATCGACGATCTGAATGGCGACACTTTCTGGCACCCCCGCCCTATCGACAGCAGCGAACAACGAGCTGTTTATTACGCCGGATTTCATCTGAATGTGAGTCTCCAGATTGGCCGCTTGCTCGTTTACTTTAAAAGCTGCACCCCTTTTTTCCATCACCAGTTGCTCGCTACCGCCGGGAAAGTACCGCAACAAAAGTAATTCGCCCGCTGCGCTCGTTTGCACGTGGACGGTCTTACCGGGCACCAGTTGATGCATGGCCTTCACATCTCTTGCATCGCGCAGAAAACTGGCTGCATCCTGATTATTCACATCGAGCCGGGAAAGCAGGGTTGCAATTGTGTCGCCACGCTGAATGCTTTCCTGACGCCAGAATGTGATATTGGCGTCGAAAACTGGAACAATTTCAGGGAGCTCAAGAATGAGGATAACTTCCTCTATCGGAGGATCCTCCAGTGAAGTATCTGGAGCAATACCAAAAGCAGCCACCATACCGAATAGAGGAAAACTCGATAAAAGAATTAACCAACGCAACCCTTTTTTTGTCAGCACCAGCGGCGCGCGCGCTAAAACGCTGTTTTTGTCGCCCAGCATACTTTCCCTCACTGCCTTTGAGACATAAAGTCTAACATAAAATTTGTGTACTATGGAGTTCAACGCCGCGTCAAAATTTCAGCGCCAAGGTAAATGCCACCCTTTAGCTGACGCTCTTTGTCCGTTTTGTCCGAACGCAGCCGATTTTCACTCTGACTTCTGTTCCACATGCCAAGCAACGCGTTGCTGGCCAAATCCATAGGAGTTACTCAAGGATTTTGTGGGCCGGCGTCATTTGCTTTCCCGATTAGCAGCGGCTACCATGTACGTCTTTAATGTTGTATTACAATACAATAAATGCAGGAAAAATCGTATTTACCGCTAGCCAGAAAATACCCTGCGAAACCATTCTTAAAGACGATCTATTCTCGCCCCGGCTGTTCAGCAGGGACAGTTATTCCGCCTTTCTGACCGGCTAGTATTCCCTCATGGAGTGTGTTTCATGTCTACGGAAGATCTGACGCTTGATCTCTTGGCCTATCATGCTTTTCCTCACCTCGCGGAGGCGTTGCAGCTACGAGCCGATATTATTATACACGCGTGGGAAATCGCTGTGCGTCGTACATTACCTGCTGCCGATGAACTTACCCTTCAACGGCTTCGCAATTCGCTGCCTTTAATTTTGCAAGAGGTGGTCGACGCATTTGCTTCGGATAAACCCCGCATTACCCAAGATCTCATTGAAGGCAGTAAAACCCACGGGGCAACGCGCTTTCATGAAAACTACAATGTCCGTGAGCTAATCGTCGAATACCGGCTGCTTCGTAGAATAATCATTGAACAAGTCTCGGAAGCCCTGGACGAGCGATTGGATGCGCGGAGCAATATCGCCTTGAACATGGCCGTGGACGCGGCTCTTCAGGGAGGTGTCATTACATTTACCCAGCACTTGCAGCAGCAGATCAATGCTTCCGCCGAGGTTCAGTCCAGCTATCTCTCCTTCCTTTCGCATGATCTTCGGAATCATCTCAACCATGCTACGCTCCGCTTGCAGCTTCTTGCCGCAAAACTTGCCCAGGTTCCGGAGTTTGCGGATCGGGTGGAGGACATTCAGTCGATCAAGCGAGCTATTTTTCAGACGACTGCCGGAATGGATCGGTTGCTACAGGCGGAGCAGCTCCGGAAGGAGTCTGTTGAGCTTAGAACAGATCCGGTGAACCTGAATCTGCTGTTATCGGAAGTCATCAAACAGGTAGATCACGAAGCAAAATCCAAGGGATTGGAAGTGGATGTGGATGTGCCCGAGGGTGCTCAGGCCGCAAGTGATGAGGGGTTACTGACCCTTGTATTGCAAAACCTGCTAGGTAATGCAGTCAAATACAGCTCAAGGGGCAGAATAAAAGTGATTGCTCGAAATACCGCGCATGATGAGGATACCAGTTGGGTATTGAGTATTGTCGACCAAGGCCCAGGAATCGCACCGGAAAACCTGCCTCATTTGTTCGATGCTTTCCGGCGTGGTGATACATATGGGAAACCTGGCGTAGGGTTGGGACTGACCATCGCGTCGCAGGCCACCAGGCTTTTGGGGGGCAAGCTGGAAATTGAGTCGAAAGTTAATGCGGGTTCAACGTTCCGGTTAGTGTTGCCGAGACTGAAAACCGAAACGTGACTACTAATTCTTCTCAATTTGCACGCTCAATCGGCCGAGAAGCCAGATTCCTTTTTTTTGCAATCAATTTGACAGCCCTTCCGGATGTTGATCCTTGAGGGTGTATTCCATGAGGGCAATCGATTAATCGGATGCTGGGAGTCAATTTTCCTTACGGTTGGCGGACCGTGGGCTGAAGATTCCCGAATATGAGATATCACAAGACGGTTTATTGAAGTGTCATTGAAGATAATTTGTTCGCAATTAACCATCTCATTTCTAATCGGCGCATTGACCGTTCTCGGGTTTGCGCCGTTTTATCTTTTTCCTATTCCGGTTTTAACACTCGCGCTGCTGTGCCATTTCTGGCGCAAAAGCGCGACACCACGGGTTGCGGCGCTGCTGGGCTTCTTTTTTGGCATGGGCATGTTCAGCGCGGGGGTCACTTGGCTTTACGTATGCCTGCACGATTTCGGGGCTATGCCGATGCCGATCGCAGTGCTTGCGCTTTTTTTTCTTTGCGCCTATCTCGCATCATTTCCAGCATTGACGGGTTGGATGCTGAAGAAGCTGAATATCGCCGTGCCCATGGTCTGGTCACTGGCTGCGGGCGCGTTATGGGGATTATCCGACTGGCTGCGCAGCGTATTGTTCACTGGTTTTCCCTGGCTGACACTGGGCTACTCGCAAGCGCCAGCCAGTCCTCTGGCGGGTTACGCTGCCGTGGTGGGAGTCTACGGTGTCTCGCTGATCCTGGTTTTAAGCGCGGCACTGATGTGTCTATCTTTCGAAAAAGAATTTCGCAAATTACGCTATCTGCTGCCTCTGCTACTGATCTGGATTACCGGTTTCGGTTTACAGTATATCCGCTGGACTGAACCGCAAGGCGAAACGGTAATGGTCAGCCTGTTGCAAGGAAATATCTCGCAGGATCTGAAATGGCGAGATGATCAACTGGCCACCTCCATGGATACTTATGCCAAGCTCGCGCTGAAAAGCAACAGCCGTCTGATTATCACGCCTGAAATTTCAGTGCCGCTGAACCGTGACGAAGTACCATCAAGTTATCTGGCACGACTTGCCACCCATGCCAAACGGAATGATGGAGATATTCTTATCGGCATGGTTGAAGTGCCTGGCGGAGACAGCGAATACTACAACACCATGTTCAGTTTTGGCACATCTCCGGAACAGAGTTACCGGAAATATCATCTGGTACCGTTTGGCGAATTTATACCTCTCAAGCCGGTATTCGGATGGGTCATCAGTGTATTGAAGATCCCGTTATCAGACTTTTCTCGAGGCAGGCTTGACCAGCAGCCCATGAATCTGGCCGGGCAGAAAGTGGCGATTAATATTTGTTACGAAGATGTATTTGGCGAGGAAATAATCAAGCAATTGCCCCAGGCCACTTTACTCGCCAACGTCAGCAATGATGCCTGGTTCGGGCGATCCATCGGGCCGCGGCAACACCTGCAGATCTCACAAATGCGAGCATTGGAGACAGGCCGCTACATGCTGCGCGCCACCAATACCGGCGTGACCGCCATCATTAATGAACGCGGCAGGGTACTGCAAGAAGCGGAAGTGTTTACCACAACCGCCCTGAATGGTGTGGCACAGGGATATAGTGGTGCTACGCCTTATGTTCGTTTTGGCAATAGCTTGGTATTGGGGTTTACCGGGTTGTTGCTGTTCATCAGTTTGCTGCCGATTTTTCGCGGCGCACGCAAAAACCTGTAAAATCCCGGCGGATATGGTTGTTAACCATCACCGCAATCAGCTCAGGCGTTTTCATGCTTACATTCCAGGAAATTATCCTTGCCCTGCAACACTACTGGGATAAACAGGGTTGCGCGCTGCTCCAGTCATACGACATGGAAGTGGGTGCAGGTACCTCGCACACTGCCACCTTTCTGCGCGCTCTTGGGCCGGAACCCTGGAAAGCTGCATACGTGCAGCCTACGCGCCGCCCAAAAGATGGACGCTATGGCGAAAATCCCAATCGCTTGCAGCATTACTACCAGTTTCAGGCCGTACTGAAACCCGCTCCCACCGATATTCTGGAACTGTACCTCGGGTCGCTGGAAGAGCTCGGCTTTGATCTGAAACAAAACGATATTCGCTTCGTCGAGGATGATTGGGAAAATCCGACGCTGGGCGCCTGGGGCTTGGGATGGGAAGTGTGGCTGAATGGCATGGAGGTGACACAATTCACTTATTTTCAGCAAGTTGGCGGCATGAACTGCAAGCCGATCACAGGTGAAATAACTTATGGTCTGGAACGGCTTGCGATGTACTTGCAAGGCGTGGAAAACGTATTCGATCTGGTGTGGACAAAAGGGCTTTCTTACCGTGATGTATATCATCAGAACTAGGTCGAGCAATCCGCCTACAACTTCGAACATAGCGATATTGATTTTTTGCTGGGCGCCTTCGCCAGCCATGAGAAACAAGCAAAGTATCTGGTGGGACAGGGACTGGCATTACCCGCTTACGAACAAGTATTGAAAACCGCGCACACCTTCAATCTGCTCGATGCGCGCGGTGCGATTTCCGTCACGGAGCGCGCTGCATACATTGGGCGAATTCGCGATTTGGCCCGTAGTGTAGCGCAAGCCTACTACGAGAGCCGCAAACACCTTGGTTTCCCTATGGCGCCGCGCGATTGGGTCGAACAATTGGTGGGGACAATCGCTTGAGCCACGCAACCCGAAATCTGCTGGTTGAGTTGCTGGTAGAAGAATTGCCGCCAAAATCGCTGAAGAATCTGGGGGAATCATTTGGAACACTCCTGTTTGAAGGGCTGCAAAAGTTTTACCATCTCGACGATGGCGCGCAGCTGACAACCTTTGCATCTCCCAGACGGCTTGCCGCGCATATCACCGATGTCCTTGAAATAGCCATACAGAAGCCTCAGCGGGTAAAACTCATGCCGGTTTCGGTCGGAATGAATGTGGACGGAGAATACACGCAAGCATTCCGGAAAAAATTGCAGCAAAGCTGTGGATACCCGGATGAAATAGCCTCTGCGGTTCTCAAGGAACGAATCTCCCGCGATTTTGATGGAAAGACAGAGTTCCTGTTCCACACTGATGTGGCGGTAGGGCTACCGCTTTCCGTGAACTTGCAGCAGGCGCTTCATCATTCAATCGAGAAACTGCCGATTGCCAAGGTAATGACGTATCAATTGGCTGACGCGCGGACCAGCGTGAGCTTCGTGCGCCCCGCGCATGGTCTGATTGCCCTGCATGGTGCGGAGATCATGCCGGTCAGCGTGTTGGGCCTGACTGCCGGGCGCGAAACAAAAGGCCATCGCTTCGAAGCCTGCGTGAATCCGATAATATTGAAGGATGCCGACAGCTACGTACAGCAATTGGAGGTCGAAGGCGCAGTCATCGCGAGCTTTGCGGCGCGCCGCGCCGAAATTGTCCGGCAGCTTAATGCTGTCTCTGCCGGAGAGGGTTTAAAACCAGTGGAAGACGAAGCATTGCTGGATGAAGTAACTGCGCTGGTCGAGCGGCCGAATGTTCTGGCAGGAAAGTTTGATGTTGCATTACTTGAGATACCGCAGGAATGCCTGATTCTGACCATGAAGGCAAATCAGAAGTATTTTCCGCTTCTGAACACAAATGGGAAGCTCTCCCACCAATTTCTGATTGTTTCCAATATTCGTCCAGCGAATGCCAGCCACGTCATTGCCGGCAACGAGCGCGTGCTGCGCTCACGTCTGGCGGATGCGAAATTCTTCTTCGATCAGGATCGCAAGAAATCGCTGTATTCGCGCGTTGCCGGTTTGGATAAGGTCGTTTATCACAACAAGCTCGGTACGCAGGCGGAGCGGGTGGAACGGATCTGGGCAATCGCGCAGCAAATTGGTTTGCGATTGAGCGGTAATGAGCTTGCTGCCCAGGCGAGCGAAGCCGCGATGCTATCCAAGGCAGACCTGCTTACTAATATGGTGGGCGAATTCCCCGAGCTGCAAGGCATCATGGGGCGCTATTATGCCAAGCACGACGGGCTGTCGGACGATATTGCACTAGCCATCGAAGATCACTATAAACCTCGCTTTGCGGGAGATGAGTTGCCGGGTAATATGGCCGGTATCTGTGTCGCACTGGCGGATAAACTGGAAATGCTGGTCGGCATGTTCGGTATTGGACAGATCCCGACAGGAGACAAGGACCCATTTGCGTTGCGTCGTCACGCCTTAGGCGTAATTCGTATGTTAATAGAGAAGAAGCTCGAAATTTCTCTGGAAGAAATGATCAGAATTTCTAGCGGGGTATTTGATAGCAGGATTAATTTTGGTAACACCGAGTCTTATCAATTGCTTAATTTCATCCATGAAAGGATGTCCAGTCAACTGCGCGAACAAGGCTACTCAGCACAACAAATTGAGGCGGTCCTTGCAAAACGGCTACAATTTCTGAACGAGATTCCTCAGCGCCTTGCTGCCGTCCGTATCTTTTCCGCTTTGCCTGAAGCTGAAAGCCTCGCTGCCGCAAACAAACGGGTGAGTAATATTCTGAAGAAGGTTGAAGGTATAGTCAGCAGTGAGGTAAATATCGGGCTGCTCCAGGAACCTGCCGAGCGGGCGCTGCATGCTGTACTCAATATAGTAATGCCAAAAGCAGATATTGCTTTTAGACTTGGAGAATTCGGCCTGGCTCTGAAAGAACTTGCGGCATTGAAAATACCGGTGGATACCTTCTTCGACAACGTAATGGTCAACACAGAGGATATCGCTTTGCGCGCCAATCGTCTTGCTCTGTTGGCCCAGTTGCAACAGGAAATGAATCGCGTGGCCGACATTTCTAAGCTAGCTACTTAATCTGAGCCACTATTATGAAGCTGATTATCCTCGACCGTGACGGCGTCATCAATTATGACAGCGACGCTTTCATCAAGACGCCGGATGAATGGAAGCCCATTCCCGGCAGCCTGGAAGCAATTGCGCATCTCACTCAGATGGGTTACCAGGTGGTGGTCGCCACGAATCAGTCCGGCATCGGCCGCGGCCTGCTGGACATGGCGGCGCTCAACGCCATTAACGACAAGATGTGGAAAGCAGCGAACCAGGCGGGCGGGCGCATCGATGCGATGTTTTTTTGTCCTCATACTTGTACGGATAAGTGCGATTGCCGCAAGCCTGCCACCGGGATGTTCAAGGAAATCTCGCAGCGCTTTGGTCTGGAGCTGAATGGCATACCCGCAATCGGTGATTCCTTACGTGATTTGCAGGCCGCAACTGCGGTAGGTGCAATTCCGGTTCTCGTGCTGACTGGCAAAGGCAAAAAAACAAAAACAGAAGGCGGATTGCCTAAAAACACCCAGATATTCCCTGACCTCGCAGCAGCCGTTGATGCACTGGCAGAATGAGCAGAACCCTGCGCGTGCTGCGCTCAACGCTATATAGTCTGTTACAGCTCGTTATCACTCCATTTTATTTCCTGATTATATTCGCCTCGTTTCCGCTGCCTCCCCTGAGCCGCTATCGCATCACGTCTGGCTGGGCGCATCTGATGCTGTTTCTGCTGCGCGTTATCTGTGGCATCCAGTATCGCGTTATTGGTACGGAGCGCATTCCCAAAACGCCCAGTATCATACTGTCCAAACATCAATCGGCATGGGAAACCCTCGCATTTCAGCAGATCTTTCCGCCACAAGTGTGGGTGCTTAAAAAAGAGCTATTGCGCGTTCCGTTTTTTGGTTGGGGATTGGCAATGAACAGCCCCATCGCGATCGATCGCAGCTCAGGTAAGGCCGCATTGAAACAAATCGTCGAACAAGGAAAAGACCGGCTGAAACAAGGATTCTGGATAGTGATTTTTCCGGAGGGCACGCGCATTGCGCCGGGACAAAAAGGCAAATACCATATTGGCGGCGCATGGCTCGCCACACACACCGGCGTGCCGATAGTCCCGGTGGCGCACAATGCGGGAGAGTTCTGGGGCAAAAATGCGTTTATCAAAAACCCCGGCACGATCACAGTGAGCATCGGCGCCCCGATAGATCCGGCCGGAATGGAGACCGGCGATCTCAATGCAAAAGTGGAAGCCTGGATCGAGGCAGAGATGATCCAAATCGGCGATCAGAATCAGAGAAATTATGACAATGTTAAAGAACCTGTTTCAGTTCGAGGATAGGCGAACGACGATCGCGTGCGAAACTCGCTGCATCAGTCTGAATGGCAAGGAAGTCGCTTATACGCTCAAGCGCTGCAGGCGAAGAACCATCGGTATGAAAATAGACAGCGATGGCTTGACTGTTCGTGTTCCATCCAGAGAATCGCTGCACTGGGTTGAATCGGTGCTGAGAGACAAAGCCCATTGGATAGTAAAAAAACTCGACGAGTGGGAAAACAAAAAATCGAGCCAACCGGCGTGGGAAGAAGAGTCGGTTTTCCCATTGCTGGGAGAACCTTGGCGGTTGGCCGCCACGGCTACTGGAGTTATGCGAATGACTCGAGCGACTCAAGCAACGGTAAAGGGCAGCGTTGAGGAAAGACAGCTGAAATTACCGTTGCTATCCGCACTGACTGCCCGGCAAATCGAAGAAATTGTCATGAAATGGTACCGCGACCAAGCGCTGACATGCTTCAGCGAACGTATCGCATACTATGCGGATAAGCTAGGGGTTGCGCGGCCGCAATTGCGGTTATCACGTGCCAAAACCCTTTGGGGCAGCTGCAATTCGCACGGCGTAGTCCATCTCCACTGGCGATTGATCCAGATGCCGCTCAATCTGGTGGATTATGTGGTAGCACACGAATTGTCGCACCTTATCGAGATGAATCATTCGCCGGCATTTTGGCAAACGGTTGGACGTGTTTATCCGGATTATCTGACAGCGAGAAAGCAATTGAAGAAGCTTGGATGATGTTCAGTGTCCCAATATGGATGCCCTGCAAAAAGTCATGCGCGTTTATTGAGCAGGGAACCTTGTGTTAGTATTTCAATTCATTGTTCGGTATTGTTCCATGCGTAAATTCTGCACTGCTTCTCTGCTGGTCTTTCTGCTTGGCGCCTGCGGCTTGAAGGCGCCCCTCTATCTCCCGCAGGAGCAACCCGCTAAGAAATCTCAACAACCACAACAATCCCAAGATGCAGAGAGAAGAAAGTGAGCGGTTTCCCGTGGTTTGATTATCGCAAGGGAAGATTGCACTGTGAATTGGTTCAACTGGGAAATATCGCGCAGGAATTCGGCACACCCTGTTATGTTTATTCGCGTGCGGCACTCATTGCCGCGTACAGGGAATTCGATGACGCCTTTGCCGGACGCGACCATCTGGTGTGCTATGCCGTCAAAGCCAACTCCAACATTGCTATTCTCAATTTATTTGCTCGTCTCGGTAGCGGCTTCGATATTGTATCCGGCGGCGAACTGGAGCGGGTACTCAAAGCAGGGGGAAATCCGCAAAAGGTGGTGTTTTCGGGAGTAGGTAAGCGACCAGACGAAATGCAGGCTGCATTGGCTGCAGGGATACTCTGCTTCAATGTAGAGTCGGAAGCGGAATTGGTAGTACTGAACCGAGTAGCAGGCGAGATGAATGAAACGGCGCCGGTGAGCCTGAGAGTCAATCCTGATGTAGATGCGAAAACACATCCTTATATTTCTACCGGCCTCAAGGAGAATAAATTTGGTATTCCCTTCGATGAAGCGGAAAGGCTTTACATGTCGTCCGAAAAATTTGCCCATATTCGCATTACCGGACTGGATTGCCACATAGGTTCGCAATTAATCGAGCTCGATCCCTTCATCGAGACCTGCGGTAAAATACTTGGACTATTAAACCGTCTCGAAACGCAGGGATTCGAAATTAATCATCTGGATTTGGGCGGTGGCCTGGGGATTCGTTATTCTCAAGAAAACCCGCCATCAGCGCAGAAATATGTCGCCGCCATATGTGCCCAAATCGGGCAGCGTAAACAGCGTATCCTTATTGAGCCCGGTCGCGCGCTGGTAGGTAATGCAGGCATGCTGCTTACGCGTGTCCAGTATTTAAAACATACATCTTATCGAGATTTTGCCGTCGTGGATGCGGCTATGAACGACTTAATGCGTCCGACATTGTACAACGCGCATCATGAAATTCTACCGGTGGCTAAGAATAGCAGTCGTGTTCAAACTTTTCAGGTTGTCGGTCCGGTTTGCGAGACCGGCGATTTTCTGGGACATAACCGAAAGCTGGCATTGTCTCAGGAGGATTTGCTTGCCATTATGTCTGCCGGCGCCTATGGCATGAGCATGAGCTCAAATTACAATTCTCGCCCTCGCGCCGCCGAGGTAATGGTAGATGGGAACCACGTCCATCTTATTCGCGAGCGCGAATCCGTGGAACAACTTATCGCTGCCGAAAGAATCCCATCCTGATTCGCGGCATATTTGAATATTTCTACACCAGAAAAATTGTAGCCAGCCCCAGGAAAATAAAAAAACCCCCACTATCGGTGACAGCGGTAATCATGACACTGGAGCCTGCTGCCGGGTCGCGACCCAACTTATGAAGAGTCAACGGAATCAATACGCCCAATAACGCTGCCAATAGTAAATTCAGCATCATTGCCAGCGTCATTACCAGGCTGAGAGGAACGCTGCGGTAAATAAAGAAGGCAAATAACCCGACAATGCTTCCCCACACCACGCCATTCACCGCGCTCACACCAATTTCCTTGGCGAAAAGTTTGCGTGCATTTCCAGCGTTGAGTTGTCCCAGGGCGAGTGCACGCACAATCATCGTAATTGTCTGATTACCGGAATTTCCGCCGATTCCGGCAATGATCGGCATTAGCGCTGCGAGCGCTACCAGTTTTTCGATTGAGTCTTCAAATACACCAATCACCCGCGACGCAATAAATGCAGTGACCAGATTGATGGCGAGCCACGTCCAGCGGTTTTTCAAGCTTTTCCATACAGGTGCAAACAAATCCTCTTCTTCGCGCAAACCTGCCAGATTTAACGCCTCGCTTTCTGATTGCTCACGGATAAAATC
This sequence comes from Nitrosospira sp., assembly GCA_039922995.1. Taxonomy (GTDB): domain Bacteria; phylum Pseudomonadota; class Gammaproteobacteria; order Burkholderiales; family Nitrosomonadaceae; genus Nitrosospira. The sequence goes on along the minus strand of JBDTDT010000024.1, from coordinate 70,154 downwards.
CATCGCTGCATTGACAGTAACGCGTCCTATCAGTTTGTCCTGGGCATTTACTACTGAAGCAGACACAAGATCATAACGCTCGAATGCCTGTGCCGCCTGATGCGCATTATCATCGGGATGAAGCTTTACCATTTCAGTCGTCATTACAGACCCCACCTTGGCATCGGGATCGCTCACCAGCAAACGGTTTACTGGTAACACGCCCTTAAGATGCTCGTTCCGATCCACTACGAACAGCTGGTCGGTATGATCAGGCAATTCCTCCAGACGACGCAGATAACGCAGCACGACTTCCAGCGTCACATCTTCGCGGATGGTGACAACATCGAAGTCCATCAGTGCTCCGACCGCATCTTCCGGATAGGACATGGCAGCGCGTAACTGCTCACGTTCCTCCATCGGCAACGACTGGAAGACGTCCTCCATAATGTAACGCGGTAAGTCAGGTGCGAGATCGGCGATTTCGTCCGCGTCGAGTTGCCCCGTCGCAGCCAACATCTCTCCACTGTCCATCGTTGCGATAAGCGTTTCACGCACAGCATCCGAGACTTCCAGGAGAATCTCGCCGTCACGTTCCGCCTTGACCAGTTCCCATATCATCAAACGCTCTTCGAGCGGCAGAGCCTCCAGAATATAAGCAACGTCAGCGGGATGCAGCTTGTCGAGCAGGTTTTGCAATTCCGCCAGATTCTGTTTATGCACCAGAGCTTCCACCAGCTCCTGGCGAGGCATTTGCTGAGTATGCACGAGACCTTCCACCAATCTGTGCTTATGCAATAAATGGATCAGCCGCTGCAGGTTTTCTTGCAGGTTCGCGGTTTCCCTAAGATTGTTTGCTTTAGTCATAGCTGATCGATCTAGTGAAGGGCGTCAGGAATATCGCAGCGTCCTATCTAGTTTCATTTATTTTAAATGTCATATATACCGATATTTCTGATGCACTACACTCTTGACGTAATAAGAATCGCCAGTTTATGGGGAAAATCTGGAGGCGGGAGCAAATATTATGACAGGGAGGATGATGAACGGAAAGAGCGCATTATATTGCCCGGATGAAGCGACGAGGAGTCGTCACGGGATTCGTACAGCCGCCATTTGATCGCGGATGATACCAGTTCTTTTCAATAACCATGGTGTATTACGATTCAGGTCGTAGAAACGGGGGTTGGGAACCATAGCGGCAAGACGGGCGGCCTGTTCTGCCGTAATAGAGGAAGTTGAGATCCCATAATAGTAGCGAATGGCAGCCTCCGCGCCAAAGACCCCGTTACCCCACTCGATTACATTCAAATAGATTTCCAGAATGCGGCGTTTGGACATTACGCTTTCAATCATTAATGTGATAAGTGATTCTTCAATTTTGCGCCAGAGCGTTTTTTTCTCGGACAGGAATAGATTCTTTGCTAACTGCTGACTGATGATGGAACCGCCTGCAACCAGCCTGCCTTCTCTCAGGTTTCCTTCGTAGGCTCTCTGCATGGCCTCGAAATCAAATCCCTCATGTTCCAGAAATTTGCCATCCTCGGCAGCAATGATTGCCCGCTTGAGATTGGGAGAAATTCTTTCATACGGCATCCATTGCATATGCAATATTGCCGCAACATCCTTTCGCCGTAATACATCCAGTCTGGCCTGCATGAACGCACTGGTTGAGGGATTGTAGAAATTCCAGAACACAATATGGCCTAAAATCCATAATTGATAAGCCAATATTATGCCGATAAAGAGCAAAAGAACGCGGCCGAACCAGCGCTTAATAAATTTCTCCATGCGCTTGTCACCTATACACTTTTCGATCTCAATGCATATGGTTTCAGCATTTCAATTACCGAATCCGTTTTCGGCCTTACTCCCCGCCATAAGAAAAACGATTCCGCAGCTTGTTCCACCAGCATACCGATGCCATCAGCAAGGCGCGTTACGCCATGCTCCTGGGCGAAGTCAAGAAAAGGACTGCGTTCAATACCGTACATCATGTCGTAGGCCAATGATCCGTTAGCAAAAATACCGGGAGGTAATAACGGCAGACTTCCAGTCAGACTGGCGGAGGTAGCATTAATGACGAGGTCGAATTTTTCTCCGCGAAGATCGGCATAATCGCCGGATAAAACATTTCCGTAGCAGGAAAACTGTTGCTCCAATTCATATGCTTTTTGACGAGTACGATTGGCGATAGTCAGTATGCAGGGTTTATGTTCCAGTAGCGGTAGCACTACCCCTCGTGCAGCTCCACCCGCACCCATTAACAGCACCCGCTTGACCGCTAGGGAGAATTCGAGGTTGACAACGAGGTCGCGCACCAGTCCGGTACCATCAGTATTGTCCCCCAGAATTTCTTCAGTGGTGAATGCGAGGGTATTGACCGCTTGTGCAATCTGGGCTCGCTCAGTCAGACGACTGGAAATCTTGCAGGCTTCCTGCTTGAACGGAATTGTTACGTTCATGCCCTTGCCGCCACGCTGCCGGAATGTGGCTACCGTCACGGCAAATGCATCCGGTGGTGCAAGGATTGCCTCGTAAAATATGTCCTGTCCCGTCTGGCGCGAGAACTCCGTATGAATCAGCGGTGATTTGCTGTGGGCGATGGGGTTGCCGATAACGGCATAAAAATCAGCCATGATCCTGATTATAAGTAGTTAATGTGATTACAGCGATTCAAGCAACCACGCGACGTAGACCCGATTAATTATTGACTCGTCAACTCATCGGAACGGGTAAATGCCCATGTACGGGTAATATGCAGGATATCAGTATCTCGACTAATGTCAGGTGGAAAAGGAGCAAACCCATTCTGCCCTGCCAGTTTAACGATGCGTATCGCAGCCTCATCCAGAACTTTCTCCCCTGACGAGCGATTTACTTCAAGCGATTCCAGACTACCATCAGATTTGATGCCAACGGTGAGTTGCAAGTTACCGTAAAGCTTATCGCGCCTCGCTGCCTCGGGATAATTCATGTTACCAATCCGCTCCACTTTGATGCGCCAGTCTTCGACATAACGGGCAAAGCGATATTCCTGTGTGCGGGCGCCAATGAACCGACGTTTTGGACGCTTTTGATACGTTTCATAATCCCGGGCAGTCTGCGCTTCCAGACGGGCGATTTCGAGGCTACGCTGAACCAGGTCAGTAGCATCCGCAGGATTCTGCTCAAGTGGCTCCGATTGAGACTCGGCTTGTTGAGCGATCTGGCCGCTTCCAATCGCAGTCATCAGATCCTTTGCCTCCTGTTCGAGCTGGTCCTTTTTGTGTGTCGCAATGGCTGCCTCGTTCGCACCCTTGTATTCCATCGGCACGGGATAAGGTGTCTTGACCCGGCGATTACTGTCCGTATTGCCACCACCATCCAGGTTTGCCTGGGCCAGCGCATCCGCATTGCGTGGTTTCGATGCGGATTTACTATTGACCAGCACGACTTCCAACGGTGTAGCAGTGCTGTCAATTTTTGCAAGCGGAGGTTTGAAGTTAATTCCAAACAACACAAACGCGTGAAAAATTACCGATAGCAGTATTGCCACGTTTAGACGTGACGAGCGATTTAACAGCCCGTCGCGAGATGTGGCTGCACTAAAATCTGATATATTTGAAGGGACGCTCAATGTGCTAAGCGTTTGAAGAATAGAAGGAAGAGTATTTTAACGGAACTTTGGAAGGAATTCTATCCACTGTAAATAATAGCAATGTACCGGTCACCTGGAAGACAACTTTATACTCCCAGTTTGCGCACGAATTTTGCATCGAAAGTGAGCTCCAGCAAATCAATTTGAGAAATCTCCACTTCAATATTCGTTTCTGGCAGCAGTTCCGGTAATGAGCATACCCGCACTACCAAGGGAAGATGGTCCAGTCTCACCAGATTCTCTCTGAGTACCTGCGCACCAATGGTATTAATATTTTCTTGCAGCAGCCAGCGCAGGCACCAATAACGCTCCATGCTGCGCTGGAAGTCCGCGTAAACGTCATAGGCCACCTCGAAATCGCGTATTGACGCCTGCAGATTTTCGCTTTCTCTGGTATAGAATGGGTTCTCCTTGCGCAACAGCGCGACCAACTGCCGCTGATTAATGAAGTCCACATAGCGGCGCATTGGCGAGCTGATCCAGGCATACTGGGCGACACCGAGACCTTGATGCGGGGCGGGAGAAGTGCTTATTCTAACCTTGCCTCCACCCTGGCTGCGATATATGCCTGCGATGCCACTATCGGCTAGTTGCTTTCCCCATATAGTATTAACATAAATCATGAGTTCCGATACGATTTTATCAATCGGTGAACCCCGTCGACGCTTGCTGATGGTAACCCGATCATTCTCTACGTTAAAGTTGTAATCGATTTTTTCGTTATTATTATCGTTAGTCTTACCGCGGAACGCTTCCATCTTGCAAGCAAAGTTCCAGAGAGTCCCCAATTCCTTACCAAAGGGATAATCAAGGTTTCCCGCGGCCAGAGCATATTCGTTACAGTGCTCCTCCAGCGCTTCGTATCTGAGATTGGCCGTGATCTGCACCCGTTCGATACGGCTATTCGAAGCGATCACGGTAAAGTCGTCGGCTACGTCGACATAAAGCGAAAGCGCTGGGCACAACCGTCCTTCACCTAAAGTATAGAGATGTATCACGGCTTCCGGCAGCATCGTGATTTTCTTTCCCGGAAGATATATGGTAGAGAAACGCTGTGACGCCGATGTGTCCAGAAGCGAACCCGGCGTGATTCCCAAAGTAGGAATAGCAATATGTATCCCTATACGGAAGCTACCCAGAGCCAGCGGTATAACTGAGAAAGCATCATCAATTTCGGTAGTGGTCGCATCGTCTATACTGAAGGCAGAAACATCTGCTATGGGCAGATCTATCAAATTTTGCAATGCATCGTCCACGTCGAATGTCCCAAAGCCTGTTCCTTCGGGAAAATGCTCCAGCAGAAACCGATCGATATGATAGTCATACGTGGACGGTATCGCACCACACTTTTCCAGCAGTCTGGAGACGCTAAGTTTGGTCGCTGCGCCAGCGGCATCGAGTGCTTTCCACTCGACCGTGCTTTTGTCGGGTCGATAGAGTAGATTGATGAGCAAAGGTTTGAACTCTTCCGGTAGCGTAAAACTGTTCAACAACTGTACATAACGCGCCTGCTGTTCAGCTTGACGATGCTTTTTTTCCTGGCTGGCAAGCGCCGCCTCAAGGGCTTTCGGTGGCGCCGCCTTGTAGCGCCCCCGGCCTTTTTTGTAAAAATATATCGGTGCGCTATGCAAACGAAGCAGTACCGCCGCCGCTTCCTCTGGGCTGGCTACGTGGCCAAAATAGTCTGCCGCCAGTGCATCGCTCGCAAACTCAGCCTCACGCTCGCAACACTCCCAGAGAAAATTCGGATCCAGATCGTCCGCGGTTTTTTGTGCGCGATTCATAAACTCCGACAGGGATGGCGCGTCAAAACGCAGCAACACCGAAGCCGCCTTTATTTTTGCGCGCTTGCCGTGAGGTGCCTCGACCTGAAGTGAAGTTGTATTGTCAGCAAGAATGGCACCGACTTTGAAAGTACCCTCTTCTTCATAAAAAACATTCATAAAAATGGCTTTTTTCAGCTGGCCGGTAAGTTATTGAAGATCAAAAAATACGGTTAATTAAATTAGGAAGACCCGGGTAAGACCGGAATTTACCAGCAGCATGCGGGACTTTGTGCGATGAAGTATTACTCATGGGAAGGTAAGAACGCGAACGATCGATTTCTCGTTCGCAGTCGCCTGACAAATCGCCGTCTCCAAAGCACGTCCATCCGATTGCGATAATGATTGGGCGCTCCCAACCATCTAAATTTGCAAAGACTATTCAGAGTCAAGCTCGATAGCATGTCTAATTATAGCCCGTATCTGGGACGAGATCAGACCTGGCTGGGAGTCCTTGTTAGCTGAGGCTCAAAATATATTTTTTTTAGCTTCATACCGTCCATTACTCTACGGCTCAGTCTGGAAAGATATTCGGCAAGAATCGACTATAATAACTTCAAGGGAACTGATGTATATTTTGTTCATAAGGGGGATTCGTGAAACAATTTTATGTCGCGCCGAAAAATCCGCGCATACTTTTTATTCCTTTACTGATTCTTGCAATCGGACTTTTACCCGCCTGCGCGGTCCTTGGGGACGCCGATCCAAATCGTGGCGCAACGACAGTCAAGCAGGATATTTTTGGCGACCATTTCACAACAGTCGAGTATCTTCCCCAGAATTGGGGTCCCGCCGATAGCCTCTGGTTCTATACGGTCACGCAGGGATCGAACATGATGCCCTACGATTTTTTTCTTACATTGGAGCGGGTAGGCAAGACCGAACTGTTTCGATCTAATGAAAACATGAACTTTTACCGATATCTACCGCAGAAAGCCACTTCCAGTAATCCCGATGGACTACCGGTTGGCTTTGTCAAGGATACCTATAAGGGCAAGGATTACATTGGCGTGACGTGTGCCGCCTGTCATACCGCACAACTAAATTATCAGGGCAAGGGCATACGCATTGACGGCGGACCGGCAATCGCTGATATGGAAGGTTTTATGAGAGACGTGGTCAAGGCGCTACGGATCACGCAGAAGGATGATGAGGTTAAAAAGCGTTTTGTTCAGGATGTATTGGCCAAAGGCAGGTATAAAACCGAAGCCGACGTACTTGCCGACCTTGACCGATATGAAAAGCGCCTAGCGAATTACATAACGATCAATTACAGTACGACCCACTATGGCTATGGACGGTTGGATGCATTCGGGCGCATATACAATCGGGTACTGGAACACATCATAAGTGTAAAAGAGCTTAACGAACTGCTGCGGGACCCAAGGATAATGGGAGATCGAGCCTTGACCGAAACACAGCTGAAATCAATGACAGATAAAATGGGTAGCGCCCTTAGCGGTGCTCAGCGTGATCAATTATCGGAAGATATCGTTACCCGACTGACCGAGAGCAACGGATGGGAAGCGCTCGGAGCCCTACGCAAAAACATATTCAATCCCCCTAATGCGCCTGTCAGTTATCCATTCCTGTGGGACACCCCGCAACATGACTATGTACAGTGGAATGGCCTTACCGAGAATGCTGGGTTGAAGGCCATCGCCCGCAATGCGGGGGAGGCCATCGGAGTTTTCGGTACACTTGACTGGACGGAACGAGATGGCTTTTCGCTACCCTCGTTGATAACAGGACAGGGGCTCTTTGGCAAACATATTAGCTTCGACTCCTCGGTGAATGTCATGAACCTGCGCCGTATCGAAGCCCGTCTCTGGAATTTGCAATCCCCGGAGTGGCCGCAGGATATTCTTGGCCATCTCGATGAAAAACGACTGACAAACGGAAGATCGCTGTTCAATAAACATTGCGTAAGCTGCCATGCAAGAATAGTCCGCAACGATCCGGGCCGGCGCGTCGTGGCACAGATGTCGAGAGCCAGCGATGCGGGAACCGATACGCAGATGGCGCACAACGCGGTAACTTACCAGGGTTTCTCAGGTATTTTGCGTAACCAGTACGTGAACTTAGGTGTGGGTGACGTTCTGCTTGATCGCAAAGCGGCAGTTGCAGCTCTGCTTACAAAAGCGACCGTCGGTGTTGTCGCGACGTCAGAACCGGACAAGTGGTTCCCGCAACGCTGGGCCGAGTGGATTTACAACCTGGCAACCGGGTTTCGCGACAACCAGATCAAAGCATCCATGAAGCAGGGGAACTATGACCCGGACACGACCGCCAATCCGGTGGCTTCGTTGAGCGCATATAAAGCACGCCCCTTGAACGGGATCTGGGCGACAGCACCTTATCTGCATAATGGCTCTGTGCCCACCCTCTACGATTTGCTGCTTCCCAAGAAACGGCCGGGAGACCCAGAAGACGGAGAATACCGGCCTGACGAGTTTGAGGTAGGGTCACGCGAATTCGACCCGATCAAGGTTGGCTTCAAAAACAGTGGTTATGGCGGCTTCATCTTCAACACAAAGGGTATTAAGGATGATATGGGAGGATATACCAAAGGAAACAGCAATGCGGGGCACGAGTATGGAGCCAGACGCGTGGCCAATGAAGCTGACGGGCGTGTAGACCCAAAAATCCGGGAACTCTGTGCAAACGAGCTGATTAAGGATGCCGATCTGGATGTGTCCGTCAAAGAAAAATGCCTATACCCCATGTCCAAGCAGGATCGGGGCGATTTGCTCGAATACTTGAAAACATTGTGAGTTGAACCGCACACATCATTATTTGAACCTTTATAAGGAAGCTACCGATGAGCACAAGTCATTACCTGGAGCAATATGATGCCGCTACTGATGCGGATAAATCTCCATTGGTACGCCGCTGGATTGATACAGAACCTCTGCCGTTTTTTAAAGAATTGCGTGAAAAGCGCCCCATTCTGGTGACACCAAAATTCACCCTAGTCACACGCTTCGATGATGTCAGGGAAGTTCTGAACATGCCCAAGGTGTTTACGGTAGAACCCTATGTTTCGAAAATGGGTGATTACCTGATGATGCATGACGACGATGCGTTGCATACGCGCGAGAAATCGCTGATGCAATGCATGCTGAATCGTGATGACCTACCGGCGGTTCGTACTATGGTGGCAAACGTCTCCAAGGACATACTTGACACCGCCAGCGGCAACATTGAGATAGTCAACAGTTATTGCCGCATGGTGCCGGCAACTTTGGTGCGAGAGTATTTCGGACTGACCGGAGCAAAGCGAAGTGACTTAATCGAATGGTCCTATTGGAACCAATACGATACTTTCCATAATCAGCCTTTCGATTTGTTGCCACAAGAAAAATATCAATCCATTGTTGATCGTCACAATGAAACTTCAAAAAAACTCGGTCAATTCATAGTCGAGCTTATTGCTCGCCGCACTTTGCAGGTAAAAGCAGAACAGATAACCCTTTCAACCCTCGTGCGACTGGATGACGATATCGTAACAAGAATGCTGCGCACAAGTTACCCAAAACAATTGGACTTTGACATCAAGCGGTTGGGAATTAACGCCGGTGGTCTTTTGATTGGCGCAATTGAAACCACTTCACAAGCAGTTGCACAGGTCATGCAGTATCTTCTGGACCGCCCGGAATGGCTTGCGGAGGCAAAAACTGCTGCTCAGCAGGATCAACCTGATGAATTCGATGGCATCGTCTGGGAGGCGTTGCGCTTTGTGCCCATCACCCCCTACTTATTTCGCACGACGGCGGGTGATTATACGGCAGCAAAAGGTACCGGATATGAAACTGTCCTGCGCGCGGGTACTTATGTCTTGCCGGTCACCCTGTCGGCGACCTTTGATGATCGAGCGTTTGACTCACCGGATGAATTTATCCCGCAGCGCAATTGGTATAATTATTTTCATTTCGGTTTCGGTAGTCATGAATGCCTTGGACGCTATGTGGGCATGGTCATGATTCCCGAGATGGTGCGTCAAGTGCTGATCAGACAGGATATCAAGGCAAAAGCAGCTATCGACTACAAGGCTGGCCCCTTTCCGGAACAATACGACCTTTCCTGGACCTCGTAATAGGCATGCATGACCCTGATACAACGCATCAGGCCTATTGGGGGGCGCGACCGTCAGCGTGCGTGAGACGGCTAAAGGTGTGCCTTATTATTTGGCACCCGCCTCTTTCAGGAGCTTTACTACGTCCTGTCGACGATATTTCGATGCCAGCATCAACGCTGTAGCGCCATTCCCGGCTTTGGCATTCACATCAGCCTTGGCGGCGAGTAGTGTCTGTATTACCTCTGTGTGGCCCACCTGCGATGCCAGCATTAATGCAGTCGCGCCATTACCCAGCCTGGCATTCACATCGGCCCTGGCGGTGAGCAACATCTGTACTATCTGCCTATGCCCCTCTTGCGACGCCTGCATCAATACCGTAACACCATCGTCCCTGCTGGTATTCACATTGGCTTTGGCAGCAAGTAACTCTTGCACTACCTGTTCATGACCTTTCTGCGATGCCTGCATCAATGCAGTCGTCCCGTTGCGGGTCTTCGCGTTTACATCTGCCTTGGCCCTGAGCAACATTTGCACTACCTCTTCGTAGCCGTTCTCCGATGCTGCGATCAACGCGGTGGCCCCATTATCTGTCTTGGCGTTCACATCGGCTTTGGCGGCGAGCAGCGCCTTGACCCGGATGAGATTACCACTCGCAGCAGCCGTAATAAGATCCCTGTCACCCACATTAGCCCATGTGCTCGCTGAAACACATAAAGTTATCAGCATACTCAAAACATGTGTATATTGCCGCAACTTGATCATTTTCGATTCTCCTTCCATGACATATCTCTCATATTCTGATTCCGGATCGCGCCAAAGACGATAGCTGCGTTGGCCTCAACTCGCCCCGTCCTTGGCGCTTTATTCTCACCGCCGACTTTCCTTTTTTATTGAGGACTGGAATGAATCTTTACCTTGCGCGCTCTGGATACACGTAAAAAAGAAAAGGCTAAAAATAGCCAGACAAACCCAGTCGCGCCAGTGGCAAGTTTGTTCATGATTGGTTTAATGTTATGTATCGCCATCTTGCGGGAAATTCGATGCAAAAAATCCTTTTACCACTATTATTGGTATCCACGGTTTCGGTGGCAGGCGCTGCCGAAGACCATATGCGTCCCGGATTATGGGAAATAACCACCACATCAATGCTGCTGGCCTTGGTACCCCAGATTCCACCAGATCAAATGCAAAAATTGACAAGCCTGGCTAAGCAATATGGATTGGACATGCCCCAGATCCAGAATGGGGCGGCGACATCCAGGGTTTGCATCACCCAGCAAATGGCGGATCAGAAAATTCCATCCTATTTTCATCCAAATCAATCTGGATGCAGTATTAGAAATGCGGTTCGAACAGAAAATAGCTACAAAATGAACCTCGTTTGTACAGATTCCCAATTCAAGGGTACCGGAAAAGCGGAGGGAACATTTGCAACCCCCGAAAGCTTCTCAGGATGGACCCTATTTAATGGCACCATACAAAATACGCCTGTCAACGAGCATGCAGACACGACTGGCCGATGGATTAGCGCGAACTGCGGCACGGTGAAATCGCTGTACTGATTTTTCCTCCCGCCACTGATAAGCGACGATGATTGTCGATCTCAGCCCTTACGGCTTGAACCCCGTGTAGCGGGTCAACCAGTCAACCTGTTTATCAAGCCTGCAACGCCATCGTCATTACCCTGTTCGTTACTTTTCAGCGACGGCGCCCATAGCCTTCAGCAATTTTTTGTTAATGCCCCCGAAACCACCGTTACTCATAATGAGTATATGGTCCCCGGGATGAGCGGCAGCCGCAATGGCCGCAATTAGCTGCTCAAGGCTGTCATGTGTCACTGCTCTCTCGCCCATGGAAAGCAAAGCCTCCCTGACGTTCCAGCCCAAATTGGCGGTATAGCAGAACACCATATCAGCCCCAGCGAGACTATTTGCCAAATTGTCTTTCCATATGCCCATCTTCATGGTGTTCGAGCGGAGTTCCAGCACAGCGATGATTCGTGCTCCGTTCTCTTTGTCGCGCAAGCCATTGAGCGTTGTCCGGATCGCGGTGGGGTGATGAGCAAAGTCGTCGTACACCGTAATGCCGTTGATTACGCCGCATATTTCCATGCGTCGCTTGACGTTTTTGAATTGCATAAGAGCCGCGATGGCGATGTTTGCCGGCACGCCGGCATGACGGGCAGCAGCCAGTGCAGCCAATGCATTCATGCGATTGTGTTCTCCCAGCAAATCCCAATGCAACATTCCTTGGAATTTCCCCATGAAACATATGGCTATTCCACCATCCGCCGACGAACTCGCCTGCCAACCGTCGGCTATTCCTATCCTTTCTACCCGCGTCCAGCATCCTTTCGCCAGAACACGCTCCAGGCTCTCCTCCTTCCCGTTGCTAATGACAAGACCATTTTCGGGAATCACGCGCATAAAATAATGAAATTGCTGTTCGATTACCGCGAGATCCGAGAAGATGTCGGCATGATCAAATTCCAGGTTATTTAGAATTGCCGTCTTCGGCCGAAAATGGACAAATTTGGAACGCTTATCGAAAAAAGCGGTGTCATATTCATCCGCTTCGATGACAAAGAAGGCGGAACCGCCAAGTCTGGCCGATAACCCGAAGTTCCGGGGTATTCCGCCGATCAGAAATCCAGGCTCCATTCCTGCATATTCCAGTATCCATGCCAGCATTGAACTGGTTGTAGTCTTCCCATGGGTACCCGCGACGGCCAGGACCCATTTGTCTCGCAATACGTTTTCCGACAGCCACTGCGGACCAGAAACATATGGAAGGTTGCGGTTGAGGATCTCCTCCATGAGAGGATTGCCGCGCGTTACCACATTGCCAATTACGAACAAATCAGGCTCCAACCGGATTTGCTCCGGTGAGAATCCTTCGATCAACTCAATCCCTTGCGACGCCAGCTGGGTGCTCATGGGTGGATAAACGCCCGCATCGCAGCCACTGACCTTATGGCCGGCTTCGCGCGCGATCGCTGCGATACCGCCCATAAAAGTGCCGCATATGCCGAGAATATGGATGTGCAAGGCTTAACTCCTGAATAGAAAATGAACTGTATACCGACAAGGCACAGTTTAACGTTCAATTAATCGGTCTTGATCAGCTACCGCACTAGAAAATGGCATACGGATATAAATCGCCGCCCGACCTGACCGACCTGACTTATATGCAAAATCTCGGGATTCAAGCTGCAATGGACTATACGGGAACCATAACAATTAACAGAGCGCGGTGATGTACTCAAACTGTACGGTATCCAGGTTCACAATTGATTTTTAATATCAGGATTACATCTTGTTTTAGAACCTCCGCCGGACGATCATGCAGTTGGCGGTTGCCGCAGGTTTTCGCCGCGCAAAATGGTTACTGTATAATGAATCGGGGAATTTTATTCCCCAATCCACTTCACCGAACTCAGATCGCAATTCTTTTTAGATTTTTTGAGCCCTATTCCATGCACTGCGATCTCTTCACACAAGCATGCATATAGCTGCCTTCTATTTTTTGTTACACTTACGGTTTTGTCGTCCGTAATTCATTATCAGGTAGCTGAGCAGCAGGCTTAACGCAGAGCGCCCTCGATTTTCACACATCCGATCTTAATACGCTACGTGCCGTCGTGTCTCCAAACCTGTGATGCGAGACTTATAAATCTGAAAACGGCAACTCATCCGTGCCGAGATGTCTTTTCAGGATGAACATCAACAAATGAAATCGCGTTTTCCCAGCCACATCTGCCGCTCAGTTTTCCTCTTCTGCGTTGCATTCAATGCATTTGCTGCAGACACTCCATCAACCGCATCGCAAAACAAGCAAGAACGGTTATTATCCATCGCTCAGGCGGAAATCAATGACAACAAATCCATACTCATCGATACGGAACAGATAAAGGGTCAGCACGAATATCACACCGAAGCCAGAAGCGAAAACGAACTGCGTACGGGCCCCATCATCTCAGCCGATCGAATAAACTCCAAACCCGGTGATATAGCGGCTGAAAAGAGCGTGTCCACGGAAGAATCCGGCAAGACGCCGGAAAATATGCAAGCCCAGCCAAAGCAGGACTATACGCTATCACCGGCGATAAAAAATGACCTCCCCTTGAAAGCGCCTGTCGCTGACACAAAAAACACAGAAAGCGTACCGGTAGTTGCCGGAATCGAGCATATATCAGGGCACATTGAACAAGAGGGCGAAGCCACGCTGCGCGGCGGCGCTCTCGCCGGGCAGCCTGCCCCTTCGGATATCTCATCACCGACGTTGAAAAATGAAAACAAGTTAGCGATGCCTACTAGCGAAGCAGAAGCAAATAAAAACAGATCCGTATTTATTGACGCCGAGCGCATTCATGGGCACTTGACACAGGAAGGCGACACTAAACTGCGTCTTGGTGGCGCAATTGCACCTTATGAGGTCCCATTGCTGGCACTGAAAGACGAAGATAAAGGGCCCGTGCCCATCACCACGGCGGAGAAGAAAAAAACCCGACCTATATTCATTGCAGCTAATCGCCTAGAGGGTCATGTTGAGGAGGAAATTGAAGGAATCGGCAAGGCTGAGCTGTTTAACGGCGAGCAGTTTATCTCGGCAGACCGAATGAAATATCACCAGGTTACAGAAGATGCCGAGGCACAGGGCAGCGTACGTGTCGAACGAAATGGAGACATACTGGAAGGGTCCCAACTCAAATTCAATCTCGCAAGCAAAACCGGGCAGTTGAGTCAGCCCACTTATCGCTTGAAAGATGCCAGCAGCCGAGGTTACGCCAATATGGTGCTATTTGAAGGCGAGAATCAATATCGACTTCGGCAAGCGACTTATACAACATGCCCTGCCGGCGATAACGATTGGTACATGCAAGCAGATGATCTGGAAATCAACAATACAAAGAAAGCAGGTATTGGGCAGAAAGTTAAGCTCACATTCAAGGATGTGCCGATAATGTATACACCCTGGATAAATTTCTCGTTCAATGGCGAACGCAAATCGGGCTTCCTGGCGCCCCTGTATGGTTACACTGCCAGGACCGGTATCGATCTTACCGTGCCATTTTACTGGAATATTGCACCCAACTATGACGCAACATTTTCGACGCGAGCCATGTCGCAACGCGGCGTCGCCATGAATAGCGAATTCCGCTATCTGGGAACCAGTTCAAATGCCAATTTAGTGGCTGAGTTATTGCCGAATGACCTCAAAACCAAGGAGAGCCGCTATCGGGTTTCATATGGGCATGATCAGATTTTAGGCAATGGTTTCTATAGCCGCCTAGACTATAACAGGGTTTCCGATGATACCTATTTTCGTGATCTGGGCAATAATCTCAATGTAACTTCCAGAGTCAACCTGCTGCAGCAGGGCCTCCTGGCATACAACCGTAACCTGGGAGGCGACGGGAGATTGAACGTAACGACACTTGTACAGCAATTCCAGACCATTCAGGATCCTCTTGCGCCCGTTGTTGCCCCTTACAAGCGCCTGCCACAGGTTACTTTGACCGCAAATAAACCCGATATTTTGGGTGCGGATTTCAATTTATTTAGCAGTTGGACCAATTTTTCCCACCCTACTCTCGTAAGCGGCAATCGCGTTGTGCTCTTTCCCAGCGTCAGTTACCCCATGCGCAACGCATTTGGTTACATTACACCTAAGATCGGCATACATCATACCGAGTATTACCTGGACCCCTCCGGCACCACATCGCAAGGTAACGATCCGACTCGTACCTTGCCCATATTCAGCGTGGACAGCAGCGTAATGTTTGACCGCCGGATGGAACTGGGCGGGGAAAAATTCACTCAAACCCTCGAGCCTCGCTTATTTTATGTTTATGTGCCGTACCGCGACCAGAGTCTTCTACCCAATTTTGATTCCGCCAAAACGGATTTCAGCTTTGCCCAGATGCTAACTGAAAATCGATTCAGCGGTAATGATCGTATTAATGACGCAAATCAGGTTAGTTTCGCGCTTACCTCCCGCCTGATTGAACCGGGATCCGGGAGAGAGCGTCTGCGTGTTTCCATCGGTCAGCAATTCAGTTTCATAAACCGGCAGATAACGATAGAAGCACCCGGGACAATTCCTAGACGGCCCGATGCAATTGCCGCATTTACAGGATTTATCACACCGACCATCACCACGGATTCAAGCATGCAATTTGACCAAGCCCAATATCGTGCCGAAGTCGTGCGCTCGGGCTTGAGCTATCGTCCGGAACCAGGCAGGGTAGTAAACCTCGGTTACCGATATACCCGCGATGTATTGCATCAGGTCGACTTCTCGTCACAATGGCGATGGGCGGAAAGATGGCAAAGTGTGGCACGCTTGAATTACTCGTTACAAGATCGTACAATTCTGGAAGGGCTGGCTGGAATTGAGTATAATGCCTGCTGCTGGTCATTGCGGTTTGTAGTCCAGCATCTAACCCTTGCGACTCAAAAGACCACTACGGCAGCTTTTCTGCAACTTGAGTTGAATGGCCTGATGCAAATCGGATCAAATCCACTACAGGTGTTGCAACGCAGCATTCCCGGGTACACTCAGATTGGCAGCCAAGGGAGCGGTGCAGTGGGAGCGCAGTAGCCCGGATCTTACACTGTCGCCCGCTGCAGATCGCCAATGATTTTCTTCCTCCGCAATCTCTGATACGCTATTCACATGGGTACGAAATTCCTGTTGCGTCCCCCTGTCTTACTGGCCTTGTTGACAGCTGGAATCGCTGTTGCCCAGCAGCCGGCCCATCCCGGCAGTATCCAGACCATTGATCGCATCGTTGCGGTTGTGAATGAGAATGTGGTGACCCGCCGTGAGCTGGATGAGAGACTCAGAACCACCCTAAAACAATTGCAGAAGCAGGGAGTACAGCCGCCCGAGCCCGCGGTACTAGAAAAACAGCTGCTGGAGCGCATTATCGTCAATCGCGTCCAACTGCAACTCGCAAAAGAAACCGGCCTGACGGTAAGCGATACCGAACTCGATCAGACTCTTCGTCGTATCGCTCAGGAGAACAAAATGTCATTGCAGGAATTTTATAAAGCGCTTGAGCACGATGGCATCAGTTTCAACAGCTTTCGCGACGAAATTCGCGATGAAATCATTTTAGTACGGCTGAAGGAACGTGAGGTAAACAATCGGATAAATGTGACTGAAGGAGAAGTGGATAATTTTCTGCACAGCCAGGAAACCTCGTCCGATACTAATCTCGAATACCACCTTGCCCATATTCTGGTACAACTGCCGGAACAGGCAGATGCGCTAAAAAGCCAAGCTATGCGCCAACGCGCAGAAGCTGCCTTGGCTCAATTGCGGAACGGCGCCGAGTTTGCCAAAGTGGCAGCCGAGTTCTCCGATGCTGGAGACGCTATGGAAGGTGGTGTGCTTGAGTGGCGCCCCGCTACCCAATTAACGAAAAAATTTGCTGAGATCCTGGGGCCAATGAAGCCAGGCGAAGTCACTTCAATAATTCAAAGCCCCAATGGCTTTCATATTCTCAAATTGCTTGACCGGCGCAATCAAAAAGATGCTGTGACGATGGTAGATCAGACTCATGCCCGCCATATCCTTGTAAAAATCAACGAACTGACATCCGAGGCCGATGCGCGGCGCCGAATAACTGAATTGAAAGAGCGTTTGGATAACGGCGGCAATTTTGGAGAACTAGCCAAGCTTCACTCTGAAGACTCCAGTGCCGCAGCAGGCGGCGATTTAGGCTGGGTATCGCCCGGCGATACGGTACCAGAATTTGAACACGCGATGAGCGCACTTAAAGACGCTGAAACCAGCGGACCAGTGCAGTCTCCATTTGGCTGGCACCTGATTCAGGTACTTGAACGTCGTTCCCAGGACATGAGCCAGGAACGGCAACGGCAAACGGCGCGCCAGGCAATCCGTGCACGTAAAGCCGACGCGGCTTTCCAGGATTGGGTACAACGATTGCGTGATCGTGCCTACGTCGAATACAGGCTGGAGGAAGGCTAGCATCGAGACACTACGATCCACGCGGTTCGATAGTGCGAGTGGAGGGAACAACTCTCTTCGCGCGGCACCATGACCTCTGTCGGATTTTCCGTTATCCCGAAATTGGCCCTCACCGCTGGTGAACCTGCTGGAATTGGACCCGATTTATGTGTGCAAATCGCTCAGCAGGATCTTCCCTACAAGCTGATTGTTATTGCCGACCGTGAACTGTTGCAGGAGCGCGCGCAGTTGTTGCAGCTCCCGCTGAAAATAATGAGCCTCTCTTCAACGGCTGAGGTTGAACATAAGAGCGGCAGCCTGCAAGTATTGCACATGCCGCTCGCTGAACCTGCTATTCCCGGAAAGCTTGATCCAGCCAATGCCCGCTATGTCCTAAACACGCTGGAACGTGCCATCGAGGGGTGCATGAACCACGAATTCAATGCCATGATAACCGCCCCGGTCCACAAAGGCGTCATCAATGACGCCGGTATCGCCTTCACCGGTCACACCGAACATCTGGCTCAATTCACGAACAGCCGAGTAGTCATGATGCTGGTGGGCGGCGGTATGCGGGTAGCGCTTGCCACTACCCACTTGCCCTTGAAAGATGTGACGGCGGCTATCACCAGTGAAGCTCTGGAACAGAAACTACGGATTATTCACCACGGCTTGATTACGCGCTTCGCAATTGAAAACCCCCGCATCGCTGTGGCGGGATTAAATCCCCATGCGGGAGAATCAGGTCATCTTGGCAGGGAAGAGATAAACATCATCATTCCTTCGCTGGAAAAGTTGCGTGATGAAGGCATCGATTTAATTGGCCCGCTACCCGCGGACACTTTATTCAATCCTTTGCACTTGAGGAATTACGATTGCGTATTCGCCATGTATCACGATCAGGGGCTGCCCGTGCTGAAACACGCCAGCTTTGGCACTGGAGTGAACGTCACATTGGGCTTACCCATTATCCGTACGTCGGTGGATCATGGCACCGCCCTGGATCTGGCCGCAACCGGCGGGGCCGATCCAGGCAGTTTGCTGGCGGCGATTAAGATGGCGGCAATGCTGGCTGCAGCCTGCCGGACTTGAAGAATCGAAGCGAAAATGCGACTACTGGGTCAGGATAAATTCTGACGATTTTGAGACCAGTAATTGCTCTATCGGCCTTTGCGAGCTGAAAACGGCGAAATATAAACCAGCCGACGCTTTTGTAGCCGATTTCCCTTAAGTCCAACAGGCTGCTAGTAACCTGAAATAGATTCTCAAATAAAATGGCGTTTCGCCGCAACCAACAAATTGGCTTCCCGCGACGCCGTTTGTGGGACAAGATCCATGTATCACATTCCCCGTAAACGCTTCGGCCAGAATTTTCTGGTCGATTCCCAGATTGTAGCGGACATCGTTCGCGCCGTTCATCCGGGCAAAAACGACCTTCTGGTGGAAATCGGACCAGGATTGGGGGCATTAACACGGCCCTTACTACAATCGCTTAATCATCTGCATGTGGTGGAAATTGATCGTGAGATCGTTAAACGCCTGCGCAGGGAATTTTCTGAAAACAGCCTGACAATATATTCAGCCGATGCCCTGGAATTCGACTTTTCCGTAATCGGAAAGGATTTTCGGGTTGTGGGTAACCTGCCCTACAATATTTCCACGCCTATCCTGTTTCATTTGAGCCAGTTCGCAGCCAGAATCTGGGACATGCATTTCATGCTGCAAAGGGAGGTAGTGGCACGCATGGTGGCTCAACCCTCCACTTCGGATTACGGACGGCTTTCGGTTATGCTGCAATGCCGCTTTGAAATGGAACGGCTTTTCATTGTCTCGCCGGATTGCTTCCGGCCCGCACCAAAAGTAGAGTCGGCGGTTGTGCGCATGATTCCACGCAGGCAACCATTGATTGAAGCGAACAAGGAAAATTTGTTTGCCAGAATTGTTGCCGCCGCATTTTCGCAACGGCGTAAAACGCTGCGCAATACGTTGAACGGCCATCTCAAGCCGGAAGACTATACGGCCTTGGAAATTGACTCTGGGAAGCGGGCGGAGAATTTATCGGTGGCTCATTTTATCGCGATTGCGGATTACTTAAGCAGACGGTAGTTTCTGTCGTAATTCAAGATCTGCCTAGAGATTTTCAGGTGTATCATCCAAGGTAATTTTTAGAACATGCTGAACGATTTCTTATTAATTTAATACCTTGCTACTGGCATGGGTATAATTTGGGCTCGAAAACAGAAAGAGACGGGCATGAAGACACACTTTCGTCAGACATAATCATGAAGCTATTCGCGCCCCATGCATTCGCACTGACAGCTTTGCTGACATGCGGTATGGCACAACCGGTCAACGCCACTGTCTACTGGTTTACCGACGAAAATGGTGTCATACATTTCAGTAATGTACCAACAGATAAACGTTACGTTCCATTTATGACGACTAACGACACTGCTGCCAAGAAAACAATTGCCGCTACGCGCGACAGACGGCTTGATACGCCGGCCAAGGTTCAATATGGCGCCATCATCGAAGAGATCGCTCGGATTTACGCACTGGAAAGCGCACTGATACATGCCGTGGTTACCGCGGAATCGGCTTACAATGCTACGGCAGTATCAAAAAAAGGCGCAGCGGGGTTGATGCAGTTAATGCCTGAAACCGCGCAGCGATATGGTGCTATCGACCGCTTCGATCCCGTACAAAATCTTCATGCCGGTACCAGATATCTGAGTGACTTGCTGAAAATGTTTAACGGCAATGTAAGCCTGGCGCTGGCTGCTTACAATGCGGGGGAAAACAACGTCGTCAAATATGGAAACCAGATTCCGCCGTTTCAAGAGACCAGAACTTATGTACCGAAAGTGCTGGACCTCTATCACAAATACAGGGTAGGCATGAAGCTCACCCAACCGCAGCAGGGAACCTGAAAAGATATCTGAATGAAAAGCCGAGGTCTGCCAAGAGGCCAGGAACTTTCGGGAAATTGAATATTTCCTTCTGACGCGAATTGATGTTAGCGTACTTCACGCGCAGGAAGCCTATCATAATGAGCGTCCTAATTTCATCATAGGGAAATAATCACGAGCCACTTCTTCCGTTAGCACATTTGTACGATGGTTCTTCACAAGTCATAGCTATTACCACATAAAATTTCTAGGATTCCGATCGGCTTTGAGATCATTTCTTCGGCATATACAGATCAGTAATCGACCCTTCCGCGATTTCAGCGGCAAAAAAGACAGTTTCGGATAAGGTCGGATGCGGGTGGATGATGAGGCCAATGTCTTCCATATCCGCGCCCATTTCAAGCCCCAGCACCGTTTCGGCAATCAGTTCCCCAGCATTGATGCCGACGATGGCAGCACCAAGAATACGGCGGGTCTTTTTGTCCAGCAGCAGTTTGGTCAGTCCTTCGTCACGCGCCATCGCGATCGCGCGGCCGCTCGCCGCCCAAGGAAACACCGCTTTATCGTACTCGATGCCTTGCTTGCCGGCTTCAGTTTCGGTCAAACCCATCCAGGCGATTTCCGGGTCGGTATAGGCCACTGAAGGAATGGCACGGGCATCGAATGCCGCTTCTTTTGTGTGTTCTCCACCCGCAATAATTTCCGCTACGAGCTTGCCTTCGTGCGACGCTTTGTGCGCCAGCATAGGCTCACCACAAATATCGCCGATGGCAAAAATATGTGAAACATTGGTACGCAACTGTTTATTTACCGGGATGTAGCCGCGTTCATCCACAGTGACACCGGCATTTTCCGCACCGATATCACGGCCGTTGGGGCGACGCCCCACCGCCATCAGAATGCGGTCGTAAAGCTGCGGTTCGGGTGCTGGGATCGTATCGGATGCATTTTCGAATGTAACGTTCAAGCCACCCCCTTGTGCTTCGATTCGGGTAACCCTGGTTTTTAGATAAATCGCTTCGTAGCGTTTCTGTATGCGCCGGTGCAGCGGTTTGACAAGATCCGCGTCCGCGCCCGGGATCAATTGATCCATCAACTCCACCACGCTGATTTTGCTACCAAGCGCGTCATAAACGGTCGCCATTTCCAGGCCGATAATACCCCCCCCAATGATGAGCATGCGCTTGGGAATATCGTCCAGCTTCAACGCATCGGTCGAATCCATGAGGCGGGGATCGTCATAGGGGAAGCCGGGAATGCGTGCCACGCTCGAGCCTGCGGCAATGATACAGTGCTCGAAAGATACGGTTTTCAGCCCATCGGATGTTTCCACCTGAGTCATATTGGGTGAAGTGAACGTACCCTTTCCTTGCACCACCCGCACTTTGCGCTGCTTCGCCAACCCCGTGAGTCCCTTGGTGAGTTTGCCGACGACAGATTCTTTCCAAGTCCGCAGCTTATTGAGTTCTATGGCGGGCTTGCCGAAAACGATACCCTGGCGCTCCGTTTCCTCTGCTTCGGTGATGACTTTCGCCACATGCAGGAGTGCCTTGGAGGGGATGCAGCCGACATTGAGGCATACACCGCCGAGTGCGGGATAGCGTTCGATCAATACCACTTTCTTACCAAGATCGGCGGCGCGAAACGCAGCGGTGTAACCGCCTGGTCCCGCACCCAGCACCACTATGTCGGCATGAATATCCCCACGCGGAACATCAGGAGAGGAATCGCGTGGCACAGGGTCTGAACTCACTCCGGTGGGCGAGTCATGCCTCGTCGCACTCTTTTCCGGAGCAGGCGCGGATAATGGAACAAGCGTTTCAATCGGCTCAGCCGGCGAAGCGGATTCAGCCGCTGTTTCCAACACAAGTATGGTCGTCCCTTCCGACACCTTATCGCCGATCTTGACATTGATTTTCTTCACAATGCCCCCTTGAGGCGCCGGAATTTCCATCGTGGCCTTGTCGGTTTCCAGCGTGATAAGCAACGTTTCCTTTTCCACCATGTCGCCCGGCTTCACCAGCAGTTCGATAACCGGGACATCGCTGAAGTCGCCGATATCGGGGATACGTACTTCCGTCAGATTATTCATAATTTCTCTGTTTAGATAAAATTCAGCCTCTGAAATCCGGTTTCTCAAAATCATACTGCGCCACCAAAGGATAAAGTAGTGAACGCATCGAAGGGTGCTCGCACCCGTAACGACGGAAATAACGCAGGCAGATCAGCCGTTTCAATTTCTTGCGCAAAGAATTCGTCTAAAGCTCCTTGATAGGGATTACTCTCAAATCCGTATTTGCCCATCACCCAGCACGATAAATTTCTGGCTGGTCAATCCTTCCAGTCCTACTGGGCCACGGGCGTGAATCTTGTCAGTGGAAATACCAATCTCTGCGCCGAGACCATACTCGAACCCATCAGCAAAGCGGGTAGAGGCATTCACCATTACCGAACTGGAATCGACCTCACGCAGGAAACGGCGGGCTCGGCTATAATCCTCGGTAATGATTGAATCAGTATGCTGCGACCCATAAACCGCAATATGCTCAATGGCCTGATCCAGTCCGCTTACCACTCGCACGCTCAGAATCGGCGCAAGATACTCGGTGTGCCAATCCTCTTCCGTCGCTTCACTCATTTGCACGATGATGGCACGTGAAACCGCGTCGCCACGCAGCTCCACACCCTTGTCGAGATAGATTTTACAAAGAGGAGGGAGTACTTCCCTGGCAATACCCTCATGTACCAGCAGAGTCTCCATGGTGTTGCAGGTGCCGTAGCGCTGAGTCTTGGCGTTGTCGGCAATACGGATGGCCTTATCGAGATCAGCTTTGTCATCTATATAAACGTGGCATATACCATGCAGATGCTTGATGACCGGAATGCGCGCTTCATCCGAAATACGCTCGATCAGCCCCTTGCCGCCGCGGGGCACGATCACATCAACGAACTCTTTCATGGTGATAAGCTCTCCCACGGCGGCCCGGTCGGTGGTTTCGATTACCTGAATTGCTGTCTCAGGCAGGCCGGCAGCTTTCAATCCTTCCTTCACGCAAGCCGCGATAGCCTGGTTACTATGAATCGCTTCCGATCCGCCACGCAGTATCGCCGCATTACCTGCCTTGAGGCATAGCCCGGCGGCGTCCGCCGTCACATTGGGGCGCGCTTCATAAATAATGCCGACCACCCCGAGCGGTACGCGCATTTTTCCAACCTGTATGCCGGCGGGACGGTAATTCAGATCACTGATCTCACCCACCGGATCAGCCAGTGCCGCAATTTGCAGCAAGCCTTCCGCCATGCTGGCAACCCCTTTGGAAGTGAGTGTTAAACGATCAATCAGGGCCGGATCCAGTCCTCTGGCTTTCGCATGCTCCACATCCGCCGCATTCGCGGCCAACAGTTGCTGTTCGTCGCGTTTAATGGCCGTAGCCATCATAGTGAGCGCCCGATTTTTGGTACTGGTCTCGGCCCTAGCGATCAGGCGCGATGCGTTGCGGGCTTCCAGGCCTATTGATTGCATATAAGTTTTTATGTCCATAATATCCATATCACATTTCCATTCAGACCAATGAATTGATTAACATACGAGCTCTAATGCCCATATGGCAATGAATACTGTTATCCCTTGCCGGCCGCAAAACGCAACTCCAGCTGCAGCAACTCGTCCCAGGCATCACCCTTCGCCACACCCTTGCTGATCCTATCTATTTTCGCCGTATGTAACAACGCCAGCACCAACTGTCTGACACTAAGGCGGCTGGCTGCGTTTTCCACAGCTTTCTGTTGATCTCCCCACACTCTGGCTTGATTCATTAATTGCGTAAGCGGTTTGCCCGAATCCAGTCCCTTACGGATGGTAATCAGCGAGCGAATATGTCCCGAAAGTGTAACGACAATGAATGGTAACGCCGTTCCCTCCCCCCGCAAACCTTCCAATATGCGAGTGTAGCGAATCGTATCCGCTGTCATCATCGCATTTGATAACTTGAAAACGTCATAACGTGCCACATCCAGCACCGCGTCCTTCACCTGATTAAAAGACAACACTCCGGCAGGATAGAGCAGCGCGAGTTTCTTGATTTCCTGATGGGCTGCCAGCAGATTGCCCTCCACCTTGTCGGCGAGAAACTGCAGTATATCGGGAGCAACTTTTTGCTTCTGTAAATCCAGACGCTGGCCGATCCAGGCAGGCAAACGGTTACGTTCCACAGGAGAGGCCGATATAATTGCTCCCGTTTCTTCAAGTGCTTTGAACCACTTGGTCGCGGAACCTCGCTTATCAATTTTTGGCAGAGTGATGAGCGTGAGAGTATCGGTCGGCAATAGACGGCAATATTCTTCTATTGCGGCGCTACCTTGGTTTCCGGGTTTGCCGGACGGAATACGTATGTCCATTATACGTCGTTCGCCAAACAATGACAGACTGCTGCTGCGCTGTTGCAAATCCGCCCAATTGAAGCGATGGTCTACCATAAAAATCTCGCGCCCGATATAGCCTGCCTGGCGCGCTGCCGCACGAATCAAATCTGCAGCCTCGACAGCCAGCAGCAACTCGTCTCCCATTATTGTGTAGAGCGGTGCAAGCTGCCTCTCAAGGTGGTGGGCCAGGTGATCGGAATTGAGACGCATGGGCTAAGCAAATCCAGCGTACAGAATGCACGCTTCCGGCGTTATTCGAATGTCATTTGGTTGCTGCTATTTTTACCGCCTCCAGCCGCCGCAAGATCTGATCTGCAGAGTCGCCTTGCATTTCTCTGACAAGCATCGCTTCTTCCCCTTCTTTCGCTACTACTTGCGCATCTGTATAAGGAAGAATGCGGCGTAAGGCAATTTCGCTGGTAGGGATGAGTTCTTCTCCCTTAGCATTAACGAGACGAAAAGAAACCCTGTAGCGCAATTCAAACTCGCGCACCCTCCCACCTCCGGAAACCGACATGATTTGCTTGTCATTCACTGCGCTGATAATTTCCAGTGTAGCTTGTGCATTTTTCGCTTTATCAACAATGCGGGTAGTGGTTCCGGACTGGACAAGGCGTCGGATATCCGTACCAATAGGATGTCCTACAGGGAAGGAAATATAGATCGTATCAAACGGAAGCGAAGCATGTCCACGCAAATGAAAACCGCAAGCGGTAAGCACGAAACACAGTGAAATCAATAATACTTTCTTCATAAAATTGAATCCTCTCGTGTGGATCTTATATTCTCACACAACGATATTTACCAGTCTGCCAGGCACCAGCACCATCTTCTTCACCGTCTTTCCAGCGACAAATTTCTGCACTGGGTCACTTTCCAGCGCAAGCCGCTCAATTTCTTCACGCTGGGCATCTATGGCGACAAGGATCTGGCCACGCAGTTTTCCATTGACTTGCACCACCAGTTCAATTTCGTCCTGTACCAGCGCTGTGCGATCCGCCTGCGGCCAGCTTTGATCCAAGAGTTCAGTTCCCGGCCTGAGTTCCTTCCATAACGCATGACAGATGTGGGGAACAATGGGTGATAACAGCAAGACGATCTTTTCCAGCGACTCGTGTATCAGGTTGCGCGCTGCCGGACTGGGATCATGCAATTTTCCGAGAGCGTTCATAAACTCCATCACTGCTGCGATGGCAGTATTAAAAGTATGTCGCCTACCCAGGTCGTCACCAACCTTCACGATAGTCTGATGCAGCTGAAAGCGCAAGGACTTGAGCTCGGCGCCAAGATCATTACGTAGCACTGGATCGACCGCCGCTAGTTGTGGATGTATATGGTCGTAAACGTATTTCCATAACCGTTTCAGAAAACGGAATGCGCCATCCATTCCGGTATCCGCCCATTCAAGTGTCTGCTCCGGGGGGCTGGCGAACATCATGAACAATCGCGCGGTATCAGCCCCATATTGGTCCACCAATCTTTGCGGATCAACACCATTATTTCTGGATTTCGACATGGTACCGAGGCCACCCGATTCAACTGGCTGACCATCCGCCCGCAGCAGCGCCCCGATACGCCTGCCTTGCTCGTCCGTCTGAATATCCAAGTCTGCCGGATTGAAGTAGATGATACGTCCGGTTTCGGTTTTGCGAAAGGCAATCTCGTTTAGCACCATGCCTTGAGTCAGCAGATTGGCGAATGGCTCGTCGAATCTTACCAAGCCTAAATCGCGCATGACCTTGCTCCAGAAACGGGAATAAAGGAGATGTAAAATGGCATGCTCAATGCCGCCGATATATTGATCTACCGGTAACCAGTAATTCACCCGTGCATCGGTCATTGCCTCGTCCTGTCCGGTACAGGCATATCGGATGTAATACCAAGACGAGTCTACAAAAGTATCCATAGTATCTGTTTCACGCCGCGCGGGCTTACCACACTGGGGGCAGGAACACTCGTAAAATGATGGTGTCTTTATTAGCGGATTGCCGGAACCATCCGGCAAAAGATCCTCGGGAAGCATCACAGGGAGTTGATCATCCGGTACCGGTACCACGCCGCACGCACCACAGTAAATGAGAGGGATAGGGCAGCCCCAGTAACGTTGACGCGAAATACCCCAGTCACGCAAGCGATAGCGCACTCGTCTCTCGCCCAGCCCATTCTGTTCCAGCGCTGCCGCAATTGCGTCGACCGCTGCCTGAAATTCAAGGCCAGAGAATTCACCTGAATCAAAGGTTATCCCATGCTCTATATATGCCTGCGCAAGGGGAACCTCAAGAGTACTGTCACCCGGCTTGATCACTGGTTTGATCCGCAGCGAATATTTTGTTGCAAACTCAAAGTCACGTTCGTCATGAGCAGGTACAGCCATAACAGCACCTTCGCCGTAACCCATCAGCACGTAATTGGCAATCCATACCGGCAGCCTGGCCTCGGTCAGCGGATGAAGGACAAATAGTCCTGTATTCATGCCCTTCTTCTCCTGAGTGGCAAGCTCAGCCTCCATGGTGGCACCGTGCTTGCACGCCTCTATGAACTCGGCAAGCTCTGGATTGCCTCTTGCCGCATACAGTGCAACAGGATGCTCGGCTGCCACAGCTACATAGGTGGCGCCAAGCAACGTATCAGCACGGGTAGTAAAGACTTTCAGCGCCTGTGGCATACCAGAGCGGGTATCGGCTGGAAAAACCACGTCGACGCCAAAGCTCTTGCCGATCCAGTTGACCTGCATGGTCTTTACCCGCTCTGGCCAGCCAGGCAGAGTAGCCAATGTCTCCAGCAGCTCGTCAGCATAGGCGGTGATCTTCATGTAATACATTGGGATTTCACGTTTTTCCACCAGCGCACCCGTGCGCCAGCCGCACCCATCTATCACCTGCTCATTGGCAAGCACGGTCTGATCAACGGGATCCCAGTTGACGGTGCCGGTCGTTCTATAAGCCAATCCTTTTTCCAGCATTCGCAGAAAAAGCCACTGATTCCAGCGATAATAATCCGGCGAGCAGGTAGCAAACTCGCGGCTCCAGTCTATGGCCAGCCCCAGACTCTGCAATTGCTTGCGCATATAGGCAATATTGTCATAGGTCCACTGCGCAGGAGGTACGTTGTTTTGTATCGCCGCATTCTCCGCAGGTAGGCCGAAAGCATCCCAGCCCATTGGTTGCAATACGTTATAGCCTTGCATGCGACGATAGCGCGACAGCACATCGCCAATGGTGTAATTACGCACATGCCCCATGTGCAGCTTGCCGGACGGATAGGGGAACATTGACAGGCAGTAATATTTTGGCTTGCCCGCTATCTCAACAGCCTTGAAAGCGGCACTCGTCTGCCAATATTGCTGGGCATCCTGTTCGATTTGCTGCGGATGATATTTTTCCTGCATAAAAAGCTGACTTCTCACCATAAAACACGGATTATACCGCGAACAGAATTTCGCAATGTCTCGCTATCTTGGGAACGGGCGCACGTGCTTTAGCGTATTACAATCGTCACCCTGAAATCGCCACGCAACAAGTTGAGCGTGATGTCACCCTGGCTCGCCTGCAAGACCGCAAGAAATTCCTGTACCGACCTCACTTTCTTGCGATTTATTCCCGATGATGTCACCCGATCTGATGCCATGCAGCCACGCAGGACTGCTTGCATTTACTTTAGTCACCAATACGCCTTCAATTCTTCCGCGAGGCGATGAACCTGCATTGAAATTGGCTATCGCCGCACCTGCAAGTTCGGGCACCGTTTCCGCCTAGGTACCAGCGGTGTCCAACGGCTTGGCAATCTTCACTTTTATTATTAGTGTCTTGCCATTCCTTATCAGCCTGAGTTCTATTGTTTCTCCAATCGGCATCATTCCTATTTTGTTGCGCAAATCGGCAGAATTTCGCCCGCTGCGCCCATTAACCCTGGTCACGACGTCACGAGGCTTCAGCCCTCCCTTTTCCACTGGCGAATTGGGCTCCACTCCGCTGATGATAGCGCCTTCGGTAGAAGCCAGTCTCAAGGACCCAGCCAGATCGTGAGTGATATCCTCACTATTCGCACCCAACCTCCCGCGGCGCACTTCACCATGGCGCACGATTTGATCCACCACTGCTTTGACCATGACGCTTGGCACCGCGAATCCAATGCCGACATTTGCGCCGGATGGCCCGATAATGGTGGTATTGATACCAATCAACTCTCCCTTGAGATTAACCAGCGCACCGCTGGAATTTCCCGGATTAATGGATGCGTCAGTTTGTATAAAATCTTCATAACCTTCGATATCAAGCCCGCTTCTCCCTAATGTGCTGACAAATACCGGAAGTAACCGTCTGTCCCAAGCCAAACGGATTGCCGATGGCAACGACGAAATCCCCCACATTCAGCGAATCGGAGTCGCCGAGGCGCAAAACCTGCAAATTCTTTGCTCCGATTTTTAGCAACGCGATATCGGTGCCCGGATCCGTTTCCACCAGCTTTGCCTGGAACTGGCGCCGATCCTTGAGCGTAACGAGCACCTGCTGGGCATCCTTGATTACATGATAATTGGTAACCACGTAACCATTGGTTGCGTCCACAATCACGCCTGAACCTGCACTGCGCTCAAGACGGGCAGCCTGATCAGGAAGTTCAAAAAAACGTCGGAAAAACGGATCACGAAATAACGGATTATCTTCGATGGCAGAGCGTGTCTGTACCGAGATATTCACCACCGCAGGGAGTTACTCCCTGAAGCAGCGGGGCCAAAGAAGGAATGCCACCCCTGCTATCGATAAACGGCACAGTCGAATGGACAGGCAGCGCCACCGCCAGCAAGACCGTGAAAACGGCCTGGAGCAAAACAAAACCGAAAGTTTTTTTATGAATGCACCCAGGGAGAATCTCATTTAACCTAAATCCGGCAGTTGGACGGGGCGGAGTGTATGGTTTTTGGGGTGCGGGGCAAGGCGCAACCACGCGGAATGGTCATTCCATTCCAAAGAGTTGCAACGCTGCCATGCGCCACAAAAAATATACAATCTGCCCCTAGTTGGCTCACCCGGAAGGTCAAATAGCACAAAATATTTCTATTAATCATAGCCATAACCTGATAAATGAGCGATCAACTGCCGGATTCAGGTTTAATCAATCGAAAGCTAAGACTTCATGTCTTTGCTCAAACTCAGGATTTCTGCTACTGAGGGCTCATATGTTTCCTGATCAAATGCCTTATCACCATCGGCGACAGGTTCATTGCCGGCTTTGAGTCCACGAAAATCATAGAGCATGGGATCGGCCAAATGCGAAGGCTGCACGTTTTGTAGTGCCGTAAACATCGTCTCCAACCTGCCGGGAAACTTCTTATCCCACTGTTGCATCATTTCCTTCACCGCCTGCCGCTGGAGATTTTTTTGAGAACCACACAGATTGCAGGGGATGATTGGGAAATCCTCAATCTCGGCATAGGTTGCCAGATCCTTTTCCTTACAGTAGGCAAGCGGACGAATCACGATGTGCCGGCCGTCATCACTCACCAGCTTAGGCGGCATGGTCTTTAGCTTGCCACCGTAAAAAAGATTGAGAAACAGCGTTTCAAGGATGTCGTCCCGATGATGTCCCAATGCGATTTTGGTCGCACCCAACTCGGTTGCAACACGGTATAGAACCCCCCGGCGCAAGCGCGAACAAAGACTGCATGTCGTTTTTCCTTCTGCGATGACGCGCTTCACCACGCTATAGGTATCCTGCTCGACAATGCGAAAGGGCATATCAATAGCCGTGAGGTAGTGCGGTAATACATCCCCGGGAAATCCCGGCTGTTTCTGGTCCAGATTTACCGCGATCAATTCAAACTTTAATGGCGCATGGGCTTGCAGGTTGCGCAGGATGTCCAACAACGCATAGCTATCCTTACCTCCCGAGAGGCATACCATTACCCGGTCTCCCGACTCGATCATATTGAAATCGGCAATAGCCGCGCCGACAAGCCGCCTCAATCGCTTGTGCAACTTTTTGACGTCATATTGTTCTTTCCTGGATACGATTTCCATTACAGCTCCTGCTTTAAAAGGAATCGCCAAAACACGAGACGGCAGACCGGCTCGCTAATCAGCAAATAAATCCAAGATGACTGCGGCTAAATTTTAAGGAAAATTTTCCGGATAGCAACAGCTGTCCGGAATAAACCACCTTACCACCGCAGGGTCGTTAGATCCTGCGCCACCGGCGCCACTACCATTGAACTCTCGACGATTTCGTCCGACAGCATGTGATCAGGACTAAAAGTCAATACATCACGACTTTTTCTCCTTTGTGGAACAGGCTGATCGTGATTACCCTGAGCATAGAAAATTATGCGCCACGATTCTGAAACGTGTTTCTGGTTATGAGATCAACTCATTTCCTAAGATGAATATGTTGTTTTCATTTATTGAATTTCCCCTTTAAGCTGCAATTGCAGTTCGGTTACTTCGTTTAATTGAAATCAAGGAGTGTTTTAATGAAATTACATAAAATGAAAACTCTGGCCGGTGCGATGGCTTTGTTTACACTATCCGCCTCCGGTTCCGTTTTTGCTGCGTTTACGGGCAACGCGGGAAACAGCTCGGTACTCTTCAATGCCTATGAATCTGTAAGCGGTTATTCTTTTGCATTGGATACTGGTTTACGCAAGGATGACATCAACTCATCGTTTACCGGAGTTTCCTTCAATCTGGGCGCCGATGCAAATTGGACTTCTTTTCTCTCCCATGTCGGCGTATCCCATCTAGCCGATATCAAATGGAACGTAGTTGCCGCAGATACGAATGCCGGTTCAATTGATAGCGATCCTGTCAGTTACCTGACTACAGAACCCTCTACGGATGTTCCCGCTGGCACAACCAACACACAACTGAATTCCTGGGGAGGCAATTTTAACTCTTACGTGAGCGCAAGCGGCAATATAGACGCTACCGGGTTTGTTGGCGGAAATTCTACTCTCCACTTAAAAGAAGGACCCGCTGACTTTGCTTCGTTTGAAGTTTCCGAGGGTTCCAAGTGGGGCGGCAAGTCGAATTTCGATACGACCGCGGGATTGGGCGACACCTTGAGTTTCTATGAAATCACCAAAAACGAAACTCTCAATCTAAATAAAGTGAATGAAACGTTATTGGGGACGGCGACACTGAGCGATGCCGGTGGGCTGACGATCTCTCCTTCCGCTGTTTCCCCTGTTCCAGAGATAGACAGCTGGGCCATGCTTTTAGCGGGTCTCGGTCTGATGGGCGCGATCGCTCGCCGCCGTTCCGCAATGGCATCTTAGTTCCAGAAAATCATTCCTCTTCGTTGCTTGAAAGTCCGGCACCCTCCAGGTGCCGGGCAAGGAGTGGGTTTGCCTAGAAAATCGCAAAGTATTCTGGCACTTAATCTATTTTAAAGGATATTCGAAATGAAACAGAAACTCAAACTTGTCATTGCCTCCCTTGGGCTGGCTTTTGCCGGCCAGGTTTATGCACTTGGGCCCACCGTCACGCCCGACTTGACCCTTTATGTAGGCGGGGGAGCAGAACAAAATAATGTGTTTGAAACTATCGCCAAGTCGTTGTTTACACCCGGGACAATAGATTACTACACAGATCAGGCAGATAACTCCAAGGGTAAGGCGTTCCGCGCGGTGTATGGCAAATTGGCGGCTGCCGCAGGCTCTGTACCCGCGGGTTCGAACGTGCTGATTGTCTATCGCTCCCTGGGTGGTGTGTTCGCCAACGGACTCGGCCCATTGGTGCGCGGCCAGACATTGCCCTATTTCAAGGTTATCGGCAATGCGACACTTATCAGCGCTGGTGGCAATCCGTCCTACCGGATTACCAATACGGGACTGACCGATCCCAAGGCACCCGATATTGGCCTGGCAAACGAAGAGGTGGCGCTTTTCAGCGGCTTGAATCTGCCAACCGGTGTTAGTCCGCTAACGGCAGCTGAGTTGACCCACATCACATCACAACCGCTTTATGCCGTAGTGAATGGAATTGCCGTGACCAATAATCTGGCGGCGCAGCGGCCGAATGGGTTCAGCAGGGCTGAAATTGCCGGCATCCTTGCCGGTAACATTCAAGATTGGAGCCAGCTGGGCCTGCCGGCCGGCCCTGTTATCCTGATCGATCGCAACGCTGGCTCGGGTGCAAAGGCGGCCGCCAATCAGTATTTCCTGAACGCCCCCGGTGGCCTCGCCTTTGCGGGAACCGTCGATCCGGCCAACCTGGGTGGCGATGTGGGTGACCCTGTTAACTATGGCGAATTCACCGTACGTACCGAGCCTAGCGCCGGCAACGTGCCAGGCGTGCTGGATGGCGTAGTTGCCAAGGGTAAACGTGCGGTAGGCATCCTGGGCCTGGAAAACCTCCCCACCGCAGCCAGCAATTGGCAATTCACAGCCATTAACGGCGCAAGTGTCGGCACCACGACCTTCAATAAGGCGCAGGCAATCAGTGGCCAATATGACTACTTCTATCAAGCCTCCCTTAATACGCGGAAAAACGCTGTGAACGGTCAACGCTTCAACCAGAGCGGCACCGCATGGGGCAACGTAATTGCTGCGTTTATCAGCAAGGCTCTTGATCCCGCCGTCATCACCACTGTCCCGGGCACGATCCTCGATCCCGTTACGTTTCCTGTAACCGGCAATGCGGCCCTTGATGCATTCCGCGCCAAAGGTACACGCTTCGGCAACTCGACCGCTCCGCTGCAATTGGTGGAGTAAGGTAATGCCAGCTCTCGCGTCCTGCGGGGGCTTAAGTTTAAGTACCTGTGTTCTGCGGGTACTTATTAGTTTTTAATCAGGCGGATGACTGCTCAACCGGCAAACATCTGCCTTCGTGGTTTATAAGTGAGCGATTTGGGGCGATCTCTTCAAGACGTTTTTTAGGTGCGATAGTCCGGTACTTGAATTTTGATAAGGATTAAAAGGGTTTTCGCAGCGTGAAATTACCGATAGACAATTCAGCCAAACGTTCCCGCCCTCGCCGCTTGCGCCGGCGATTAAATAACGGCTTCAAATTATTGTGGGCGGCTAGTGCAGTGATGCAGGCGTGGTCGAATGTGACTTACGCATTTGACCCGGGTTCATTGCCAACGCCTTGCTCAGGTGGCTCGTGCGGCGGTGGTGGCGACCTACCCTTTGTGAGTTCCGGCCACATCGGGCACGCCGGACTGCCCGTCATTAACGGCAATACTATGACGGTCCAGCAGTTGAGCGATCAGGCCATTCTGAATTGGAAAGATTTTAATATCGGCGCGGACAAGACCGTTGTTTTTGACCAGCCATCGGTAACTGCATCCACCCTGAACCACATCTGGAGCCAGGATGCCAGCATCATTGCCGGCCATTTGAGAGCCAACGGCCAAGTTTACCTGATCAACCAGAACGGCGTCCTTTTTGCCGATGGCGCACAGGTCAATGTCGGAGGGCTGATTGCCTCCACGCTCAACATCAAGGATGCGACTTACCTTGGCGGATTACTTGCAGGAAACACCGGGGCATTAGGAAACACATTTCCAGCAGTATTTGGAAATGGGACCGGCTCTGTCGGTGATATTGAAATCAGACCCGGAGCCATCCTCTCCACAGCGAATGGCGGACGCATCATGTTGCTGGCTCCCATGGTTACCAATCAAGGACAGATCAGTACGCCTGATGGGCAAACCATCCTGGGCGCCGGCAAAACTATCTACCTGGCGGCCAGCAGCGACCCGGCGCTGCGGGGTTTGCTGATCGAGGTGGATGCAGGCGGGTTAGCTGGCTCTACAGCCACCAATCAGGGAACGATCACGGCGGAACGAGGCAATATTACCTTGGCGGGCCTGCTGGTGAACCAGTCCGGCCGTTTGACCGCAACGACATCGGTAAACGCCAACGGGTCTATTCACCTGGCTGCCGGAGATGTTTCGCGGCGTGACAGTTTAGATAGCACCCTATCCGCGGGATTCGTCAATGTCACGGAAAATGGGAGTAACAAATTACTGCCGAACCATGGCGGCACATTGACCCTGTCGCACGGCAGCGTAACTGAAATCGCCGCAGATCCCACAGACCGCAACACCATTACCGATACGCAAGTTTTCCTGTCCTCCGACGTATCATTGGTGGGTAAAAAAATCGACCTTGAAGGAAATGCGGCGGTTACTGCACCGGGCGGCAAGGCAAGCCTGCTGGCATCGGATAATCCTTATGATCGATTCTACAATCGCAACGCTGTCAGGCTAACCCCCGACTCACCCGACGGAAGCCGCATTTATCTGGATGGCGCCAGCCGGATCGATACTTCCGGATTACAAGACGTAAAACTTTCCGCGGAGCGAAACCAGGTTCAAGTGGAGCTTCGCTCGAATGAATTGCAGGATGCGCCATTGCAACGTAACGGTTTTCTACAGGGCAAAACGGTCACGGTCGATCTGAGAAAAGGCACTCCCCTCGCAGATATTACCCCGTTCAGGAATAATATGGGACGTGGGATTTCCGAAAAGCTTACACAGGCGGGCAGCATTTCACTGGATTCAGGCGGTGATGTCATCGCGACCAGCGGTTCCGCGATCAATGTTTCCGGCGGCTCCATTCAGTTTCAACAAGGTGTTGATCGTACCACCACCCTTCTGGGCAGCGATGGCCGGATTTATAACATTGCCGATGCACCCACTAACATAAATTACATAGGATTTGCTGACGACTATACTGTCAAGTCGGGCAAATGGGGAACCACCACGATCGTGGCTACGCCTCGACCCGTGTTGCAGGGATATACGGAGGGGCAGTCCGCCGGCACGATTTCTATAAGCGCACCTTGGGTTGCGCTTCAAGGTTCGCTGCAGGGGCATGCAACCGCAGGTGAATTGCAACGAGCGGAAGCCGAATTGCCAAAGGGTGGCACACTCGTGATCGGCGAAGCAAGCCAGGAAATAAATGGTGCAGAAATGCCGGATTTCCGCGCCCAAAACATCGTATTGAGCCAGTTGCCTCCCAGCTTGCCCCGAGACTTCAACTCCAACAGCGCAGTGCCAGCAGAAGTTCAGCAAAGCCTGCTGCTGTCGACTAATTTGATAAGCTGGGGCGGTTTCTCCGCTTTGCGTTTGTTCAGCAATGACACTATCTCGCTCCCAGTCGCCACCGATTTACGACTGTCGTCCGGCGGGACGTTCTCCGCGCTGGCAACCTCAACTATTGATATTGCCGGCAATATCAATATTATTTCGGGTGATGTCAGTATAAAAAGCCTGTTAAGCAGCGTTCAGTTGGCGCCCGGCACGCAAATCAATGTGGGAGGTGGATGGATCAACAATTCGCCTCTTATCAACGCGACCGCAAGCAATGCCCCCATTTTGATTGATGGCGGAAATGTCACGCTAACGGCCTTCAACAACGTATTGGTCGGGGCAAACAGCCAAATCGATGTTTCCGGTGGTGGATGGGTGGACAGCAACAACAAACTAACCGCAGGGAAAGGCGGGGGTATCCAATTGAGTTCCACGGGCGTTGATGGCGCCGGGAATGTGCTGGGATCGGTAAATGTTGAGGGAAAACTGTTTGGCTACGGGTTATTCGATGGGGGCACTCTTGCTGTCACCGCTCCCACGATCAGGATAGGCGGGAATCCTTCAGGAATTGCGGGAGAATTCTGGGTTGATCCAGCCATCTTTAAACAGGGGGGCTTTGCCTCGTATAACCTGACGGGAATAAATGACTTGGAGATTGCCGCCGGAGCGAAAATCCATCCGCAAATGCAGAACCGGATTCTGGATGCAAGCTATCTGATCAGGTCCACGGGAAGCGATATTTCCGCTTTCACCCGCATTGACCTGCTCGATGAGTTATTCCGCAGTCCGGTGAACCTGACGCTAACCTCGACCAGCGCACTAAGCCGGCTGGGGCTCGGCAACCTGACCATGGGCGCAGGCTCTTCCATTACCACAGATCCCGGCGCTTCGGTATCGCTCTCGGCACGCGAAAATTTAACGGTTCTTGGCACCATTGATGCGCCCGCGGGCCAAATTACCCTTCGGGTGGCGCCTGGACTGGTGGTCGGTTCCGATGACGTTAACGGTGGCGAGGGATTTCTAAGCAACCAGCATCTCCTGGTTGGAAGCAGCGCGAGGTTGCAGGCACAAAGTGTTGCGCAGATCCGGAAAGACAGCGCGGATGGCCTGCGTAAGGGCAGGGTGCTAGATGCGGGCAGCGTGGTTTTGAGTGCGAATAAAGGCGACCTGATCCTGCAGTCCGGCTCAGTGATCGACGTTTCCGGTACCGGTGGCGAGATAGATCAGTTCACCACCACAGGTGTGCAAACTATCGCCATTGCCGGGACGGGAGGCGAAATCAGCCTGCAAGCGCGGGAGGGCATGGCTGTTAACGGCAGTTTGCTAGGGAATGCGGCGCCCATCGCAGGCGCGGCAGGCGGCAGCTTGTCCATCGGCCTGGATTTATACGATCGATCTCAAGATCCGAATGCTTCAATTGCTGGCGGCGCAGTCCTATTTCCGACGCAGGATCGTATCCTGACCCTCACTTCCGATCCGGCCGCCAGCCTGCCAGCGACACCCGCAAACGGCACCGCACAGGTCAGCGTACAGCGACTCCAGGCTGGCGGATTCGACCAGATCGAACTCAAAAGTACGGATATTATCGCGATTAAAGGGATTGTGGATCTCGGCGCCCGGCGAAGCCTGATACTGGATGCGCCGGTACTGAGAGGAAATCCCGGCGCCTCCGCCGCCCTGCATGCAGCCTATGTCGCGTTGGGAAATGCGGATGGGGGAAATCAGCCCGGAGCGGCAAATACGTTGCCGATACGCGACCCGTCCATCGGCAATGCAGCGCTGACCGTTTTTGCAAAACTTATAGATATTCGCGGCAACAGCATAATCGATAGATTTTCCACCGCGCGTTATCACAGTGACGGCGATATCCGGTTTTCCTACAGCGTCAACGAGTCAATTACTAATTTTACGGGTTCGCTCAAAACTGCCGGTGACCTGACATTCCAGGCGGCTCAACTCTATCCCGTAACCCGGGCGAATTTCATTCTGAATCCGGCGGGGACTTATGCGCCCGGTGTGGTAACCTTCCTATCCAACGGCAGTAGCCTGACTGACACGCCGCTTTCAGCAGGTGGAACGCTCACGGTCAACGCAGCCACCATCAACCAGGCAGGAGTAGTGCGCGCACCACTGGGGCAGATTGCCTTCAATGCCACTGACGGCAGCGTCACCCTGCAAGATGGCAGCGTGACCTCGGTCTCCGGCGGGAGCAAACTGATTCCTTTCGGCAGCGTGCAGAATGGAAAGACCTGGGTTTATCAAACCAGTGACACCGATTCCAGCCTGATCTCGGCTCCGTTGGCCAAACAGATTTCCCTGAACGCGCCCACTGTAACTATCGCGGCTGGAGCAAAAGCTGATCTTTCGGGCGGCGGCGATCTGTATGCGTACGAATTCGTGGCGGGACCGGGCGGTTCTCGGGATGTGCTGGATAGCCGCTATACCGCGGCCATTCTCCCCGCGTTCAGTTCAACCACATCGCCATCGGTATTTGCCCCGCTCGACCATCAATACCAGATCGGCTCTGACGTGGGTGTCGGCGACAGTGTCTATCTGAGCGGCATACCCGGCCTGGCGGCGGGCTATTATGTCCTGCTCCCGGCCCGTTACGCCCTGCTGCCCGGAGCATATGCGATTTCCTCCGTAACGGGGGTACAGGATATGTCGCTTCCTGCACTTACCGCCGCTATCGGATACCAGGATATTCCACCCGGCACCGTATTCGCGCAAGCCGATGGATCGAGCATAGTGGCTGGACGTACCGCGGTGGCAGGCACGGATATTGTCGACAGCCGAACCTCCCTCTTTCTGGTGAGCCCCGCCGCCGTGGTGCGAACACAATCGCAATACAACGACAGTTTCTCAAACCAGTTTTCACGAATATCGCGAATGCAAATGACGCCACCACCCCAAAGATCGCAGCAGACGCGGGGCAATTGCAGCTTGCGGCAACCGAAGCTCTATTACTCAACGGTTCCATAGCACTGAAGTCCACCACTTTCGCGAATGGTAAGGATGCGAAAGGCAATATCACTGTAAGCGACGGTCGTGGCGGAGAAGTATCAGTAGAGGCGCCTTCCATCAGTCTGGTTGATAACCCAGGAGCGGATGATGGCACATTGCAAATACAGACTTCCAGGCTTAATAACCTGGGGGCGCAGAGCCTGCTAATAGGGGGGAGACGAACAATCACGCCCTCGGGTGATCAGATCACGGTAGGCGCCGAACGGGTGGAACTACGTAATAGCGAGGCGGCAACCCTGCTCGCGCCAGAAATCATCCTGGCGGCAAAACAGCAGGTCACGGCAAAATCCGGTAGCTCCATCAAAAGCCAGGGAGTGTTGAATAACAATGCCGGCGCGCTGCAGGTAGAGGGAGATGGCGCCTTGCTACGTGTTGCAGAAGCTCCGCAGTCAAAATTCAGCCGTACGATATCGGATCCCTCGGCAACCCTGCTGGGTACTCTAACCGTCGAGGACCAGGCAAAGATCGCGAGTACCGGCAGTGTCATCCTTGATGCTGCCGCGGATAGCCGGATTGCTTCTTCCGCCAGCATTGCCGCTCACGCCATCGCCCTTTCGTCGAGCAGGGTCAGCATAGGCGATCTACCCGCAGGCACGGCTCCGAGTGGCCTGAACCTGACGTCGTCGATGTTGCCGGGCCTAAGCGGACTGACCGATCTGACGGTGCGCAGCTACAGCACCATCGATCTGTATGGTCCCCTGGTGCTGGGAAATATCGATTCAGGCGGCAAGCCTCATCTTGACAGCCTTGTTCTCGATAGCTGGGGACTGGTGGGGTATGGTGCCGGTAACAAGCTTTTGCAGGCGGCGACCATCAATCTGACCAATGTAAACCAGGCGGCTTGCGCCGCAGGCTGCGAGGGTGATAGCACGGGCAGCCTGACACTTCTTGCGCGCGATAGCAGCGCTGCCAATGCTGGACGCATGGTTATCGGTGAGGGAGAGAAACATATTGCGGGTTTCTCCTCCGTGTATATTCAGGCTGAGAAGGACATCACGGCTAGCGGCAGCGGTAAACTCGATCTTGCCAATGCAGGCGATTTGCAATTGCAATCGGCGAGAGTTGGGACCTCGAATGGCGCGGACCAAAGCATCACTAATACGGCTGGAAAGGTAAATATCGATCCCATCGGCGCAGGCCCGGATGCAGTGCTGGGGGAAGCCGGCATAGGCGGAAAACTCGCGATCAGTGGAACGCAAATTAGCCACAGCGGCTTAATCTCGGTGCGTGCAGGCGAGCTGACGTTGAAAGCGACGGGCACTCAATCCGGTGATGACGTTACTTTACAGGCCGGTTCGCGCATAGATGCCTCGGGCATCGAAAAGAAATTGGGTGGCGTGAATGTGTATGCGCCTGCGGGCAAGGTTAACCTGCAGTCCGACAACGGCAATATCGATATAAAGGGAACGGCGGGGCTTAAATCCGCCGCAGTGATCGATCTCTCCGGAGCGAGGGATGTGGCGGACGGCAGCATTGGTGGTGATGGCAGTGATGCGGGCACCTTATCCATCAAGGCCGCAAATGGTCTTCTGGCGGTAGGTGGAAACCTGCAAGCCAGCGCGGCCGCTGATAAGCAGCAGGGGGCGTTCGAACTCGATGTCAAGAGCTTGGATAACTACTCCGAGTTAAACCAATCTCTGGCCAAGGGGGGTTTCACTCAATCGTTCGATGCGCGTATCCGCACGGGGAATGTGTTGATTGCAACCACGGATATCATCAATGCTCATCAATATCAATTAAGCGCTGATCGCGGGACAGTTACTGTATCAGGCACGGTCAATGGAAGTGGCGCCACAGGTGGGCGGATAGAGCTTCATTCCAGCGATGGCGTTACCCTCACTGAGGGCGCAATGCTGCGAGCCGATGCTACCGCGTCCGGTGAAAAAGGCGGTAACGTCATGCTCGACGCGGCCACCGGTACGCTTGATCTTCAAACCGGCAGTAACATCAAGGTGAGCGGCGGCACAAACGGTGAAGGAGGTGAAGTGCTGCTCCGCACATCGCGCACCGGCGGCGGTGCAGGCAGCGGTGTTGCGGTGATTGGCCTGAATTCAGGTATTCAAGGCGCTTCCGGCACGGTGCTGGAGGCCGTCAAGATATACAGCAATGTGGATACCCTGACTACGGGTAGCGCGAACGGCACGACACTTGGCTTCGACCATATTGATGCCGATGTCGCAGACTTCATGACCCATAAGACGGATATTCTCGGCGCATTGGGAAAAGCCGATGA
The DNA here is from genome assembly GCA_039922995.1 of Nitrosospira sp. Lineage (GTDB taxonomy): Bacteria > Pseudomonadota > Gammaproteobacteria > Burkholderiales > Nitrosomonadaceae > Nitrosospira. Next base: position 29,035 of record JBDTDT010000024.1, on the reverse strand, counting down.
CAGCGCTTTTCATCTCCGGCCAGGCGTGGAAGTTCAATCGCCCGGCAATCTGACAATTGATAGCGACTGGAATCTTTATAACGCAAGCCGGGCGGGAAGCGAGCCGGGTGTATTGACCTTGCGCGCCGCTGGCGATCTTATTGTCAAAGGGAGCATCAGCGATGGTTTTGCTACCGCCGCACCGGGCGCCGCACTGGGTGCCGGTCCATCCTGGTCTTACCGGCTGGCCGGGGGGCTGACTTATCCGGCGCGAATCCCCTTGCTGTTGCTGCAATGCCGGATGGTCATTTCATTCTTGCGCCCAACAAACTGATACGCACCGGTACCGGCAATATAGATGTTGCAGCGGCAGGGGATGTGCGGATTGGCTACGATGTCGCTACGGATAGTTTTACGCAACCCAAGGCTTCCGCTTCGGTAATCTATACTGCGGGCGAGGCGGGCGCCATAATTGATCCCAGTTTATTCAAGATCCCTGCTACCAAGACTGGAACAAACCCAGCCAACTACACCACGCACGGCGGCGACATCAGTATCAATGCAGGGCGGGACATTACCAGCGCACCCAGCAAGCAACTGGTTGCGGACTGGTTGTGGCGCCGCGGCAAGGTCAATACCGATGGCACTATTGCTGCAAACCAGAACACGACCTGGTGGGTCAACTTTGCCAATTTCCAGCAAGGCATCGGCGCGCTGGGAGGGGGCAATATATCGGTGGCAGCTGGTAATATCAATAATCTCTCAGCCGTGATACCGACCAATGGGCGTCTGGCTGGTGCGGCCAACTCAGTCCCGGACGCAGCGAATTTGGTGATCCAGGGCGGCGGGAACCTCACGGTGCTGGCGTCTGGAGACATCAACAGCGGCATCTTTGAGGTGGATCGCGGTCACGCTCTCATTAGTGCTGGCGGCTCCCTGGGCTCTGCGCGCGCGGTGCAAGGCACCTCTATAGGTAGTTCCGATACCACTCCCGTTTATACGTTGCTCGTAATTGGCGATGGGCAAGCCGATGTACGGGCACGGAAGGATGCGATACTGGAAGGGACATTGAACGCTACCGCTTTACCCGCATCTGTGATTAATACTTCCAAAAATACTGGCGCATTAGCGGCTTTTGGCGATAATTCGAACATTGTCGCAACGTTTTTCTATACCTACTCAGCATCGAGCAAGCTTTCACTCGCCAGCATAGCAGGCGACTTGACACTCAACAACAATGACGGCTCGATCGCAGACAGCCTGCCAAGCGGAGGATTAAGGACGGTAACATACAAGCCGCCGAATTATTGGATCTATCCCGCCAGTCTCGATGCCGTTGCCCTTTCAGGCAATGCACAGATCAACAATACGCGGCTCTTCCCTTCCGCCGAAGGAAATCTGAATCTGCTAGCCAACGGCAATGTCAATTTTGGTGGCGGGCTACAAATTTATGAATCAGATCCCGCCCGGGTAGCAAATGCACTTCAGCCTGACACACTGTTAAATGCCATCGGATTAAGCCCGATTCCGGGAGGAAGCGCACAGATCTACCTGGATACCGCCGCCTTCCCCATCATCCCTTTACATAAGAATAACAGCCAGCCGGTTCGCATCGTTGCGGAAACGGGCAGTATCATAGGCAATAGTCAACCAATCTTCTTGCCCCTGCAATCCCAATTTATCGCAGGCATAGATATCAGTAACCTAAATTTCGATGGGAAAAATCTGAACGCGAATAATTTGACGTTATTTCAAGCCGGCCGCGATATTATTTTCGATATCAAGCAGGATACAAGCAGCAATAAATTACTCAAGAATACCGATCATATCCGCGTTGGTGGCCCGGGCCTGCTGGAGATATTAGCAGGCCGTAACCTTGATTTGGGCAACAGCGCAGGCATCACTACCCGGGGCAGTATTGATGACGCGCGCATGGCAGCCGGGGGCGCCAATATAGTTGCGGCAGCGGGCCTGGGCAGTCAGCCTACAGGCGGATTACGCCCGCCCGACTACGCGGCCTTTATAGGCCGTTATCTGGAAGCTTCCGACAAAGCCATTATTTATCTGCCGGCACTGACCACCTATATGAGCCGGTTGACCAGCCGGAGCGACCTCACAAATGAGGAAGCGCTTGCGGCATTCCTCGCCCTGCCCGATCAGCAGAAACTGCCTTTAGTCTCGCAAATTTTATACAGCGAATTAAGGGCCACCGGGCTGGAACATAATCTCAACGGCAGCACTTACGACCGGGGTTACGAAGCCATCCAGACCTTGTTCCCGGCACCCGGGGCATCGGATTATAGCGGCGATATCAATCTGTTTTTCAGCCAGATCAAGACCGAACAAGGCGGTGACATTTCGCTGCTGGCGCCGGGTGGCTCGGTCGTGGTGGGGCTGACGAATCCACCGGCTGAGTTGGCCACATTAAAAATCGACGATACAGTGATCCCCAATATTCCCGCGGCCGCGAATCTTGGCATCATGGCATTTGGCGAGGGCGCCATTCGCGCCTTTGCCAGGGAGCACTTTACAGTCAATCGCTCACGTATTTTGACCCTGCAGGGCGGAGATATTCTGCTCTGGTCCTCCGAGGGAAATATCGATGCCGGGAGAGGGGCGAAAACCGCTTCTGCAGCCCCTCCGCCGGTGATACAGACGGATGCCAATGGCAATGTTTTTGTTAATCCCAGTGGCGCGGTATCAGGAAGTGGTATTGGGCAATTGCTGACCAATACAAGGACTACTGTGGGTTCCGTGGATCTGCTGGCGCCAAAAGGTATAGTCGATGCCGGCGATGCGGGAATTCGCGTGGCGGGCAACCTGAACGTTGCCGCCGTACAAGTGGTGGGTGCGGACAACATTCGTGTCGGTGGTGTAGCAACCGGCACGCCGGTTTCGGACAGCGGCGTGCTGGCTGGCGCCGCGGCCGCCGGTTCCAGCGTTGCGGCAGCGGCCACGAGATCGGTGGATCAAATGTCACGCGACGTAGGAAGCAGCAGCAATGCCGGCCTGTCGAATACGCGCCAGCTAATGCCTTCATTTATTCGCGTCGAAGTGATGGGGCTGGGCGAATAAGAGGTCTCTATCGCATATTAAGTCAATTTCGCAATAACGTTTGTTCGATCCCGCCAGCCCCATTCGACCTCGCCATCATTTTCATGGGTGGCAAATTCCCTTCCTCAGTTCTGTTTCTCAATCCCCCATGCCTGAATTCTGCTTTATCGCAAGAAAATATGGCGCTCCAGAAATTTTTTTAGCATTAAAACTCATTAGCATAAAAACTCATATGGTAACCATTTTTTATAAGTTCATTTAAATCTGCTTCGACCGTATATTGCTACCCGCTCTGGATGTTTAGTGAATTAATAAAAGAAATGACACTTGGTTGATTAGACCGTTTCATTTATACGCAAGACTTCTTCGGAGTTTGTGCTGTTATGGGGAGATGAAGTCACGGCACGCCAGCTGGGGATATAGCTAGCGGATCGCTTTCCGGTGAAACTTGTTCTTAATCTGATGGTATTCGGGTGGCCAGGCGGGTCTCCTGTCCGGCTAAAAATATCGATGTAATTTTGCCAGAATTCCGGCAGTGCTTCCAGCATGAAGGAACATGCCAATTAATTTTTGCAACGGTTCTTTTAGCAAAAAATATTCGGTCAATTTCGATCATTTCACCGCAACCGGTGCAGCAAGGCCTGGATTGATATCGATGCGACTGGGAATTATTTTGAACCACAGGGCATTTCATCATTTCAGGAAATTTTTCTTGCTTGCACTGACCGCCGAATTTGGTTTATGGCCAGGCGTTTCTCTCGCAATGGAAACGCCTCAATCCGCACGGAAGGTGAATGAGGAAATTGAGGAAACAACCGCAGGAGGAAAATTGGTTTTCGATATTCTCGATATTCGAATAGAAGGAAATACGGTACTGCCACGAATGGTTGTAGAAAAGATCATCTACCCGTTCATGGGAGAGAATAAAACGATTGATGACCTGGAAACAGCTCGCAAGATGCTGGAGCAGCAATATAAGGACAGTGGTTTTGTCACAGTTTTTGTGGATATACCTGAGCAGGATATCAAGGAAGGCGTCGTGCGATTGAGTGTCACTGAGGGGAAGGTCGGGCGTTTACGTATCAAGGATTCGCGTTACTACTCCCTGGGCCGAATTCGCGAAGCCGTGCCTTCCCTTGCGGAAGGCAGCGTTCCCAATTTCCCGACGGTTCAGAAAGAAATGGCCTCGCTAAACCGCTCCGCCAGTCTGCGTGTGTCGCCTGTTCTGCGTGCGGGTACCACACCGGGCACGGTAGACGTTGATCTGAATGTCAAGGATCAATCACCGTTTTATGCAAGTGTGGAATTGAACGATCGCTTCAGTCCCAATACCAGTCGGTTTCGGCTGATTGGCACCCTTCGCTATGACAACCTGTGGCAGCGACGGCATAGCCTGAATATGCAGTATCAGACTTCCCCTGAGAATCTTGATCAGGTTCAGGTCTTTTCGGGAACCTATCTGATGGGTCTGGGGAGCAGCGGCGCCAACCTGGCCGTCTACGGCGTCCATGCAGATAGCAATGTCGCGGTATTGGGCGACGTAAACGTGATTGGCAAGGGAAATATTATTGGAACCCGGCTCGTTTTTCCGTTAACCGGTCTGGATAACTATTACCACAGTCTGACGCTTGGTTTCGACTATAAAGATTTCAATCAGGCGGTACAAGTGGGAACTGGCAAGCTGGTGACGCCGATACGTTATTTTCCGATGAGCCTTCATTATAGCGGCACCCGGCAGGATCCAGGCGGAGCCACGCAGTTTGGGTTGGGTGTGAACTTTTCTACGCGCGCACTGAGTGAACGGAAAATAGAGTGCCTGCCCGGAGATTTCGAAGATCAGTTCGAATGTAAACGGCATGGTGCGCAAGCTGATTTCATATATCTTCGATCCGATTTGCAACGCCAGCAAACGTTGCCTCGCGATTTTATTCTGTCGGGAAAGCTATCCGTACAGATAGCCAATCAGCCACTCGTCAACAACGAACAGTTCAGCGCCGGGGGATTCGAGACCGTTCGCGGCTATCCAGAGTCTCAATTGCTGGGCGATAACGGCTTGCAGGGCTCAGTAGGATTGCAAACCCCCCGTCTCCCGGGCGATCTGATTGACTGGCGGCTGCTTGCATTCGTCGACGGGGCGCATACCAGAAACTACAGGCGGCTTAGCACTGATTTGTCATACAGCATTCTTAGCACCGGAGTGGGCATACGAATCAGGGCACCAAAAGGTTTTAGCGGTGCACTTGATTTTGCCTGGCCCTTGCGAGATTTCAGGAATGCCACTACCAATATTCAAACCGGCGATATGCGTATGCATTTCAAATTGCTGCTTGAAATGTAGCACCCGTTCAACTTGGATTATCGAGGATATATAACCTGATGAATAAAGCGTTTTTCCTGCTACTGACTTTGAACTTCATGTCATTTTCTCAAGTTGCTGCGGCTTATTGGGACGAGGCATGGACGGCCAGGGCAAAAATCACGCTTAGCCCACAGGGTGTGGCGGCGGCAGTGGATCAAGTGCCAGTGGCGGTGCGGCTGCATTCCGGCAACTTTAGCTTCCTTGATGCCAGCGCGGACGGAGCCGATTTGCGATTTGTTTCGGCGGATGACAAAACCGAACTCAAGTTTTATATCGAGAAATTCGATTCGGTCAACGAACTGGCGTTGATCTGGGTTCTGTTACCCAAAATCGATCCAGCGGACAAATCGGCCCATTTCTGGCTCCATTACGGGAATGATACGGCCCCGACTGCGGCCGACAGCAAGAGCAGCTGGGACGCGGGAACTGTGGCGGTTTTTCATTTTAGTGAAAAAGCACTCTTGCAGGATGCCTCCCGCAACGGACTGTCAGCGACGGGCGACATAACTGTGCAAAGGGCGGCATTGCTTGGCGAAGCTGCTGTATTCAGCGGCAAGGCTTTGAGCCTCGTAGCCGCTCCGGCGCTCAAGCTGGATGCGGGCGGTGGTTTTACTTATTCCGCCTGGATCAAGCCGGGGGCGCTGCCCCAGCAGGCGGTACTTTACAGCCAGGGGCAGCTTTCCGTCAAAATCGACGGTCGGAAACTCGTGCTGACATCCGGCGGAACGAGTATCTCGAGTGGGGAAATCAAGCCGGCTGCGTGGCAGCATGTGGGGGTAAGCGCAGGTAATGGCAAAGCCACGCTATACGTTAACGGCGCGCCGGTGGGCACCGACGATCTGGGACTGCCCGATACGCAGGGCAATGTGGAAATCGGTGCAGGCTATTCCGGCGAACTCGATGAAATTCAGATAGCCAATATCGCACGCAGCGAGGATTGGTTCAAGTTGGCTGCAGCAGGCCAGGGAATTGACAGTCAACTCCTGAAAGTGGGGAAGCCTTCTTCCGCCGACGGCGAGGAGGATGAAGACGAAAGCGTTTCCTACGTCGGTATTCTTTTCCAGAGCCTAACCGTCGACGCGTGGGTAGTGATTGCTATTCTTGCATTCATGTTTGCGATCAGCCTCGCCGTGATGGTTGTGAAAGGCAAACTGGTTGTTCGCACGGATCGCGGTAACCGTCTGTTCCTGGAACGTTTCGGCAATGCCGGCAGCGATGATCTGCTGGTCCTGGACAAGGGAGCAAGTTATCCCGATTCCACCCTGTTTCATCTTTACGGCGCAGGATTGAAGGAAATCCGCAAGCGTTACGCGCATGACAAAGAGCTTACGCTGACCGGTGCGTCAATTGATGCCATCAAGGCTTCGATCGATGCCAATCTCATCCGCGAAAATAAAAAACTGAACGCCAATATGGTGCTGCTCACTATCGCCATTTCCGGCGGCCCCTTTCTCGGCCTGTTGGGTACGGTGGTTGGCGTGATGATTACCTTCGCCGCGATTGCCGCCGCGGGCGATGTGAATGTCAACGCCATTGCCCCCGGTATTGCCGCAGCCCTGCTGGCCACGGTAGCCGGTCTGGCTGTCGCGATTCCTGCACTGTTCGGCTATAACTACCTGGCCAGCCGCATCAAAAACATAACCACGGACATGCAGATTTTTGTGGATGAATTCGTGACTCGGGTTGCCGAGCTGTATGGCCGTTGAGAGAGATTGAGCCATGTCAGGTGACGTCAAGGAAGACAACCAGCTTTATGACGAGATCAACATCACGCCCATGCTGGATCTCGCCTATGTATTGCTGGTGATATTCATCATTATGACCACAGCGTCAGTGCAGGGAGTAAAGGTCGAGCTGCCCCACACACGTAACACCGCAAGCCTGGCTAAGCCGCAGACGCGCGCCATCACTATCACGCAGGATGGAGCGGCTTATCTAGATGCCTACCCCGTGGATATGGTGATGCTGGAGCAACGCCTGAGCGAATTCAAAGGTAATAATCCTTCGCTTCCCGTGGTACTAAAAGGCGATGCGGCGGCACATTACGACAAGATTTCGGAGGTGCTTGAGATCTGCAAGAAACTGGGCATTACAGAGATTGGCCTGGTGACCAAGAAGAGCGCTGAATAATGCAGGTACAGAACGAGTCGCAACCCTACGACACTATCAACATCACGCCCATGCTGGATCTGGCATATGTATTACTGGTCATCTTCATCCTGATGACCACTGCCGGCGTGCAAGGCCTCACCATGAATCTGCCGAAGCCCTCCAGCAAACCCAGCACCGAGCAGCATGAGGTGAAGATTGTCCAGGTACAGGAAAACGGCAGCATATTAATGAACGGCGTAGGCGTGAGTCTCACCGAGCTCGAAACCCACCTCAACGCAACCAAAGCGCGAGACCCCAAGTTTGCCGTGATGATCAAGGGCGACGCCAAAGCACCCTACGCGGGGGTGATTGCCGTGGTGGATCTGGTGACGCGCCTGGAGATCGAGAACGTTGGTTTGGTGACGGCAAAGATAGGAAGCTGATGGGCAGCCTCATTCAAGGCATATCGATGCCTGCAGCGAAGAGGAAAGCGGATGGCAAGATCTGGTTGCAACGCATTGCGCTCGGGCTTGGGCTATTGCTGGTGCTGGCGGGTATAGGTTTGGCCTTGAAAAGCCTGATGACGGGAAATACCAGCCCGAAGAAAACGGCAACCACCGTCAAGATCATGCCCGATACGCCGCCCCCGCCGCCGCCCCCGAAAGAGCCGCCTAAGGAACAGCCAAAGGAGATGAAGGTTGAACAGCCCAAGCCGCAGGAAACGCCCCAGCCCCCGGCTGACGTTTTAAAGATGGAAGGGACGGCAGGCGATGGCCCAAGTCCGTTTCAGGCAGGTACGGTCACCAATGAATACCAGGGTGGCACCACAATCGGTGGCAAAGACCAGTTTGCCTGGTTTACCGGGTTGCTTAAAGGCCAGATCGAAAGTGCTTTGGCTAGGGACAGGGATCTCGCCAAGGGAGATTACCGATTGGTGGTCAAGGTCTGGATTGCCAGAAACGGAAAAATTGAACGCTTCCAATTGGATGGAAGCAGTGGAAACGCCCATATAGATGGGTTGATTAAGGCCGCACTCAATGATATCGCACCGCTCTCGGAGCCGCCTCCGGAAAATATGCCTCAACCCGTGAAACTGAGGATCACCTCCCAATCGACGGGCGACTGATGAATGACGATGCAAGAGATACCATGAAAATTAGATTCTTACCACAGATAATTCTGGGCATCTTTAGCCTGCTGTCTTCAGGCCTGGTGATAGCGGACGCGAGTACAGTCAAACTTGTGAATCTGCTGGTCCAGGAAGGCGTTCTTTCCAGGGAGAAGGCAGATATTTTATTGAAACAAGTAGCGGAAGAGGTTTCGCCTAAAGCAAATGATGCTAGGCCAAAGCTCACGGGTGAGCAGGCACTGCAAGGGGATGAGGAAAAAAACAACGCCATTCGCATGCAGTACGTTCCGGAGTTCGTCAAGCAGGAAATGCGCGAGGAAATCAAGCGGGATGTGCTGGCACAGGCGAAAAGCGAACAGTGGGGAGACCGCAAACCCCTTCCATCATGGCTGGACCGCTTTATCTTGAGCGGTGACATCCGATTGCGTCATGACAACGCATTCTTTTCCGCGGCCAATGCGCCGCCGGGGGTATTCCGACTGGCGGGAGTCGATGTTGACAATACCACCGTGGACCGGTTGCGCTGGCGCGTAAGAGCCCGAGTAAACGTGGATGTAAACCTTACAGATCACTTCACAGCAGGGGTCCGTCTGGCGACGAATGGGGCAAGCGAAAATCCCGTTGCGGCAAATCAAACACTCGGGAACAGCGATCGTTCTTTTGCCGCCTATTTTGACAGGCTTTATATCAATTACAAGCCGTATGACTGGCTGCTTGTGAGCGGGGGAAAGGTAGCCAATCCTTTTTACCGCACGGATATGGTGTGGGATCCCGACCTGAATTTCGACGGGGTCATGGCTTCAGCTAAACCAAAGCTCAACGATCACCTGACGGTGTTTGGAACTGCCGGTGCGTTTCCCATACAGGAAATTGATCTGGCAAAGAACGATAAATGGCTTTTTGCAGGACAGGCGGGTGTGGAATGGAATTTGACTGATCAGTCCAGAATTACGCTGGCAGCGGCCTACTATGCCTATGAAAACATGGCGGGAAAAATCAGCCCCTTGAATGGCGATGTCAATCTCAACACTACCGCAGTTCAGTGGCGTCAAAAGGGCAATTCATTGATACAACTTAACAATCCTGCCGTCGCCGGGCTGGACGGCGGGGGAGTCTATGGGTTGGCTTCGGAGTTTCGCGAATTAAATTTTACCGGAGGGATAGACCTTGCAACATTTAATCCGGTGCGTGTCCGCTTGATGGGCGACTATGCGCGAAATCTTGCTTTCAATCCTGACAAGATGAGAATGCGCGGCGCAAACCTGAGCGGAAAGGAAGGGAATACCGCCTACCAGATACGTCTCGATATCGGCACGACAATGCTACAGGACATGGGGCAGTTGCTCGCAGCGAAACGTCACGACTGGCTCCTGTTTGGCGCATTCAAACGCATGGAATCCGATTCGCTGCTGGATGGTTTTACCGATTCCGAGTTTTATATGGGTGGCACGAATGCGCAAGGCTGGATTGGAGGCGCTGCGTATGCGGTTGCCAATAACGTCTGGTTCACTGGACGCTGGCTCAGCGCCAATCAGATCATCGGGCCAAAACTGGGTATCGATATTCTTCAGATTGATCTTACCGCGAGATTCTAAGGTGTTTTCCACTCTATTGCGATCCACCTTCTTCCTGAATATTACATTGATCGTAACGGCTTTATTCATTCTTCTGATGAGTATGACGACGCCAGCATGGTCCGCCGATAAAAAAGAAACGCGGCAACGGGAAGCCCAGCGCCGTATACAGGAAGCCGTCAAACAGGCTCAAGCGAGAACTGCGGAGCTGGAGCAGGCAAATACAGATCTGGGCAACAAGTTAAAGGAACAAGAGCAGCGTGTGAATGAAACACAACAAAATCTGGACGGGTTTTCACGAAAGAACAGGCGGCTGGCGGAGGATTACACAAAAGAACAAGCTAAAGCCATCGATCTTGAAACCAGACTGAAAGAGGTCGAAAGCAACTTGCAGCAGACGCGAAGCGAGCTGGCCGAGGTAAGCGCATCACAATTAAAAACCCAGCGCCACCTCAAGACAATCACTTCAGAGAAAATGGTGCTGGACGATACGCTGGCGATATGTCTCGGTAAAAACGAAAAACTCTACCGGCTCGGCCGCGAGTTGATAAATCATGTGGAGAAACCGGGAGGCTTCTTGAGTCTTTTGCGTGGAGAGCCTTTCACCCAAATTAAACATGTTGAACTCGAAAACATTTTTCAGGATTACCGCGATAGCCTCGATCAAAGCGAGATGAAACCCCCGAGCGCGCGCTCGGCGAACTCCCACTGATGAATTACTTCAATCATTTTTGAAATACCAATGTTCAATAGCACATTACGATTGAGTCAGATGCGGAATTTTCGTTACAAAGCGAAAGCTCTCTTATCACAAATACTCATATAGAAACCATTTTTTATAACTTTATGTACGCTAGATAACAGCGTAAATTCCCGCTTATGAATTTTCAGCAATTGCGAATTGTACGCGAAACCGTCCGACAAAATTTCAATCTGACCGAGACAGGGAAGGCGCTGTTTACTTCTCAGTCGGGTATTTCCAAGGGATTGAAAGAACTGGAGGACGAGCTTGGCGTCGAAATTTTTTCCCGTTTTGGCAAGCGGCTGATAGGGCTAACGGAGGCAGGGCGTGATCTCCTGAAAGTAGTCGATCGAATACTCCTCGATGCCGAAAATATCAAGCGTGTGGCTTTACAGTTTTCGGGGCACAAAAAGGGGAACCTGACGGTCGCAACCACCCACACGCAAGCGCGCTACGTTCTCCCGAATATCATTAAACGCTTTATGCTCGACGTGCCCGAAGTTCACCTCTCCCTCCATCAGGGAAGCCCCAAGGAAATCGCCGAATTACTGCTCAATGGCGATGCTGATATTGGAATTGCCACCGAAACGCTTGCGCTGGTTCCGGAATTGATCAGCTTCCCTTGCTATGAATGGGAGCATGGTGTGGTGGTCCAGAAAGACCCTCCACTTTTAGCGCTGGAGAAGGTGACATTGGAAGATTTAAGTAAATTCCCCATCATAACCTATCACCCTTCATTTACGGGTCGTTCTCACGTAGATCACGCATTCCGCCGGGCAAATCTTGAGCCGGATATTGTTATTACGGCCATGGATGCGGACGTCATCAAAACTTATGTAGGGCTCGGATTGGGGATAGGCGTGGTCTCATCGCTCGCTTTCTGCCCGGAGCGTGATGTGTCCCTGGCACTTATTCCCGCGGGCCATTTATTCGGATCAAACTTTGCCCGCATTGCGGTAAGACGGGGGCATTACCTGCGCGGATACGCATATGACTTTATTCTGAAATTGGCACCTGACTTAACCGAAGCCGATTTAAGGAACAAGATATGAATAATCTCCGGTATTTCTTACGCGATACGGATCAGTCTGGATTTACGCTGTTGGAACTCTTGGTCGTTCTCGTCATTCTTGGTTTGCTTGTAGGATATGTTGCACCCAAGTATTTTGCCCAGCTCGGCAAGTCGGAAGTAAAGACTGCCCGTGCCCAGATCAATGCTCTGGAGAAGGCGCTTGACCAGTATCGCCTTGATGTCGGCCGATATCCGACCGGAGAACAGGGTCTGGCGGCGCTAAATGTACGGCCTGCAGCGGAGGCAAAATGGGCCGGACCTTATCTGCAAAAAGCCGTACCCAACGATCCATGGGGGCGGCCATATATATACAAGGCGCCGGGGGAACATGGAGAGTACGACCTGTCATCCTTAGGCAAGGATAACCAACCCGGCGGCGATGAAGAGAACGTGGATATCGTCAATTGGTGATATGCGATATATCGTTCGCGCCCTATCCAGCGGGCAACTGATATCACTGGATCTGGATGCTCTGCACGAAGCGGATGCAGTTCGGCAGGCGCAGAGCCAGGGATATGAAGTTGTTTCTACAGAGGCCAAGTCCGGCAAGCTCCGCAGACAGCGCAGCAGATTCCCGTTGCTCCAGTTCAGCCAGGAGTTATTCGCCTTAATGAAGGCTGGACTCGGCTTGATCGAATCGCTTGAGGGCATCGCCGAGAAAGAATCCCGTCCAGAGACACGTGCCACATTGCAGGCCATACTTAGTGCTCTTTACGCAGGCCAGACATTCTCAGCCGCGTTGACGAATCAGCCTAAGCAGTTTCCACTCTTGTATTCAGCCATGATACGTGCCAGTGAGAAAACCGGGGACCTGCCAGAAGCACTGATGCGCTATATCGGCTACGAGCAGCAGGTGGAGATACTTAAAAAGAAGCTGGTTGCCGCCTCGATTTACCCGTTTCTTCTGATTACGGTGGGCAGCCTGGTAATCCTGTTTCTGCTTGGCTACGTGGTGCCGCGGTTCTCCCAGATCTATGCCGATGCGGGAACTTCGCAATCCTTGATGTTGCGCATCGTGCTGGCCTGGGCAGGAATGATCGATCGGCATGGAGAAACCATTTTAATGTCTGGAGTTATTATCATTGGCGCCATGGGTTATATGCTCTCGTTACGGCAAGTACGCAGCTACTTCATGGGGACGTTATGGCGCCTTCCGATGATTGGTCAACAGATGCGGATCTTCCAGTTGGCACGCTTCTACCGAACGCTGGGGATGTTGCTCGTCAGCGGCATTCCCGTCTCGCAGGCGCTGGAAATGGCGCGAGGGCTGTTAGCCCTTTCCTTTCATGTCAGTCTCACCCGGGCCAGCAAACTGATTCGCGAAGGCCGCGCCATCTCCGATGCAATGGAAGCTGCCGGACTGGTAACGCCCGTATCATTGCGCATGCTCCGGGTCGGGGAAAAAAGCGGGGAAATGGGTCCCATGCTGGAACATATCGCTACGCTGATGACGAAGAAATCGCGCGCTGGCTGGAATGGTTCACACGTCTGTTCGAGCCGCTGCTCATGATCTTTATCGGCCTTGTGATAGGCGTAGTGGTACTTATGCTGTACATGCCTATTTTTGAACTTGCAGGTAGCCTGCAATGACCATGCCATCGACCGAAGCGACACTTTTTTCACCTCGGGGAATTGCGGAAGCCCGATTGCTAGCCCAGCGCAGCGGGCGTCCCGTAGTGGATATACTGGAATCCAATTCCGGCCTGGAAGCGGGTCATTTTATTGCCAATCTCGCACAAGCGGCGCGGTTGCAGGCCATGGATATGACGGCCTTATATGCGTCAACGCCGGCTTTTGACATCATGAATTTTACGCTTGCGACCCGGCATGAATGCCTTCCATTGCGCGATCCAGGGAAACGGTTGCGGCTGGTCGTAGCCGATCCATTTCATATTGAGTTTTTCGACTGGGCGATGGAGTGCGTACACGAATCCTTCGATCTCTACCTTGCCCATCGCGCAGATATTCTGGCATATCTTGCTCGTCATGAAGATGGCTTGCGCGCTATGGATGGGGCAATGGTGACCCAGGAAGAAACGGGGAAAGCCTTCGCCGGGGATGTAGAACATCTCTCACTGAAAAGTATCAATGCGGATGCCAGTCCCGTAATCCGGCTGGTTAACTCTACGTTGTACGATGCCCTTAAAAGCGGAGCGAGCGACATCCACATGGAAAGCGTCGCATCTGGCCTGGTCATCAAATATCGTATTGATGGCGTTCTGGTACAGGTTGGCGGAATGCAAGGCGCGGAGATGGCTGAACAGGCGGTGTCGCGCGTGAAAGTCCTGTCGGAACTGGATATCGCCGAGCGCCGGGTACCACAGGATGGCCGTTTCAAGGTAATGATGCAGGGCCGTGACGTGGATTTCCGCGTTTCCATTATGCCGAGTATTTTTGGCGAGGATGCCGTATTGCGTGTGCTCGACCGCAAATCGCTCTCGGATCAGTCCACGGGCCTGTCCCTGACACAACTGGGTTTTGATGACTACATAATCGAAGAGTTCCGCCAACTCGTAAACGAGCCCTACGGTATGGTGCTGGTTACCGGCCCGACCGGGTCCGGTAAAACGACCTCGCTATACGCGGCGATCAGCGAAGTAAACCATGGTCATGACAAGATCATTACCATTGAAGATCCGGTTGAATACCAGTTGCCCGGCGTGCTGCAAATTCCCGTCAACGAAAAGAAAGGGCTGACCTTTGCGCGTGGTTTGCGCTCAATCCTGCGGCACGATCCGGACAAAATCATGGTAGGCGAAATCCGCGACGCGGAAACCGCCCAGATCGCCGTGCAGTCGGCGCTCACCGAGCACCTAGTCTTTACCACGCTACACGCCAACAACGTGTTTGATGTGATCAGCCGCTTCCTGCACATGAACGTGGAACCCTACAGTCTGGTTGCGGCGCTTAATGGCGTCATGGCCCAGCGCCTGGTACGCCTGGTCTGCCCACACTGCGTTGAAGACCACGAACCCTCACCACAACTGCTCGCAGCTTCGCGTCTGCTTCCGGAGACCGTCCAAGGCTTCCACTTCCGCCACGGACGGGGTTGCGGACATTGCCGTGGCAGCGGGTATCGCGGCCGAAAAGCGATAGCGGAATTGCTGGCGCTGGATGATGAACTCAGAGAAATGATAATTGCCCGCGAGCCGTTGCGCAGACTGAAGGAAGCAGGCCGGACGCGGGGCATGAAAAGCTTGCGCGAGGCGGCCTTAGCAGCGGTGGCCCATGGCAAAACCACTCTTGAGGAGATCAACCGTGTCACTTTCGTGGCGTAGCCGACTTTTTCTGGCGCTTTATCCGGATCGTGTGGTCTGGCTGCATGCCGCCAAAGGACTACATCCGCGTATCACTGCCAAAAGTTCGGTTTCATGCGCCGTAGATAAGGCTATGCCTTGGCGCGGTGCGCTATCGGTACTCCCTGAAGTCTTGCGCACAGCACAGGCGAGCGGGATGCGAGTCACGGCAATACTTTCCAATCGCCTGCTAAGGTATGCCATCGTGCCCAACCCGGATAGCGCACGGAGCCGCGAAGAATTGGACTTGCTCGCACGTCACGCTTTTGAACGTGCGCATGGCGATGCCGTTGCTAATTGGGATATCAGGCTAAGCGATGCCGCGGCCGGGCAACCGGCCCTGGCAAGTGCCGTGGATCGCGAGCTCATCATGGCTCTGCGCAATACAATTGTTGCATCGGGTGCCCAGCTGATTTCGATTCAACCTTACCTGATGGCAGCATTCAACCGTTTTAATGGCGGTACGCGAATTCGGGATGGAATATTCGTGCTGGCAGAGCCGGAACGGCTGAGCCTGCTGGCATGGAAACAGGCAGGCTGGTGCGGAGTACAACAAGTTTATGCAACCGATGACTGGCTGGACAGCCTGCACGGCATACTGGACCGATTGGCCATTACAGCCGAGCTGCATGAGCACCATTCGCTGCAACTGTGCGCGCCGGAACTGGTTGATAACGAACCTGCTGATCTCATGTCTATGGGAAATCGCTGGAAAATAGAAATGGCCATATCGGCATGGCCGCCCGGATTGACACCGATCCATGATCGTACCTTTGCAGGCGCCATGCTGGCGTTTTCCTGAGGAGGGCGCCTGCATGAAAATTCGTCTCGATCATGCCAAGTCTGGACATGCCGCTCCGTTCTGGGTACAGGGGTTGTTGCTATCGGCACTGGTATTCGTCTCCGCCGCTGGTTGGGAGTACTTTCAGCTGGAGAGCGAACGGGCAAACCTGCAAATGCGACTGCAGAATGATTCCCGCGCAAATCGCATCCCGTCGAATACGCCGCCGCCATCCCCCGAAACTCAGAGAGTCTTGCAGGAACAGGTACGCCAGGCCAACACCGTATTGAGCGAACTGGGCCGTCCGTGGCCAGCACTGTTCTCGGTGCTGGAAGCGACCGCCCGCCCGGAAATCGCGTTGCTCGTCATTCGCCCTGATGCTGCCAAAGGACGTTTGCGTATTGCGGGCGAGGCGCGCCAACTGGCAGATGCGCTGGACTATACGCGGAAGCTGGCGGCTTCCGGTCATATGACCGACGTAGTTCTCGAAGAGCATGAAGTGGTCGCTTCAGAGCAGCAAAGACCTGTACGTTTTGCGCTGAGCGCGCGGTGGGCAAGCTAGGATGAATGCGATAACGTGGACAATGCCGTGGAAAATGCGGCGTGTGATGCGCCGGCTCGGCCCTGCCGGCTTTCTCGGCATCGCCCTCTCGACAGCGGCGCTGGTTACTCTTCTTGCTGGCGTAATCCCACTGCGTGACGAAATCGAAAACCTGCGCACGGAACTGGCCATGCGGCCTCCAAAACCAGCGACGGCCGTGCCGGTTTTGCCGCCTGATCAGCTCCTGGCGAAGGAGCTCGCGGCATTTCAGGCCAAGTTTCCTACTGTGGATGAACTCTCCGACGAACTGGATACGCTGTTTATATTGGCCAGGGATAAGGGATTGGAAACGAACAAGGGCGAATATGCACTGGTGGAGAAGATGGGGGGGCTTTACGCCGCTTCGAAGTCACGCTGCCGGTCACGGGGGCTTATTCGCAGATCCATGGCCTCATTCTGGACGTACTTGAGAGATTGCCCTCGGCGGCGCTCGCCGATATTACGTTAGAACGGGGAAAGGTGGCGGAAGGACAGGCCGTGGTCATCCTGCGTTTTGTATTTTTTGTGAGAAAACACGCATGACGATAGCATTCACCAAACGGCGGATTGCAATGGGGCTAGCCTTGACGATTACTGTGTGGCTTTCCTTTCAGGCCGATGATCAGGAGCAAGAGGGTGTTATTCAACTTGCACATTCATCCCAGCGTCCCGATCGCGCTAAAACGGCAGCCACCAATGGAACCGCAGAGGAGCCTGTTGTACCGCAACAGTCACCCGCCACATTGAACTGGCAGGCGCTCGCCGGAAGAATGCGCCTTCTACAGGAACAAGACAACTCGTCTACGGATTTATTCAAACCCCACGACTGGTATATGGTCTCCAAACCGGCTGGAGTCCCTCCGCCTCCTCCCAAGCCAGTTGCGCCGGAAGCGCCATTTACGTATCTGGGGAAACTGGAGGATACCCCGGAAGGGACGAAATTCTTTCTAACTGAAAACAATAAGGTATATTCCGTTGGCATTGGCCAGAATATCGAAAATTTATGGCGTCTTGATGCGGAAGATGCCACTACCTTGAATCTTACCTATTTACCCTTGGGGCTGCCGCAAACCCTCCCTAAAAGCGGCAAGCCCGCCGCATCCGCCGAATATGGTGATCAGGGAGGTTCCTGATGGAACTTTCTCCCGGGACCAGCAGACTGGCCGCCTGCCTCGCCTGCGTGTCTGCGCTGCTGCTCTCCGCCTGCGCCTTTGCACCATGGCAGAAGGATGGCGTCCCGGGCGCCACGCCGGAGGAACGGATGGCGAATGCGCAAGCCGCGCAGGAAGCGAAACCTGAGGACATGCCCACGCGTAGGGATGTTCATGTTACGCACGAACAGGCCATCTATGAGTTGCTGCAGGATGCCGATAACGCGTTGCGCGAGGGGCGGACCGCCGAGGCGGCGGCGTTCTTTGCACGCGTGCTATTGGTAGAGCCTGCCAACGCGCGTGCCTTGGCAGGGCAGCTTGCGATAGTGAGTGAACGTAAATATGCCGGCAAAGTGGAAGAAGCTCGCAACCGGTTTATTGAGGGAAATCTGGACGCGGCTCAGGCACTGGTTCGGGCGGTGCTGCTGGAGGCCCCATCCCATGCCGGGGCGCTTGAATTGCAAGGTGAGATTCGCCGCAAGGGAGAGATCGTGCGTAATGAGCCTCCGCGCCTCAAGTCTCCCTTCGACAAGCCAATCTCGCTCGAACTGCGTGATGCCAATATCAAGATGGTATTCGAAGCGCTTTCACGTACCACCGGCATTAACTTCATCCTGGACAAGGATATTAAACAGGATGCCAAGGCGACGGTATTTGTTTCACATGCCCGCATTGAGGATGCCATAGAAATGGTATTGGCGACGAATGGTCTGCAGAAAAAAGCGTTATCCGAAACCACTGCATTGGTGTATCCCAATACGCTGCAGAAACTGAAGGATTACCAGGATCTGATGATCCGCAGTTTTTTTCTCACCAACGCCAATGCCAAGCAAATGGCGACGCTGCTCAAGACCATGCTCAAGAGCAAGGATATTCATATAGATGAGCGTCTCAACATGCTGGTGATTCGCGATACTCCCGAGGTGATCCGTATTGCTGAAAAACTGGTAGCTGCCAACGACATGGCCGATCCAGAAGTCATGCTCGAGATGGATGTGCTGGAAATAACCCGCAGTCGCTTGCAGGAACTGGGTATCCAGTATCCCACCACGGTGACGAGCGCCGCGGGGCTGACATTGCAGGCATTAAGCTCCAACCTGATTTCGTCTCCGCTCAATTTCCTGAGCGTCGACAGTAATCCTGTGGCCAATTTCAAGAAGACCATAAGTAATATCAATGTGCTATCCAACCCGCGTGTCCGCGTGCGCAACAACGAGAAGGCCAGGGTACAGGTGGGCAATAAGGTGCCATTGATTACCACCAACGTGGCGGGTACTACCGGGACCTCATCCGAAAGTGTCCAATATATTGATGTGGGACTCAAGCTGGAAGTGGAGCCGCGCATTGCCCTCGATAATCATGTCCATATCAAGGTAGCGCTGGAGGTCAGTTCGCTGGGAATAGCCACGACTTTAACCAACGGTTCCCAGGTTTTCCAGATCGGCACCCGCAACGCAACCACGCTCCTGCGCCTGAAGGATGGCGAAACCCAGGTACTGGCTGGTCTGATTTCAGACGATGAGCGCATGAACGCGAGCAGGATACCGGGACTGGGTGATATTCCATTGCTGGGGCGTTTATTCGCCAATCAAACGGATACAAAGGACAAGACCGAGATTGTTCTCGCTATCACGCCGCGCATTCTCAATAACATTCGCCGTCCGGAATCGGAGCTTTCGGAATACTGGTCCGGGACAGAGCTGAGTATTAACGACCGGGTGCAGATTGTTGTTCCGGGCACGGGAGGAAGTGGCACAGGACGTAATTCGCCTCAGCGTCAGCACTCTCCTCCGGCAGAGCAACCTGTGCCACAAGATGCGGCCCAGGATCAATTGCAGACTCCCGTACCAGTGCCACCATCGTCCGTCGGCCCAGCTACCGAGGGCACAAACCCTGCAGGAGGCGGTCAATCCCAACCTTTCGTAGATCCATTTGGCGCACCGGTCAATTCACCCGCCACTGCGAGATGAAGCACGAAGGCTTTACGTTGATCGAACTGATAGTGACCGTAACCATTATGGGAATCCTTGCCACGGCATTGCTGCCGCTCGGCCAGTTAAGCGTCAAACGCATGAAAGAAGCCGAGCTGCGCGCCGCACTGCGCGACATCCGGACGGCACTGGATGCTTACAAAAAGGCGGCAGACGAAGGTCGGGTGGAAAAAGCGGCGGATACGCCGGGCTATCCTGCTTCATTGAATATTCTTGCGCAAGGCGTGCCCGATGCCCGCGATCCGAAGAAGCGGCTCATACGCTTTTTACGCCGTGTGCCGCGCGATCCCATGTATCCTGATCCAGGAGCCAGTCCGCAGGACACTTGGGGTACGCGTAGTTACGAAAGCGGGCTGGATTCTCGCCAAGCCGGGGACAATGTGTTCGATGTCTATTCGTTTAGCCGGGAGACCGGGCTGAACGGGGTTGCTTACAGCGAATGGTGAGACGCATGGGTCGTACATTTTCAGGTTTTACCCTGATCGAGTTAATGGTGGTGCTGGCCATTCTTATGCTCCTGCTTACTGTGGCTGCTCCACGTTATTTCACCGGGGTGGATCGGGCGAAAGAAGTCGCTTTGAAGCAGAATCTCGCCGTAATGCGTGAAGCCGTGGACAAGTTTTACGGCGACCAGTCACGCTATCCCCATACGCTGGAAGAGTTAATGGAACGTAAATATATACGTGCCATTCCTGTAGATCCGCTTACTGAGAGTACAAAAACCTGGATTATCGTTCCACCGTCGGACGACACCCCCGGCGGCCTGTACGACCTCCACAGCGGCGCCACCGGCACCGCAATGGACGGATCAAATTATGGTGACTGGTAGATACATTCCTGCTAAACGTCAGCAGGGATTTACTTATCTTGGGCTGCTGATGTTTGTCATAATCTCCGGTATCGCCCTCGCCTCCACAGGCCAGGTCTGGCATGCAGAAGCACAGCGGGAAAAAGAGCGAGAATTGCTGTTTATAGGAGAACAGTTTCGTAAGGCTATCGGTAGCTACTACGAAAACACAACAGGCGGCGTAAAACAATATCCACTCACGCTTCAAGACCTGTTGGAAGATAAGCGTTTCCCCCAAGCAAGACATCATTTGCGTAAAATCTATCGTGATCCGGTTACAGGGACGACTGCATGGGGGATGGTCAGGGAGCAGGGCCACATTACTGGCGTTTACAGCCTGTCTAATGTCAAACCGCTCAAGCAGGACGGATTCTCCCGTGAATATGCCAGTTTTGTTAACGCTGAGAAATACACAAATTGGCGTTTTATCCATTCATTAAGCGTAACCGAATTATCCACTATCCAGACAGGCCAAACAGGAACTCCTGGAGCAGTTGGCGGAACCCCACCAAGCATTACGCAACCCAAGCCGGGCGTCATGCCTCCTAGACCGACAAACCGTTACGCATTATGCGGAAGCGGGCTTGCCATCGAAAATACACAATGCCGGGAAAGCTGCGGAGAACTGACTGGGCCAGCCTGCCATATCTGCTTTACCGTTGCAGCGGAAGCTCATCGGGCTTGCTTGCGTAATTAACAGAAACCGGTATTGAATGAAACGGATAACCGCTTTGGATGTGGCATTAGGGAGCGAATCATAAGGGCTATCTCATCCATACCGAGTATCCATGGATAGCGGCCATATTCGGAAAAGAGATAAGTAAATCTAATCTTATTAGTTCTCCGCATAAGTGACTGCTGGTAACTTCCCCCTCTAGACTTTACTCCCCAGATAGTGCAGGTATCTGCAACGGCTGGTGCCCCCCTTATTATCCGGCGGGATGTAAGCAGGCTATTGAAACAGGGACGGCAATAAACTGGCAGTGTCAACGACTTGAGGTACGATGAGAAAATGACTAGGCGATCTGACGAGGATACCCCGGCGCCGTTTAGGAGAAATTGATGAAATGTTATCGGCAAATCGCACTTTTCTCCGCGATTAATATATTGCCTATAAGCTCGATTCAGGCAGATGAAAGCGACATGCAGTTCGGACGGGCCGAAGTAATGAAAAGAGTTACCCAGATTGTTGAAGCTGATGTAAATAGCAAACAATCCGCGAACACTCAAGCGAACGAAGAGAATTCTCAAGCTAAGACAGGAGACGCCTCAAAAACAAAAGAAGGCAAGAAGCCAGCAAGCTATTTCAGGCCTTCCAGCAGCTACTCCACCCAGCCAGAGTCGGATCCGCCCCGTTACGTGCGTACGCTGAGTAAGAGCGGCATTGAAACATTTAAGAATATCAACTGGCTGGACGTAGGCCTGGATCATAGAACCCGTTATGAATTTCGCAGCGATGATATACGGCGTACCGACCTTAGGCTGGATCAGCCATTCCTGCTGCGTACGCGCGCGTACGTAGGCATAAAAGAAATTCTGGAACCGCTGCGTTTTGCTGTCGAGCTTCAGGACTCAAGGCGCTACAACGGCAATTTCCCGCACGATGATCGCGATTTCAATGAATTTGAGCTGATCCAGACATATGCGGAATTGTATTTTAAAGGCGCGCTAGGGGAAGACGATCAGAAACAGCATCGCCCGATCAGGTTTCGTGCAGGCCGCATGGCCTATGAGGCGCTGGATCGGCGCCTCATAGGCCGCAACGAATGGCGCAATACCACTAATACGTTCGAAGGGTTCCGCATTAATATGGGCGAGGAAGTCAATAACTGGGAAATCGACACATGGGCTTATCAGCCTGTCAAACGCTTTCCGACCGCTTTTGATCAACGCATCGATAATCAGTGGTTTTTCGGCGTGATCGGCCACTGGCGCGAGTGGTCGGACATCATCACGCTACAGCCTTATTATATGGGTCTGATGCAAGACGGCAGCAAAGTACCCAGGCAAATTGACCGTGAAATTCATGCACCCGCGCTACGCGGCTACGGAAAAATTCCCAATACAGGGCTCGACTATGACTTCAACCTGATCTATCAATTTGGTAGTAACGGTGGGCAGCGCCACGAGGCTCATGGTTATACCCTTGAGGCAGGACACACCTTCCAGTACAGTTGGAAGCCACGTATCAGCGCCTTCTATGGCTATGCCAGCGGCGATCGCCATCCCAAGGATTATGTGGATAATCGCTTCGAGCGGTTCTTTGGTTTTGCGCGTCCCTGGTCGGCGGATGACTATATTGTTTTTGAAAATATCAAGGCTCCCAAAATCAAGCTTGAATTTCAGCCGGACAAAGACTTGCGCATAGATGGAGGCTATAGCTGGTTCTGGCTTGCAAGCAGTACCGATCGCTTTAACAATCTTCTCGATGGCAACAACAGCGCTATTCCCAATCCGGGCTTCAACCGTGACCAGACCGGAAGAAGTGGCGATTTCATTGGGCATGCTTTTGACATTCGCGCACGTTATAAGCTCACGGAACACATCAATACTACGGTGGGTTACTCGCATTTTACCAGCGGCGATTTCACGCGTAACAGGCAAATAGCAGCGCTTGGCCGCAGCCCGGGCAGTTCCAATTTTTTCTACGTTGAAGTGGTGATCAGCGCGTTTTAATTGTCCCTGAATTTATTTACTTAACTACCCAATTAAAGGAAGAACGATGAGAATCAAAACATGGCTGACAACCAGTATCCTGGCTACAGGCTTTTTGATTGGCGGCAATAGCTGGGCAGATAGAATCATATTAAATGTTTCCTACGACCCAACGCGCGAGCTTTATCAGGAATTTAATAATGCATTTGCTAAACACTGGGAAGAAAAGAACAGGGAGAAGATAGCCATCAAGCAGTCCCATGGCGGTTCCGGTAAACAGGCGCGGTCGGTCATCGATGGCCTCGATGCCGATGTGGTGACACTGGCCCTGGCAAATGACATCAACGAAATCGCGGAAAAATCCAAGCTTATTCCGGATAATTGGCAGAAGCGCCTGCCGCAAAATAGCACGCCCTATACCTCGACTATCGTGCTGCTGGTGCGCAAAGGCAATCCAAAGAGCATCAAGGACTGGAACGATCTGGCCAGGCCGGGCATATCGGTTATTACACCGAATCCCAAAACCTCGGGTGGAGCACGATGGAATTATCTGGCAGCGTGGGAATACGGAAAGCGAACTTATGGGAGTGATGCGAAGGCAAAGGAATTTGTAGCTCAGATCTATAAGAACGTGCCTGTGCTGGATTCGGGTGCAAGAGGTTCGACCACCACTTTCGTGGAACGCGGTATCGGTGATGTCTTTATCTCATGGGAAAATGAGGCTTTCCTTGCGATCAAGGAACTAGGGGCCGGTAAATTCGAGGTTGTTGCGCCGTCGATCAGCATTCTGGCAGAGCCGCCGGTCACGGTGATAGACAAAGTCGTTGACAAGAAGGGCACACGCGATATTGCAGAAGCTTATCTGAAATATCTGTATTCGGAAAAAGGACAGGAAATTGCCGCAAAGAACTTCTATCGGCCCACCGATCCAAAGATTGCCGCAAAATATGCAAGCCAGTTTCCCGCGATTAAACTTTTCACCATTGATGAAGCATTTGCCGGTTGGAAGAATGCGCACAGGGCTCATTTTGCTGACGGTGGCACGTTTGATCAGATTTACCAGCATTAATATTCCTATCATCGAAGTCAAGGAGATCGCATGACTGCATTGATCGTTGGTGGAGACTATGTGCAAACATTGAAGAGGGAGCTCCTCGCGCATGGCGTCACGCGTGTTGAACATTGGAATGGGCGGCAGTCAAGGTTTGCCAAGCGCACCATTCCTTGCAGTGCCAGACTGGTGGTCATACTGTGCGATTATGTCAATCATAGTGTATCGAATGCTTTAAAGCAGCAAGCGAATAAGCACGGAGTCCCTCTGGTGTTTTGCCGCAGTTCGGCTCATGAGCTGCGCAGAAAACTGGAAAACATGGTATTGACCGACGTTCCCTGTCGCGGCTGCGACGCTATTCTATCCTCCATAGGTACACCTAGTTGGACATTGGGGCTGCCAGTTGGCTTCAACTATCTTGATGCCTGAAGAAATAAAGCGTATTGATATGAAAACAATATATACGCATGATGGACTGGAACGTGTCCAGGCAGCTACCGATCACCTGTTGCTACGTTCGGAAGACGGTTGGGTAATCGGGCAGTTTTTCAATAACCGGTTATCAAGTATTTTCCAGCCCGTGTTCGAAGCAAATGAGCTTTGTGTGGTGGGGCACGCCGCCTATATTCTTTCCGAGTCAGAACACAAGACAGTAGTTCCCCCTTGGGGAATTTTTGCCTTGGCTTCGGAAGATTCGTTGCTCGTAAAACTTGATCGCCTCTGCCGTACCGTCCATGCGATCAATTATTTCAGCGTTGCTTCCGGGAATGGCAACCTTTTTCTGAATGTGCAGCCACGTCTTTTGGAAAGCGTCAGGGACGACCATGGCCAAGCATTCAAAAGAATACTTGATCTTATTGGGATAGCGACTTCCCGGGTAGTCATAGAAATCCCGGTCGAGGTGAATCGAGACTGGAGGCTTCTCAAGCATGTAATCGGCAATTACCGGTCTCGAGGTTATCAGGTTGCGGTTAACCACGGCGGTGGCAAAGAGAACTGGATGGCTGGCCTTAGTGATCTTCGTCCCTTGCTGCCGGACATTGTTTGGCTGGAGGCTTCTGCTCTGTTACAGCATAACGGGGCTGAGACTATTACTGAAACGGTTCACCGCTTGGGCGCAGCGCTTCTGGTGCGTGAAATTGAAACGACACAGCAACTTCATGCAGCCAAAATTATAGGTGCAGATTTTTTTCAGGGCGATTTGCTTGGTGAAGCTGCACGCACCATTAAAGAGCCATATAAGATACCGTAACGACGAAGCAACTTGGTGCTCGGCGCACTTGGCATAATCTGATCTAGGGAAATCTCATTTGAATAACTTCAAACAACATAGTGTACTGCCGGGATTTAATCTGGCATTCGGATTTACCTTGCTTTATTTGAGCCTTATCGTACTTATTCCACTGTCCGCGGCGTTCATTCAGACGACTGTCCTTACGTGGACAGATTTCTGGAAAGTGGTAACGACACCGCGGGTAATCGCCTCCTATCGGCTGACATTCGGTGCTTCGTTCGCAGCGGCTCTGGTCAATGCCGTATTCGGCCTTCTAGTTGCCTGGGTATTGGTACGCTATCACTTTCCGGGCAAGAAACTGGTAGATGCATTAGTGGATCTTCCATTCGCGCTGCCGACAGCCGTGGCGGGTATTGCTCTGACCGCCCTTTATGCCGGTAATGGATGGATTGGTCAATATCTGGAGCCATTTGGCATCAAAGTCGCCTTTACCCCTTTAGGTATCTTTGTGGCGCTTACTTTTATTGGATTGCCTTTCGTGGTGCGCACGGTGCAACCCGTCCTTGAAGATCTCGAATCAGAGTTGGAGGAAGCGGCGGCAACGCTCGGCGCGACCCGGTTGCAGACCTTCTCGAGGGTGATTTTTCCTACTCTCTTTCCGGCGTTGATGACTGGTTTCGCACTTGCTTTTGCCCGCGCAATCGGTGAGTACGGATCGGTCATTTTTATTGCCGGCAATATGCCCATGGTTTCCGAAATCACGCCGCTTCTGATCATTACCAAGCTTGAGCAATACGATGTCGCGGGCGCGACGGCGCTGGCCGTGGTCATGCTGATGATCTCGTTTGTGATGCTGCTGATCATCAACCTGTTGCAATGGTGGGGCCGCCGCCGAAGTGCTTTTGCATGAGGATACTTCCGTGACTACTATCGCCCTTCCGTTAGCCATTGGCTTGCATCGAAAGAAGGCTACAGATGAACCTGCCTGGATACGCCGGACCTTAATCGGTGTAGCGCTCATCTTCCTGACGCTATTCCTTTTTGTACCGTTGATCTCGGTCTTCTATGAGGCGCTCAAGAAGGGTACGGATGTTTATCTGGCAGCTATTACCGAACCTGACGCAGTGGATGCCATCAAGCTTACCCTTACTGCTGCGGCAATCGCAGTACCGCTCAATCTGATATTCGGCCTGGCGGCGGCATGGGCTATCGCCAAATTCGAATTCCGCGGCAAGAATTTACTGATTACACTGATTGACTTGCCATTCTCGGTGTCGCCAGTGGTTTCAGGATTGATTTATGTACTTATTTTTGGCTTACAGGGATGGCTG
This sequence comes from Nitrosospira sp., assembly GCA_039922995.1. Taxonomy (GTDB): domain Bacteria; phylum Pseudomonadota; class Gammaproteobacteria; order Burkholderiales; family Nitrosomonadaceae; genus Nitrosospira. Next base: position 2,118 of record JBDTDT010000024.1, on the reverse strand, counting down.
GGGCCGTGGCTTGCGGAAAACGACATCAAGATCATATTTGCCGTACCGGGCATTGTACTCGCCACTATTTTTGTAACCGTGCCATTTATCGCCCGTGAGTTGATTCCGCTGATGCAGGCACAGGGCAGCGAGGAGGAGGAGGCTGCCGTGGTACTAGGCGCCAACGGCTGGCAAACTTTTTTGCGTGTTACACTGCCGAACGTCAAGTGGGGCCTGCTGTACGGCACTATTCTTTGCAACGCGCGGGCGATGGGCGAATTTGGCGCGGTATCAGTTGTATCCGGCCACATTCGCGGCAGTACCAATACGCTGCCGCTTCATGTGGAGATTCTTTATAACGAGTACAACTTTGCGGCTGCATTCGCAGTGGCGTCGCTGCTGGCGCTGCTCGCGCTGGTGACACTTGCATTGAAAACATTCGTTGAATCCAGAAATAAGCAGTACGAGGAGAATGCCAATGAGCATTGAGGTACGGAATCTTTCCAAGCAGTTCGGGACCTTCGCTGCGCTACGCGATGTCAACCTCGAGGTGCGTTCGGGCGAATTGCTCGCTTTACTCGGCCCTTCAGGTTCCGGCAAAACCACGTTGCTACGCGTGATCGCCGGACTTGAAGCGGCAGACGCCGGTCAGGTTCTGTTTCAAGGTGAAGATGCCACACGTCAGCATGTGCGCGACCGGCATGTGGGCTTTGTATTTCAGCACTACGCATTGTTTCGAAATATGACTATTTTCGAGAACGTCGCGTTCGGTTTACGCGTGCGTTCGAAAGCATCCCGACCTAACGAGGTGGAGATTCGCGATCGCGTGCACGGCTTGTTGAAACTTATACAACTTGACTGGCTGGCTGAGCGGCACCCCCATCAGCTTTCAGGCGGTCAGCGTCAGCGTGTTGCGCTGGCAAGAGCGTTGGCAGTAGAACCAAAGGTTCTGCTACTGGACGAGCCCTTCGGCGCACTTGATGCGAAGGTACGCAAGGAACTGCGTTCCTGGTTACGGAGACTACATGACGAAATGCAGATCACCAGTGTATTCGTTACCCATGACCAGGAAGAAGCGCTGGAAGTGGCTGATCGAGTAGTGGTCATGAATGAAGGTTGCATTGAGCAAATTGGCACGCCGGACGAAGTGTACGAGCAGCCGGCGAGTCCGTTCGTCTACGAATTCCTTGGCAAAGTGAATCTGTTCCATGGCCGGTTGCATCGTGGACGCGCATGGATAGACGGGCTCGAGGTCGATGCGCCGGAACATACGGAAGCCGAGGATTTGGCAGCCGTAGCCTATGTTCGCCCTCACGATATTCACATTGATCGTACGATTCACGGTAGCGCGCTTCCCGCACGGGTGTTTCATATTCTCTCGGTTGGGCCGATCGTACGCCTTGAACTGATCCGTGACGACAGCGAAGACAAGGAGCTGATACAGGTCGAAATCACAAAGGAACGTTTTCGCGAGTTGCAATTGGTGCGAGGCGATCAGGTTTTCATCAAACCCTCTCGCTTCGATTTGTTCCCCAGTCAAGTACATTAGCCTAATGTGTCATCTCAGAATGTGACATAGCGCTAATTTAATTTCATTAACGTCGTTAATATAATAAAAAAGCCCCGACTCTAATGAGCGGGGCCTTTTTATTATAAGGTGCCTGGCAGTGACCTACTTTCGCATGCGAATGCACACTATCATCGGCGCGACTTCGTTTCACGACCCTGTTCGGGATGGGAAGGGGTGGGTCCAAAGCGCTATGACCGCCAAGCGTAACTTTAAATGGGGCGCGATCGGTTTCTATCGCGTACCACATCTGGAAGAAGTAAATTGGGAGATTGCATCTTGGCAAACACTTGATTTGGCATTTCGACGGATTACGGTTGAATTACGCCGTTTTATTTTTGCCATCAACGCCACTTAAGGTTATAGGATCAAGCCGCACGGTCAATTAGTATCGGTTAGCTTAACACATTACTGCGCTTCCACACCCGACCTATCAACGTCGTGATCTTCGACGAACCTTTAGGGAGGTTTAACCCCCGGGAAGTCTCATCTTGAGGCGAGTTTCCCGCTTAGATGCTTTCAGCGGTTATCTCTTCCGCACTTAGCTACCCGGCGATACGACTGGCGTCATA
>JBDTDT010000023.1:0-8217 GCA_039922995.1 Nitrosospira sp. | reverse complement strand
TGGGGCGTGGCGATGCTGACCGATTCGGCGCGACGGGATTTGCTGGAAATACTGGATGACCGTTACGTCCAGCGCTCGACCATCGTCACAAGCCAGTTGAAGGTGGATGACTGGCATGCCTCGATTGGCGACCCCATCCTCGCTGACGCCATTCTCGACCGGTTCGTGCATAATGCGCACAAGCTCGACCTGTCCGGCGAATCGATCAGAAAGAAAAAAAAGGTTTGGCTAAACCCGGCAATCAGGAGTAAAAAACAACCGTCGCGTCGCTATGCTCCGACTGTCCAGTTTGCCGTGGACTGAGTATCCGGTTTCAATGGAATACGCATGGGGGTCTGGAGAACGTCAGGAACGAATGGACGCGGGTGTGTCTGGCGTGGAATTTGAAACGTATTGCCGTATTGCGTCCACGGTAGGGAAAACAGCAAGGAATGGTGCGTATTTTTGCCCCAATCGGCCGTTTTGAGCCAGATTTCGACGATTTCACCTCATTGGTGCGGCAAAGTCCGGCAGGCTGCTCGACGGGAGATTTGCATTTCATCTTCCCAAGAACAGTCCTATCGCATCTTTCAGCAATCTCCCATAGAAAATTCGCAGCGTCAAAAAGTAAATAAGTGCGCCCAAACCTATGCCGATGAGTAGACCGCCGAGACCGATCTGGCTTCCGAATGTGATTTTTGCAACTAGCAGGCAAGTAGCCATGACGGCCGAGGAAACGATGGCGGGACCGAAGCTTTCTGCCATCTTTGTGAAAGAAATATCCAGAACAGCCTTGCTCATGCTGATCGTAAAAAAAGCGACCATTAGTTCGGTCGTCATTATGGCCGCCACCAGGCCGATCACCCCGTGATGAGCGCCAATCGCTATTAGGGGCAACAAGATAAACAACGCTATAAGGGTGGACTTAAGGGACAGGTCGGGGCGGCCCATGCTTGCCAATACCGGCCGAAGGATAGATGTTGTCATTCTGAACGGCATCACAATGGACAGCAGCGCAAGCGGAACAGCGACCGGCGACCATTTGTCCCCAAGCACCGTTGCCACAAACTCCTGGGCGATACAGGCAGTCCCGATCATCATGGGGAACAAGCCGAGTGATATGATACCGAGGAATTTTCCGAGATAATGCGCTGCGACATCGCGTTGCTCATGAAACTTGGAAAATGCAGGAAAGATAATCGGGTTAATCACTGGCATGATTTTGGCGAGCGGCAACAGAGCAAACTGAAAGGTGACCGCAAAAATACCCAGCAATTCAGCACCCAGAGTGGGCCCCCCGATCAGGGTGGCGAGCTTGTCGGTAATGAGCACGATGGCGCCCGCCAGTGACAATGTACCACCGAAGACCATCATCGCGCGCACGGCTGAAAAACTTAAAGAGGGAGCGATGATCCATGGCTGCACAATCATCAGTATGATTGCCAGAAAAGCCCGGCTGATCAACACGCCAGCAACTAATGCCCATATTCCTGCGCCTAGCATGGCGAGGACCAGTGTTGCGATTGCAGCGCTAATGCTCGCTATAAATTCGGCAAAAGCTCTCAACTTGAACTTGAGGTCGCGATCCAGAAGCGCATTGGGAACCACTCTGAAAGGCGTGAAGAGAAAAACAAAAGCCAACACTTTGGCCAATGTCTCGAGACGTGGTTCATCGAAATAAATCGCTATTAAGGTGCCACCAAAAAAATAGGCAAGAAAAAGCAACCCATTGATTACCAGAAGCCAACCAAAGACGCTACGCAGTTCATCCTGCTCAATGCTTTTTGATCGAACCAGAGCAAGATCAAGGCCGAACGTACTTAACAGCATCAGCAGTTCCAATGGTGCTTCCAGCATGGCGTTGAGCCCGTAATCCTCCGGACTGATAAATCGCACTACGATGATGGTGCTGAGCCAACTGATGACTTGTCCAGTCAATCGAAGTATTGTCGCCCAGCGCGCACCGGACAAAACTTTGTCAATTATTTCTGTGTGATTTTGTTGCTTATCCATGAGTCTTCATTCGTCGCGGGACGCAAGCGGCCCCGGCCAACGTTTCAGGTTACTTGAACCGAGGCGGCACTTCGCCTGCTCAAGCTCGGGAGGGTGGTGATATTTTCATAAAAGCGGGTTCTTTTTCAATCAGGCAATTACGACCTTACTTATCACGTAACGAAACTTACCGGATTTCTCTGCCGGAATTTCTGGCACTTCTTCGATTACAACATTAACTGTCTGACCCAGCCGCGCCTTGAACCCCAGCTCGATTTTTGCGGTAGCCTCAGGACTAAGTCCTTCATCTGTAACCACCCAGATACGCGTAAGTTCCAGGCTTTCCTGTATGATTTTAAAGTTTCTTATCTGGGGCATGTCGCGCAAAATATAGATCAGAGCCAAACCGTGGATTACCGTACCGTCCTGAGCGATCAGGAAATCAGTACTGCGGCCCTGTATTTCCTTGAGGATGGGAAGTCCCCGCCCGCAAATACAGGGTTTGCTATCCAGCACCCCAATATCGCCGGTCCGGTAGCGAATGAAGGGAAAGTCTTTGGTGGCAAGATGGGTCACAATGATTTCGCCTGCTTCACCGTCGGGCAAAGACGCCCCCTGCTGATCCACGATCTCTACAATAATATCCTCGGCGGTGATGTGCATACTCCCTTGGGGGCACTCGTGGGCAATAAAACCCGCATCACGGCCTCCGTAGCCGTTAGCGACCCGGCAAGCAAAGATCTTGCCAATTTTTTGGCGCTGCTCGTCATAAAGACGTTCGGAGGTAACAAAGGCGACCCGGATGCCGAGATCGTCCATATGCCGTCCGCGTTCCTCGGCATGGCGGGCAATATGAGACAGTGCGGAGGGATAACCGAAGAGCATTTTTGGACGCATGGCGCATATCTCGTTCAGGAACCCGTCCAGCTTTTGTTCCGACATTTCAAAGGCGGGGAGCAACCGGGTCCTGAACAGGCGGTCGCGAAGGGTACGAACAATATCTTGCGCACCAAGTTCGATGGGTGAGCCCCAGACAACCATTTCCCGGTCGCCGATATCTACATCCCACCAGCGTGTGGCGCGCCATTTTGCGGCGACGTCATGAGTGACACGCTCTTTGCCTATATAAAAGATCAGGGGTTCACCGCTGGAACCACCTGTGTTAAAGCGATGAAGATTTTTCGCGTTTTCAGATTTCAGCGCATCGGTATTGACCCGGATTTTTGATTTTTCGAGAAAAGGCAGGCGCGTAAGATCCGCAAGAGAGCGCACATCTTCCGGCTTGAAGCTGATTTCCGAGAATAGGGTACGATAATAGGGTACGTGAACTTCTGCATGCTTGAGCAACCGATACAATTTTGAGAGCTGAAGTTCCTGCAAACGATTCTGATCCCACCACTGGGAAACCTCTAACTCTTTCCGCACTGCAACGCTATGGTGATTCTTGATGCGTTCGTGAAGTGGAAAAAAAAGGCTCGATATGAGTAATGTGTACAGCTCCTTCTTATTCGATGAAGAGACTTTCACTTAACGTTTACCATGGACCGGTCTGATTTTGTCAGAACCTGTTCGTAAACGCCGAGCAAACGGTCACGCACGCATGGCCATGTGTACTGTTGCACGGATTCAAATCCTGCTTTCCTGATCTGATCAGCCTTGGCTGGATTATTGAGCAGCACGAGAACGGCGTTGGCCATTGCTTCCGGGTCTTGTGCCGGCACCAGTAAAGCTGTTTTTTCATGCTCCACCAGATAAGGCACACCTCCGACATCTGTGCTTACTACCGGGACACCGCTGGCCAATGCTTCCAGCACCGAAATCGGCATGTTATCAACAAGACTCGGATTTATCATGACATCAGCACTATGGTAGAGAGCGGCCATGTCTTCGTTATCCACACGGCCCGTAAATGTAACTGCATCCGCCACACCAAGCTCGGTTGCGAGTTTTCCCAGCATCTGCTGCTCCGGTCCGGAGCCGGCAAGAATAAGTTTTGCGCCCGGAAATATGCGCCTGACCCCGCTAAAGGCCCGCAATGCAGTCGCATTATCGTAGATTTGTTCCAGGTTACGGGTAACGATAATGCACGGAAAATCTGCTTTCACTGAAGCTTCTAAGCTCGATCCTGCCTCGAAAAGGCTAAGGTCGATGATGTTGGGCACGACATTGGTCGAAAAACCACGCTTTCCGAATACTGCTTTCAGAAAACCGGAAGGAACAATGATCGCATCTGCCCGGTCCAGACTTGGTTTGATCCAGGAAAGGGCTTTAGTAAAAAAAGCATCCGCCTCTCCCCCTCGATAATTGACAATAACAGGTATTCCCCGGATGCTCGCTATCCAGATAGCGGGAGCAGCGAAGAGATGCCACGACCAACCGGAATTGGCCATCACATGAAATAACTGAACTTTGTTTGCAGAGCGCCAGAGGTGAAGAAGATAAGGAAATAGCCGGAATGCCGCCCTTATTCCCCGGAGCTTTCCGATCCATTGCGGGTTATAGGGGCGGTTAACCTGAATCAGTTCTACCGTGGCGTTATCCTCACGCAATAATTTTGCCAATTGCAATGTTTGATTCGCCATTCCCCCGGAAGGAGGGGGCAAAGGCCCAATCAATCCGATGCGCAAGCCCGTTGCTCTCACTCTGGCATTTTCCTGGAAAGAAGCGAGCCATAGACAGCCTTGTAACGGGCCACGCTAATCGGCCAGTTGCGCTGCGTCTCCACAAAGCTCCGGGCTGCGGCGCGCAGACCGGACCATAAGTCCGGCCTCGAAAGAAGCTCCAGCACCTTTGATGTCAAGGCATCCGGATCGCCCGCCTTGAAAAGAATACCCGTATCTCCGTCCCGGATAAGCTCCAGATGGCCGCCGACATCTGAAGCCACGACAAGTCTGCCTTGCGCCATGGCTTCAAGCGGCTTGAGTGGTGTTACGAGCTCGGTAAGGCGCATCCGCAGCCTCGGATAGACGAGAACATCGATTAGATCGTAATAACGCTGCACCTGATCATGGGGAACACGGCCGGTAAAGATCACCTTGTCTTCTACACCCAACCGCGCCGCAAGGGTTTTTAGTTCTTTTGCCTGAGGGCCGCCGCCGACCAGCACGACACGTATGTCAGGATTTCTCGACAACATTTTTGGTAATGCTCGTAGCAGGACACTCAAACCTTCATAAGCGTAGAAAGAGCCGATAAAGCCCAGCAGCAGCTTGCCGTCAAGGCCGAGGTCCTTGGCGAGTTGCAAATCGGGAGACTCATTCACGCTGAAATCTTCGATATTTACCGCATTGGGTATGACGGTAACCTTTTCTGGCGCGATGCCCCGTCCAAGGATGTCACTCCGTAGCCCTTCGCAGATGGTAGTAATAGCATCAACGCGCCTCAGCGCGTAACTCTCCAATTCCCGGGTGAGGCGATACCGAATTCCCCACTCGCGGCTGGTACCGTGATCGACCGCGGCATCTTCCCAGAATGCCCTGATTTCATAGACGACCGGAATGCCCAACTTGCGGCCCGCGCGTAAAGCGGGTAAGGCATTCAAGACTGGCGAATGGGCGTGCAGGATGTCTGGCTTCACGATTTTAGCCACCTCGTCCAGGCGGCGGGCAAGGCCATCAATAACGGCAACTTGGTTCAAGACAGGCAGTTTCGATATCAGGCCCTGCTCGACTGGCGTGCGATAGAAATGCCATCCTTCGATATCCTCCTCCAGCACACTACAATTTTCCTGCTTTGACCCGGTCAGGTGGAAGGTTTCCCATCCCAGCGCACGCTGTTCCTTGAGAATGGAAAGAGTGCGAAACGTATATCCGCTATGCAGAGGAATGGAATGATCGAGAATGTGCAGAATTCGCATTAGTTTTTGCAAGTGATTGTATTAGCGGCATGAATATGCCTTGCCACTGCTAGCTGCCCAAACCCGCGCAAATCAGGATTTTTATTTGTATCATTTAATTTGCCAGACACAATAACCAGGTTGATTCACTTCAAATTCTTGCTCTCAATGAGAGCGCTGCCGAGGCCGATCTAAAGCTTTCAGAAGCCTCTCACCCAGTCTCTTCAGCACTCTTTGACGATTATGGAGACGAATTTCCCCGACGCTTAAGCTTGATTTCCATCCCCATATGGGGTAGCGGAATAACCAGGTCGCCCGACTGTTCCTTTCTCTCCAGATTACGATAGATCCGGACTGACAGGTTGGAGAATTCCGCTACATTAGTCATTACCGGAATCTCCTTAATTACCCGAAAGCGGGGATCTTCCAAGGCTTTAGCCAACAGCTTGAACTCGGGCAAGTCGACAATGTCACGGCTTTCAATCACAATGATGCCGATGCCAAAACGGTCAATCAACCGAATGACATCCTCCGTGGATTGGACATAGGACACTGTGCCGAAAGACTTGTGCACTGCCATGGAAACCAGGATTTTGTCAGCTCTCAGCACAGCCTTTTCCTTTTCGGGATCTAGAGCGCGCAAGTTGAAAATAAAATTGCCGTCATGTTTTCCGGCGAATAGTATCAGGCCGGTATCTTCTTGCCGCGCCACGAATTCAGCGGTCTGCTTATATCCGATCACATAAGGATGGGGCTTGGCCCATGCAGCATAGAAATTCCATCCGGCAACCATAATAAGAAACATAAATGCAGCTCGGCGGATATTGGCATTCTCTGTGATCGCCGGACTCAATGGCATGCAGGCCAACAGCGTGAGCGCCGGCAATGCGTACATCGTGTAGCGAGGGACATTTCCAGGCCCCCCGCCAATTATCACCGTCGTAAATAAATACGAGGCGCCTAGCCAAAAAAATATCAGGGGATCTTGAAGCGCTCCTTTAGCACGTAACCGTAAAATAACGCCGCCAAAAATTGCCAGACTGAGCGGCAATCCGCAGACGTTCCAGAGAGCTGGCCAGAATTGCCACCAACGAACAGGGTTGAACAATTGCGAGGAATTTGAACCAAATAGGCTGACGAACGAATTGACCGGCACGGAGCCGAACTTAAGCGCATGGAGAGCCAGGAAAGCAACGGCAACACTCACCATTGCATATGCCAACAGGGCCTCCCGCCGCCATAGCAGCCGCCAGCGTCCCGTGAACAACGCATAGGCCAGCAATGCCGGCAGGATAAAGACTGTCGTCTGCTTCAGCAGCAAAGTGCAGCCCAACGCAAGACCAGCTCGTCCTGCGCTCCTCAGGCTCGGATGGCTCAGATAACGATCGAATGCCAGAATCGAGACGATAATCATCGCAATCGCAGAGACTTCCAGCATGACGGATCGCGTCCAATCGATCGCCCCAGGAGCGGAAAGATAGAGCAGGCACGACAGAATGGCAACTGCACGCCCCCAGATCGGCCGCACCCAGACATACCAGGCGGTTACGCCGATAAGGGCAAATCCCATGACTGTCAAGCGTGCACCAAATTCCGTGATACCAAATACAGCAAAGAAACCCGATTCCACCACGGGGAAGAAAGGTGGATACCAGTTCAGTGCGAGGGCAGGATATTGGGCAAAATATTGCAGCGCGTATTCGTACGGTGCCCGCCAGGGCATATCCCGCCAGAGATCAAGGAAAAAAACCCCATTCATGGCATGACGGGACTCGTCTGTCCACCAGAACTCGCCGGCATGGAGGGTTTTCCAGAACAGGAGGCTAACCGCTGCCCATAACATCAGTAAAGACAGCGTATCGCCCGCGCCGGCCCGCTGTCCTATGTAACTGCTCTTCGAGTTTGTCTGCACAGAATATTGTCCCCGTTTCACAACTCGGCAACGATGTGCTGGATAACATTGCTCTGGTATTCTTCCAACCCAAGCCACAACGGCAACCTAACCAATCGATCGCTCAGTTGCTGTGTTTGTGTTAACGCTCCGGATTTTCGGCCATACTTTTCCCCCATGGGAGAGCTATCAAGCGGCACATAGTGAAAAACCACCCATATGCCATGCTGCTTGAGGGCAGCGATAAAGGAAGTGCGCCTGTCCAGGTCCGGCAATAACAAATAATACATGTGCGCATTGTGATTACAGCCGGCTGGGATTATCGGCCGGCGAACTTTACCTTGCTGCTCCAGAGCCTCAAAATTTGGATGATATGTATCCCAGATATCCAGGCGGCGTTTTGTGATGGCATCGGCGTCCTCCATTTGTGCCCACAGGAAAGCGGCGATCAGTTCGCTGGGAAGATAGGACGAACCGAAATCCACCCAGGTATATTTATCTACCTGACCGCGGAAAAAAC
>JBDTDT010000022.1:0-64376 GCA_039922995.1 Nitrosospira sp. | reverse complement strand
CGTCTACAGCCGTACCAAATCCGACGGCTCACAACAGTATCTAATGGTGAGCGGCGAACCGATGTTCGATTCTTCCGGCCGCTTCATCGGCTACCGTGGTATAGGCAAGGACGTGACCGAAAGTATGCTTTCCAGACAAAATCCATAATCCCTATCTTACCATGAGTCTTTTTGGAGCTATTTCACCCTGTGCCGTAATTTCACCCAAGCCTAGAAAGTGCTGCCCCTGATCGTACAGACGAATCTTTTTCCCTTCCATCAAACCCGCTGAGTTATTCGGACTATCCGAAGAAAAGCAGCCCTCCACTACCCTCCCCTGCAATAACGATACCACTGCCGCACCATTCACCGTGACAGCAGGGAGTTCATGCAAAAGACTGTCTGCAGGACGCAGGCAGGAGTCTCGTTGCGCCAACGGCATAGCTTCCAGCGCGTCCAGCGTATAGGTCTGCGATAGATCAAAATTCTCAAGAATGCTACGACGCAAAGCGGTGAGATAAGCTCCGCCGCACCCCAGTGCCTTGCCGATGTCCTCAGCCAGAGTACGGACGTACGTACCCGTACTGCATTTGACCACTATGCGCATTTCGACCCCTGCAAGTGCCTCCATGCGTAGTTCATGGATAATGACTTCGCGGGGTTGCCGTTCAACCTCCATACCCTCCCTGGCATAAGCATACAGAGGCTTTCCCCGATGCTTCAAGGCGCTGTACATCGGCGGTATCTGCGTGATTACACCAGTAAAGCTTTGCAGTATTGCCTCTATTTGTGTCATCGCCAATTTCAGCCCCTGGAATTGCATATTGCCCGTGGCTGAAATTTCACCCTCAGCATCACCAGTCGTACTGATGTAACCCAGTCTCAGCGTCGCTTCGTATGTCTTGTCCGCACCCAGCAATGCCGAGGAGAATTTTGTGGCTTCACCGAAGCAGATTGGCAGCAATCCCGTTGCCAAGGGATCGAGCGTGCCGGTATGACCTGCCTTGTCGGCCGTAAAGATGCGTTTGGCGATTTGTAATGCCTGATTGGACGAAATACGGGAGGGTTTATCAAGCAAAAGAACGCCGCTGATTTTGCGTTTGATGCGTCTTAGTTGCTCAATTCTGGGGTTCAATATGCTACGGATTCAATAAACGTTGCATTGCAATTCGCGACAAATTATCCCTCATCCTTCTCTTTCGCACCTTCCAGCGCGACCGCCTCGTCTATCAGTTGCGACAAGCGCATTCCGCGCTCAATCGATTCATCGTAAATGAAATGAAGTTGCGGAATTACCCTTAGCTTCAATCGGCGCGACAAATGGCTGCGCAGAAATCCGGCCGCATGCTCCAGTCCTTTGCCGGTGAGAAAATTATCGCTTTCGCTACGCAACGTCGTGTAGAAAACCTTGGCGTGACTATAATCATGACTTACCTCGACACCGGTCAAAGTAATCATGCCAATACGCGGGTCCTTGAGTTCGTTACGAATCAAATCGGCCAGTTCGCGTTGAATCTGGTCAGCAATACGCAACGTCCGAGAGTAGTCTTTAGGCATGATATCCCCTTCAAGCGGGTGCTCCAGCCTTCGTATTAAAGGCTACGTGCGACTTCGACGATTTCGTAAGTTTCCACTTTGTCGCCCACCTGGATATCATTAAAATTCTTCAGTGACAGGCCGCATTCGAAACCCGCTCTAACCTCTTTCACGTCATCCTTGAAGCGCTTCAGAGAATCCAGTTCTCCCGTATGAATCAGTTCGCCATTGCGCATCAACCTCACTAGCGAACCCCGCTTGACGACCCCCTCCAGTACATAGCAACCTGCTACGGATCCTACTTTCGAAATACGGAATACTTCGCGAATCTCCACCAAGCCAGTGATGTTCTCCTTACGATCTGGCGTCATCATGCCTGAGAGCGCCGTCTTGATTTCGTCCACCGCCTCATAGATAATGCTGTAATAACGCACATCCACCCCCGTCGAGCCGATGAGCTTGCGCGCAACCGTATCCGCACGGCTGTTGAAACCAATTACAACAGCCTTGGAGGCGAGCGCCAGATTAATGTCGGATTCAGTAATCGCACCCACCCCGCTGTGGATGATATTAACCCTGACCTCATCGGTAGACATTCTTTGCAACGCGTGCGTTAGTGCCTCGTAAGAACCCTGCACATCCGCCTTGATGATAAGTGCAAGTATCTTGACCTCACCCTTCTGCTCGAACACATTCTCCAGTTTGGCTGCCTGCTGCCTGGCAAGCTTTACGTCGCGGAACTTGCCTTGACGAAATAGCGCAATTTCACGCGCTTTGCGCTCGTCGGCTAACGCCACGACCACTTCGCCAGCCACGGGGACTTCCGACAGACCCTGGATTTCCACGGGGATGGAAGGTCCCGCCTGCTCCACTGGTTTGGCATTCTCGTCGAGCATCGCCCGTACCCGGCCAAATACCGCACCGGCAAGCACGATATCACCACGCTTCAATGTCCCGGACTGCACCAGTATTGTCGCTACCGGCCCGCGCCCTTTATCCAGCCGAGACTCGATGACGATACCTCTGGCGGGAGCATCCTTCGCTGCCTGCAATTCCAACACTTCAGCCTGGAGCAGCACACTTTCCAGAAGCGCGTCGATACCCTGACCCGTCTTGGCTGAAACCTCGACAAACATGGTATCACCACCCCAATCTTCCGGCACCACCTCCTGTGTCACCAGTTCCTGCCTGATTCGCTCGGAATTAGCTTCCGGTTTATCTATCTTGGTTACTGCCACCACGATCGGCACTTTGGCAGCTTTGGCATGATGGATTGCCTCGATTGTCTGAGGCATCACACCATCGTCCGCTGCCACCACCAGCACCACCAGATCGGTAACCTTGGCACCGCGCGCACGCATGGCTGTAAAGGCTTCGTGCCCGGGGGTATCGAGAAAAGTAACCATCCCCCGCTCGGTCTCTACATGATAAGCGCCGATATGTTGCGTGATGCCTCCCGCTTCGCCGCTCGCCACACGCGTACGGCGTATGTAGTCCAGCAGCGAGGTCTTGCCGTGATCGACATGTCCCATAACGGTAACCACCGGCGCCCGCGGCTCAGTTTTGACTTCCGTTTCGGGAAACTCGGTATCCGCAAGAAAGGCTTCGGGACTGTCTAGCGCCGCATATTTGGCAATATGACCTAATTCTTCCACCACGATCATGGCGGTTTCCTGGTCCAGCATCTGATTGATGGTTACCATATTGCCCATCTTCATCAAAGCCTTGATAACTTCGGCGGCCTTGATCGACATTTTCTGAGCCAGCGCCCCGACCGAAATGGTCTCAGGCACCATCACCTCGTGTACAACAGGTTCCGTTGGCGCGGAAAAACTATGGACACCCTGATCTTCGCCAGCGGGCTTGGCGTGCTTATCCTTGCGCGTACGCCATCCTTTGCCAGCCGACAAATCTCCGCGCGTCTTGAGGCCGCGCTTCTCCACCCTTTCGTCTTTCCAGACGACTTGCTTGGTCTGCTTTTTTTTCTTTTCCGCCTTGGCAGCCTTGTCTTCCGGCTTGACCACCGGCTTATGCAGTGTGCCTTCAGTTGGAGCAGGCGCCGGCTGGGCAGGCTCGGCCCCGGCCTGGGCCACGGATGGAACCGCGGCGGAAGCAGGGGTCATCTCAGACACCGCCGGCCCAAGAACCGCTGCCGGTGCTATCGGCTCAGGTTCTCTGATCTCGGCCACCGCGGGTTTCTGCCGTAGTTTCTTTTCCCTGAGCTCGGCGGTCTGCCGTGCGATCAGCTCAGCCTGCTTCCTTGCTTCCTCCTGACGCAAAGCCTGTTGTACAGCATCTATCACGGGTGCGGGAACCGCTGCCAAAAAAGGAACGGGGGATGGCGCGACAGGCGCGACAGGCTTAGCAACCACCACCTCGTCGCCCAGATCACCTTTTACCACCACGCGCTTCTTGCGTACTTCCACCTGAATACTGCGAGGTTTACCGGTGCTATCCGATTTCTTGATTTCGGAAGTCTGCCGCCGGGGCAAACTAATCTTGCTTTTTTCGTCCTTGGCGCCGTGAATTTTACGCAGATAATCGAGAAGCTGAGTTTTGTCCTTCTCCGTCAGGCTATCCGCGGTCAACTGCTTGCTCACGCCAGCAGCCTGGAGCTGCTCCAGCAGCACCGCCGGAAGCACTCCCAGTTCATTAGCGAATTGTTCTACATTCATTTGAGACATTGATAACCTTTATAACGCTATATGCTAACTCTATGCGGCGAACTCATGCAAACCAGGGCGCACGCGCCGCCATGATTAATTGCTTGGCACGTTCAGTATCCATATCCACCATTTCCACCAGGTCATCCACAGCGAGATCAGCAAGATCTTCCTGGGTATTTACGCCTTTAGCCGCCAGCTCCCGCGCTGTCTGGCTGTCCATACCCTCCAGCGAAAGCAGGTCTTCCGCGATGTGCTCCACTTTTTCTTCACTGACGATAGCTTCGGTCAAGAGGGCGTTGCGCGCTCGAGTACGAAGCTCATTGACCGTCTGTTCGTCAAACGACTCGATTTCGAGCATTTCGGTGAGCGGAACGTAGGCCACTTCTTCCAGGGTCGTAAAACCCTCCTGTACAAGGATGTCAGCCACTTCTTCATCCACATCGAGTTTTTCCATGAAGAGTCGGCGAACGACGGAAAATTCCTCCTCATTTTTTGCCTGCGACTCTTCCATCGTCATGATATTGAGCTCCCAACCGGTCAGTTCGGATGCAAGCCGTACATTTTGGCCTCCGCGGCCGATGGCCTGAGCGAGGTTGTCCTCGTCTACCACAATATCCATACTGTGCTTTTCCTCATCCACCAGGATGCTGCTGATTTCTGCGGGCGCCAGCGCATTGATCACGAAAGTAGCGGGATCATCCGACCACAAAATGATATCCACCCTCTCTCCGGCCAGTTCGCCGGTCACCGCTTGCACTCTGGAACCACGCATGCCGACGCAGGTACCAACGGGATCAACACGCTGATCATGGGACTTTACCGCAATCTTGGCGCGTGAGCCCGGATCTCTCGCCGCAACCTTGATCTCCAGCAGGCCTTCCTCGATTTCTGGCACTTCCAGCTCGAACAGTTTGATCAGAAACTCCGGCGCGATCCGCGACAAAATCAACTGTGGGCCCCGGGCGGTACGGTCAATTTTATATAAATAGGCACGCACACGGTCGCCGACCCGCAGGTTTTCCTTGGGAATCATCTGATCGCGAGGCAAAGCAGCCTCAACTCTACCGGATTCAATGATGGCGTTACCGCGCTCCATACGCTTGATGGTGCCGGTAACCATGTATTCTTTACGTTCGAGAAAATCATTCAGTATCTGCTCGCGCTCGGCATCGCGTATTTTCTGGAATATCACCTGCTTGGCTGCCTGAGCCCCGATACGTCCAAACTCCAGCGGCTCCAGCACTTCTTCGATGAATTCTTCCAGCTTGATCTCCGGATTGCGCTGCAATGCCTCGTTCAGTGCAATTTGACGGGCTGCATCTTCTACGGCATCGTCGGCTACTACCTGCCAGCGGCGCAAGGACTGATAATCGCCTGTCTGGGGATCAATCGACACACGTACATCAGCATCCTCATGAAAACGCTTTTTTGTAGCAGACGCCAACGCCAATTCGAGTGCGATAAAGACAATGCCTTTTTCGACATTCTTTTCACGCGCCAGCGCATCCACCAACAGTAAAACCTCGCGGCTCATGTTACCTCCAGCCCATTTCTCGGATAGTTACAATTTGGGAACCAGACGGGCTTTTTCAAGATTATTCAGATCAAAATCAAGCATTTTTCCGTCCACTTCCAGTTTTAATACGCCGTCGTTTACTTCTCGTAAAATTCCCACAAAATTCCTTTGACCCTGCAACGCCACACGCAACCTCAGCTTAGCCGGCTCCCCCGCAAAACGGATGAAATCAGCCGCTTTTCTCAGAGGTCTGTCCAGACCGGGCGATGATATCTCCAGCCGATCATAGTCAATGCCCTCAACCGCAAGCAATCGGCTTAAATGGCTACTGATGGCCACACAGTCCTCTACGCCGACACCGGCGGACTTATCAATAAATACCCGCAACAGCCTGCCGCGCGCCGAGCGTTCAAGGTCAACCAGCTCATAACCCAGTCCGGCCAGAGTCGATTCGAGCAACTCATGCAGATCCATAGCCTCACGGTCCTAGCACAAACAAAAAATGGGCTGAAAGAGCCCATGAATTTCCGGTCATTTTAGCAAAAATTTATAATTAATGAAATAGATACTTGGTAAATTATAAACCATTGAGCGATAACGCCACTGCCGCGATTTATTTCGTCAAATTAAAAAAACGAATAGCTGTTTGCCGGATTTAGGTTAAATCGATATGAGTGATACAATTTCGCTAAACCCGGATAATTCATGAGGGCGCGGAAGGAAGGGGCCAGTTTGGGGCCAAAACCATCTCCCAGCACCCGGGCAGGCTCCGAGAGCCGCCTAATGGATTATCCGAAATACCGTATATCGCTTTTCCAGAAAAACCTGACGGAGCATCTTGTGACCACGATTAAATCCATCTTGCATGAAACCCGCGTATTCCCGCCCGACCCCGAGTTCGTAAGCCAGGCCAACCTGTCCGGCATGGATGCCTACCATGCGCTCTGCGCCGAAGCCGAAAAGGATCTCTCCGCATTCTGGGCACGGCTGGCGGAAGAACATATCCTGTGGCGTAAGCCATTCACCCAGGTGCTGGATGAAAGCAATTACCCCTTCTTCAAGTGGTTCGATGACGGTGAATTGAATGTTTCCTTCAACTGCCTAGACCGGCATCTCGCCACTCAGCCGGATAAGGTCGCCATCATATTTGAGGCCGATGACGGCAAGATTACGTTATCCACTTACCGCGATCTTCACAGCCGCGTGTGCCGGTTCGCCAATGGACTCAAGTCGCTGGGCATCAGCAAAGGTGACCGCGTCATCATCTATATGCCCATGAGCATTGAAGCCGTGGTAGCCATGCAAGCCTGCGCCCGCATTGGCGCGACGCATTCAGTGGTGTTCGGCGGCTTCTCCGCCAAAAGTCTGCACGAAAGGATTATTGACGCGGGTGCAGTGGCCGTCATTACCGCTGACGAGCAACACCGCGGCGGCAAAATCAACCATCTGAAAACCGCGGTGGATGACGCGATTGCGCTCGGCGGAACCGACTCGGTACGATCCATCGTAGTTTACAAACGCGGCAGCGGAAATGTGCAATGGCACGCTCCGCGCGACATCTGGTGGCACGAACTGATCAGCGGCAAGAGCGATACCTGCGAGCCCGAATGGGTCAATGCCGAACATCCGCTCTTCACGCTCTACACTTCAGGCTCCACCGGCAAGCCGAAGGGCGTGCAGCATTCCTCCGCAGGCTATCTGCTGGGCGCAATCATCAGCATGAAATGGGTTTTCGACTACAAACCCACCGATGTTTTCTGGTGCACCGCCGATGTGGGCTGGGTCACCGGGCACAGCTATGTCACGTACGGTCCTTTAGCGATCGGCGCTACCCAGGTTGTATTCGAAGGGGTTCCCACGTATCCCGACGCGGGCCGCTTCTGGAAAATAATCCAGAACCATAAGGTGACCACTTTTTATACTGCCCCCACCGCCATTCGTTCATTGATAAAAAATGGGCCGGACTTACCGGAAAAATACGACCTTTCCTCGTTGCGCCTGCTCGGTTCGGTCGGCGAGCCGATCAATCCCGAGGCCTGGATGTGGTATTACACCGTCGTCGGGCAGTCCCGCTGCCCGGTGGTGGATACATGGTGGCAGACCGAAACAGGCAGTCACATGATTGCGCCCATGCCTGGCGCGGTGCCGCTCAAACCCGGTTCCTGTACGTTGCCGCTGCCCGGCATTATGGCGGCCATTGTGGATGAAGCCGGGCACGATATAGAGAACGGCAAGGGCGGTTTTCTTGTCATCAAGCAGCCGTTCCCGTCGCAGGCGCGCACTTTGTGGGGAGATCCGGAACGCTTCCGGAACACCTATTTTCCCAAAGAACTGGGCGGCAGATATTATCTGGCCGGCGATTCCGCCAATCGCGATCTGGATGGCTATTTCTGGATCATGGGTCGCATTGACGACGTACTGAATGTCTCCGGACACCGCCTGGGCACCATGGAAATCGAATCCGCGCTGGTGGCTAGCCCCCTGGTTGCGGAAGCAGCCGTGGTGGGTAAACCTGACGCAATCAAGGGCGAAGCCATTGTGGCGTTCGTCGTGCTGAAAGGCGCTCGCCTTGAAGGCGAGAGCGCTCATAAAACCGCTATTGAACTGCGTAATTGGGTGTCCAGGGAAATCGGCCCGATTGCCAGACCCGATGAGATCCGCTTCGGCGACAACCTGCCAAAAACCCGTTCCGGCAAAATCATGCGCCGCCTGCTGCGCACCCTCGCAAGAGGAGAAGAAATCACTCAGGATGTTTCGACGCTGGAAAATCCGACGATACTGGAACAATTGAAACATCCGATAGCGTAATTCGCGAAATTAACATTTTCAAGACGTCTGATCTTATGGATAATGACCTGTTTCGCCACGTGTGAACGCTTGTGATTCCGCTCCGCCTCATTGATTACGACGAAGGCATAAGTGCCATTGATGCGGATTATGTGCGTCCGGGGCTTGCCGCGATTCACCTGATCGTCGAAGGCGGAAAAGCCGCCCTGGTAGATACGGGAACCTCATCTTCCGTTGCCGGCGTGATGGAGGTATTAAAAAAAAAGAACCTTGCCTCTGCGGACGTGGCGTACATATTCACTACACACATACACCTCGACCATGCCGGTGGTGCAGGCGAATTCATGTACCGTTTCCCCAACGCGAAACTAGTAGTGCACCCACGCGGTGCGCGCCACATGGCCAACCCCGCCAAGCTCGTGGAAAGCGCAATGACAGTGTACGGCGAAAAGGAATTCAATCGCTTGTATGGGGTGATTCGCCCGGTGGATGCAGATCGCATCATAGAGGCGCCGGATGGATTCAGTCTGGACTTCAACGGCAGACCGTTATTATTCCTGGATACGCCTGGTCACGCACGGCACCACTACAGCATCTTCGACAAGAAAAGCCAATCATTCTTTACTGGCGACACATTCGGTCTTTCTTACCGGGAATTTGACGTGAATGGAATGGAATTTGTGTTCCCCACCACTACGCCGGTGCAGTTCGATCCTAACGCAGCCCATGCCTCAATCGAGCGAATCATGAGTTACGAGCCATCCTATGCCTTTCTTACCCATTATGGTCGCATCGGCCACTTGCCACGCCACGCTGCCGGGATGCATGATTTGATCGATGTCCATGTGACGATAGCCAGGAAGCTGTGCGATGTCCCAGACCGGCATGCGGCAATAGTGGAGGAACTTGGAGAACTGTTGTTACAGCGGATCATTGCACACGACTGCAAGTTGCCACCGACCGAAATTCGTGAACTATTGAGCCTAGATGTGGAGCTTAATGCCCAGGGACTTGAACACTGGCTGGATCAGGCAGATGGAACCTGAAAATAAACCGTAAGGCGCCAATAAGCATAGCGCATTGCGCCGTATGTCGATCTTCATATTCAAGCGTCCTGCTATTTACCCTGCTATTTGAAGTGAGCGAAGGCGATTCAACATTACGACTACTTAATCACCCCACGCCCATCGGAATAAGTTACTTCAGCGGCTGAAAACTCAATGTTTTTTAGATAGCCTTCTATAGCCGACTTTTCGGCTGTATCGAATCGATTACGTTTATTAGTAAGCCCCCATTCCATTTTTTCTGGGGTAAGTTTTCGTGAGCGAGGTGTGCCATGTACATTCTCAGTCAGATTAGCTCGGCAAAATTATCTTCATTCTGTTTCAATATGGTCCCACTTCAATTTGATGAACAATCGGGAAGATACGGTTATTTATCAGATAAAGGATGTAATAACGTTAAGATTTCGCCTTCCATTATCGTACCTGTTGCTATAACATTATGTGTCAATTTACACTCTGTGCGACCTGATCAGTGGGTGATCATCAGCATTAGCAATGCAATAGCAACGCGATCCGAAATTCTTAAGTCAAGCGACTTAAAACACAGGTCTTGGAACCTCCTTCCTCTGTCTCACTCTCTCAAAAAAACATATCGCAGCCGCAGCCGCAGCGTTCAACGATTCAATATCTCCAGGCATGGGGATGCTGATTTGTTCGTTAGTAGCTTTCAATAATGCTTCCGACAGTCCCATCCCCTCATTGCCGAACACGAACGCGACTGGACCGGTCAACCGGGTCTGATAAAGGCTTGTTTTTGCTTTTAGCGAAGTCGCAACGACCTTGCCGCTGAACTTTCGTGCCACTTCCACCAGATCAGACCGTTCATGAATACGCAACAGAAAATGCGCGCCCATGGCGGCACGCAGTGTCTTGGGCGACCAGGGATCAGCGCAGCCATCGGACAAGTAGACGTCGTTTGCGCCCGCAGCGGCGGCAGACCGGAGTATCGAGCCAAGATTGCCGGGGTCTTGCATCGCTTCCAGCAGCACGCAAAAGGATTCGCCTTTTTTATTCTTACGCGTCGGAATGGCCGAGGACAAAGGAATAGGCACCAGCGCCATGATACCGGTAGGCGTTTTTACCGGAGAAACCTCGCGGAACAAGTTATCACCCAGCACGACCACATCCGCGTCTGTTCCCGTTCCTGTTCCGTGGTTCGCCAACAGGCTCTTTATCTCTTTATTCTCGCACCCTGACTCACTCACGATAAGGCTTTGCGGCAGCCCCAGCGCAAGATTGTGGGCGCTGATCAGATGAACACCATCAAGAAGCGTCAGGCCAATTTTTTTACGCTGACGGGCGGATTTTTCCAGCTTGATGAGGTGCTTGAAGAACGGATTATCGCGAGAGATGATGACCTTCATCGAATTTCACCGCGAGTTTTATCGCACATTTCACTGACACGCCGATATCGGGGCATCTGGCTTGACCACATCCGCGCCTGCCCGTTGCCCGAATGGTTCCATCGGAATGGGCTGGTATTTGACTTCCAGGACTTCCAGCTCTTCCGTGCCGCCCGGCGCGCGCAACGTCACCACGTCACCTTCCTGAGCCTTGATCAGGGCGCGTGCCATGGGCGAAATCCAGCTAATGTAACCTTTGGATGTGTCAATCTCATCAACACCTACGATTGACACCGTTTTTTTCTCACCTTTCTGATTGGTGAACGTAACGGTTGCGCCGAAGAAAATCCGTGTTTCATCTTCTCTTGGCGCGACGGGATCCACGACTTCGGCGATGTCCAAGCGCCGGGTAAGAAAACGAATGCGCCGGTCGATTTCACGCAGGCGCTTTTTGCCATAGATATAATCACCGTTCTCCGAACGGTCGCCGTTCCCGGCGGCCCACGAGACTGTAGCCGTCACCTGGGGGCGCTCTCTGTTCATCAACCAGAGAAACTCATCCATCAGGCGCGCATGGCCGCCTGGCGTGATGTAGTTTCTACTTCCGGTGGGGAGAGGATTGACAGCTTCTTCTTCGTCAAAATCGTCGACCGGCTCGGTTTCTTTGGTAAATGCCTTATTCATGTGCCGAACACTTTCTCTCAAGTAGAATGGTGGACCTGCTCCAGTCACTCACATATATGACCACCAACGCATCTGATTGGCATCATCTCTCTGCCGCGCCACATCGCGGCATGTTCCTGGCAGGGGCGCTGCAAGGAATGCTGACACTGTTGTGGTGGGTGTTCGATCTCGCCGGGCGCTACGGCTTTGCGGGTGCCGCCCCGGCATGGAGCATAGCCCCGATCTGGGCTCATGCTTTTCTGATGATCTATGGCTTCTTCTCATTCTTTATTCTGGGTTTTCTGTTTACCACTTTTCCCAATTGGATGAACGGAGAAAAAATTCAATCACGGCACTATGTCGCTTCCAGCCTGCTGATGGCAGGGGGCGTTGCGCTTTTTTATCTCGGTCTGGTGGCCGGTAAGCCGATCATAGCCGCAGGCGTTGCAATCCTGCTGGCGGGGTTCAGTATAGCGGTTTATGCGCTGCTACGCGCCCTGTTCAGAGCAGAGAACCAGGACAGGCGTCACGCAATCGCGGCCGGCATAGCGCTGGTAGCCGGCTGGCTGGGAATAGCTGCGTATTTGTTGTGGTTGATCACAGATAATGCGACGCTGCTGGATTTTTCCCGTAGTGCCGGAATCTGGTTTTTTCTGCTGCCGATTGTCATGACGGTCAGCCACCGCATGATCCCGTTTTTCTCCAGTCGGGTACTGGAGAATTATGTCCTGATAAGACCATACTGGATACTCTGGCTGATGCTTGCCTGTTCCGTGGGGCACGGCAAACTGTTGCTGCTATGGGACACGACATTGCCCTATCTATGGATGTTTGATCTGCCGCTGGCCGCTAGCGCCATATATTTATCCTTTACCTGGGGATTATTGCGCAGCTTCCGTGTCCACCTCTTGGCAGTGCTGCATATCGCATTTGCATGGCTAAGCCTGTCGATGCTGATGTACGGCACGCAGAGCCTGGTATTCTTTGCGAGCGGTGGGAAATTATCGATATTTGGCCTGGCGCCGTTGCACGCGCTCGCAATTGGATATTTCGCCAGCATGGTGCTGGGCATGGCCTCGCGCGTTACGCTGGGACATTCAGGCCATCCGCTGGTGCTGGATAAGCTTAGTTGGCTGCTGTTTATCGGGTTTCAGGCTGCAGCGTTGTTCCGGATACTTCCTGATCTTCTGCCCGCTGCTGCCAGTCTGGCTCCGGCCGCATATCTGCTGGCAGGATTTTCATGGCTGATTTGCTTCACCCTCTGGACAGTTCGCTATGCTCCGCTTTACTGGCGGGCACGGGCTGATGGCAAACCCGGCTAATCTGAAAATGACCAGATTGGTGTCAGGCAAGGCGCGAGGAGACGCATAGTATACCTATGCAACGATGAGCAACGCCGCATGGCGCTAATCTAGGGCCTGTTAACAATCATACGCTGCGCTTCGCGTGTCGCGCCGAGTAGCCCGGCTTTCGGATTCATCACCACATGCACGGGGGTTTCACCCATCAGTGCAGAAAAACGTCCCTTGTCGCAAAAAGCTTTCATGAAACCGCCTTCCCGCAATTTATCGATGATCTTGGGCGCAATACCTCCTGCCACGTACACGCCGCCGCGACTCAGTCCCGCCAGCGCAAGGCTCCCGGCATAGGCACCGTAAATTTCAACAAATAAATCCATTGCTTTTACTGCAATGGGATGTTTATGTTTGAAAGCGAGATCGGATACTTGTACTGCGCTATCGACATTCAGCTGTACTTGCATCAGCCCCGAGGCATCGCTTGGATTAGCCTCAAACGAATCAAAAAGAAAATTGAAAATATTCGTCAATCCCGGCCCGGACAATATCCGTTCAACCGATACGTGGCCAAATTTCTTTCGTAGATATTGAAGCAACCTATCCTGCAATTCGTCCGCAGGAGCGAAATCCATATGTCCTGCCTCGCTGGATAACGATATATACCCACCTTCCTGCCACATCAGCCATGCCACGCCCATGCCGGTGCCTGCGCCCAGCGCAACGCGCACCCCCTGAGCATGAGGTTTCCCCGGCTGCAACGTTTCGAGGTCGCCCGGGGACAGGATTTCGATACTCAGTGCCACGGCTTTAAAATCGTTGATGAGCTTAACGGCGGGGATGGAAAATTCTTTTGCAATGGCCTCGCCATCCATCACCCACGGCAAGTTGGTAAGGTGTGTTGTCTGCTGCACGATGGGTCCCGCCACCGCAAAACAGGCGGACGCGGGTTTGCCGCCCAGGTCGGCAACCTTGGGCTGACTCAGAAAATCCTTGAGTACATCGGAAAAACTTGAGTAGTCGCGACTGGGGTACAGGCGCTCGTAGCGTACCTGACCGTTGCCCTCTCCCGACTCCGCCGCATGAAGCAAGGTCTTGGTGCCGCCGATATCGGCGCTGATAACATATCGGGTCATGGCTCTTCTCTCCATCGTTGCGCTGGATCCTGGCGATAAAATAATGCCAGTTGTTCATATATCGCTGGAAAACTTAACTTTACCACCAATGGTATCTCGAAAAACGCCTCGCTGATTACAGCAAAGAACTCCGCCGGATTCTCCGCCGCATACGGATCGATGACGGTTGCCTCGTCCGTATCCACATTCAGGCAAAAAATCGCGTAGGCTTTACCGAATGCTTCGCTCCATGTCTGCTGGTTCATGTCGGCATGCAAAGGGGGAAACCCGTTGGCATCTCCGTTCAGCATATCGAGCTTGTGTGCAAATTCATGTATGACGACATTGTACCCAACGCCCGCCTCCGCAGCGGCGGTATCTTCCCATGACAGAATCACCGGCCCGCCAAGCCAGGATTCACCGGATACCGCTTCTCTCGCACGATGGACCACGCCATCCTCATCGACATATTCGTAGTCGCGAATGAATTCACCCGGATAAACGATGATTTCAATCCATCCGTCGTAGTAATCCAGATCGAGATTCAGAATCAGGATACATGCTTGCGCTGCGATCATCACATGAATCTCACCGGTGATAACCAGCTCATGCGCTCCGCTTATTTGCTTGGCATGGAGAAACAATATAACGTATTCACGTAAACGCTTGAGCTCAATCGCACTCAGACCATGCAAGCATCGCAGCCGCGTTACCGCTTCTTGCCAAAGATTGTCGGGAATAGATTCGTTTTCGAGTACGCGGCGGCGATACCAGGTTTTGACGCTCCAGGACATTAAGGAATCTTCGAATCAGTCCTCGCCGGATTCCAGCGCATTACTGCTTTCCGATTGCGTAACATCCAGCTCGACCGCGTCGATTCGGGCAAAGCGCTGGCTGATCTTGCGGCTGGAGATATGCACTTCTTCCACATCCTGATTGGCCTGACGGATATGATCGGCAAGTTTCTTCATGCGCTCGTCGAAGCGCACAAAATCCTTGCCAAGCCTGGAAAGCTCGTACTTGATAATGTGCACCTGCTCGCGGGTCTCCATATCCTTCAATACCGCGCGTGCAGTATTCAGTACCGCCATCAGGGTGGTCGGCGAGACTATCCAGACCTGTTTCTGCATGGCGTAGTCCACCACGTCGTAATGATAAGCATGGATTTCTGCAAAAACCGCCTCGGCCGGGATGAACATTACTGCACCGTCACATGTTTCCGGCGGCAGGATATATTTGCTGGCAATATCATCCACATGTTTCTTCACGTCGATCTTGAATTGTTTTTGAGCCGATGTCCGGCTGGCATCATCCGCCTGCCGGTCGAACATGCGATGAAAATTTTCCAGCGGGAATTTTGAATCGACCGCGACCATACCGGTCGGCGGCGGCAACCGCAATACACAATCGACGCGGCTGCCGTTGGAAAGCGTGTGCTGCATTGTAAATGCAGACGCAGGTAAAACATTGCGCACCAGCGCCTCCAGCTGCACCTCGCCGAATGCGCCGCGCGAACGCTTATCGCCGAGAAGCTCCTGCAAGCTCACCATGTTGGTGGTGAGACTGTCAATTTTTTTCTGCGCCTCGTCGATGGTCGCAAGCCGCGTCATGACGCTGGTAAATGTTTCGTTGGTTTTTTTGAATCCTTCATCCAGACGCTCGGTAACATGGCCGCTGATCTGATCCAGCCTCGCTTCCATCGTTCCGCGCAACTGCTCCGAGGTTTTACCAAGCGCATCGGATAATCTGTCCCCCTGTCTAGACAATCCTTCATGCAAATCCTTGAGCATGTCGCGGTGCTTGTCCTCCATCATCCTTGCCTGCTGCGCCAGCAAGTCGCGCACCAATGTCGAAAGCATACCCAGCCTGATCACCAGAAAAGCCATGGTGACAAGCAGTATGGCAGCAGCAGTAATAATTAACGAGGTTCCGGACATATTGGAAAGTATACCGGAGAATGCGGCTGAATTCCCGGATGTGAATCGCTCGAAAAAACAACACTCGCAGCAAAGGCTATAATCTGATCGCCAGGCCGCTATGCGGTCAATCGTTTCATTTTCCCGGGAGACATATAATGGATAAAGACGTCTGTGTAGTAGTGGGTGTGGGTCCTGGTAACGGCACCGCGATCGGTGCCCGGTTTGCCGCGAGTGGTTATCGAGTAGCGCTTTGCGCCCGTAACGAGATGAGACTGAATGAAATTGCGAAGAAGATCAAGGGTTCCAGCGCATTTTCCTATGATGTCAGGGATACGGATGCCTCAGCCGGGGTCTTCGCTAAAATCCGACAGCAGCTCGGACCGGTAGATGTCCTGATATATAACGCCGGCGCAGGCACTTTTGCCAATATCGACGACGCAACGCTGGAAAGCTTTCAGGATGCCTGGGAGATCAATTGCAGGGGATTGTTTCACACGGTAAAGGAAGTGCTCCCCGATATGCGGACCGCGGGAACAGGCAATATCATAGTTATTGGCGCTACCGCCTCCATTAAGGGCGGCGCCAACTTCGCCCCTTTTGCATCGGCAAAGGCGGGCCAGCGGGGTCTCGCACAATCATTGGCAAGATATCTCGGGCCGAAAAAAATTCATGTGAGCTACGTAATTCTCGACGGGATCGTGAATTTACAGCGAACGCGGCAGCAGATGCCTGGCAAGCCCGATGATTTCTTCATGGAACCTTCCCAGATAGCAGAATCCGTTTACTTCCTCACGCAGCAACCACCACAAGCCTGGACATTCGAACTTGATCTTCGGCCTTTCGGAGAAAAGTGGTGATGGTATTGCTTGATCACGCAGGAAAGCCAGCGGCTCGTGGCTGCCCCCGGCTTCGCGCAAACGTTCACATTAAGTTTATATTGGAGCGAACTGAAACATGACAGCGCCGAAAGAACTTGTGTTCCTGTTCGACGTGGACAATACGCTGCTGGATAACGACCGCGTAATTGAGGATTTGAAGGAACATCTTGTGCATGAGTTTGGTCGCGAGAGCAGCGATCTCTACTGGACCTTATTCGAGTCGTTACGAACCGAACTGGGCTATGCCGATTATCTGGGGGCATTGCAACGATACCGAATCAGCAACATCAACAATCCGGACTTGCTGCTCATGTCTGCATTCCTGCTGGAATATCCATTTGCCGACCGCCTTTATGAAGGCGCAATCGATGCGCTCTCGCACGCCCGCCGATGGGGACAGACAGTCATCCTGTGGCGACGTTGTGTTTCAGCCTCGTAAGATTCAGCGTTCGGGATTGTGGGATGCGGTCGAAGGCCGGGCGCTGATTTATGTTCACAAGGAAAAAATGCTGCAGGCGGTAGAAGCGCGATATCCGGGCCACCATTATGTGATGGTGGACGACAAACTTCGTATTCTGGCTGCAATGAAAAATGATATGGGAGCGCGCTTGACTACCGTCTTCCCCCGCCAGGGGCATTACGCGCACGATCCCGGGAACGCTGTTTTATACCCGTCGGCCGATATCACACTTGAGCATATCGGTGATTTAATCCACTGCGATTTCAATCGACTGTTAACCCAGATAATCCATTAGAACATGAGATGAGGGTAAGGCAGGCTACGACGAAGCAGTTTTGCCGGTTGGGAGAAGTCCATAGCCCGATCTATGGGCCCCGCACCAGCGGCAGAGACGCCGACGGGCAATCGGGACGCACACCGGCAGCATTACCTCAGCCTTTTTACTTATCTAACAGACGTGGGGCTGTACCGTTGGCTGTCCATTTGATGCCTCTGCCACCGGCTCTGACGTTGCCTTGTGCGAGTCTGGGAATCCTGGGAGTCAGCCTCCTGAAGCTGTTTATTTTTCTTCTCAGACTGTTCCTTGCGTGCTTTTCTCCCCACCCGGCGTCTGTCCTCGGTAGCTTTCTGCTGCGGATCCCATGGCCTTACCTCCCATGGTTTCGTCTGACTATCTTCCTTTCCCTGCTCCCACGGCCTCACCTCCCAGGGCCTAGTCTGAGTATTCACCTGTCCCCGTTGTTTTGTCCGGCTATTCTCCTTGCCTTGCAGGCCCGGTTTTTTCGATTGATTCTGATTCTTATCCGGCCCCGGTTGCCTCGGAAAAAGATCTTCATATGCCAGGGCGGGCCGAAAGCCTGGTACGGCAAGGAGGACAAGTACTATCCAGAATATTTTCATTGTTGTGCCCCAGTGGTATTAATGTTCAGCTCCATTCACATCCGGAAATCCGAATACCGGCTCCGGAGGATAGCTGATCTTAAATCCATCCGTTTTGGCACATGGCGTCATCAAATGCAATTTCCGTCCTTTGGCAGCGATGATGTCTTCCACGCTCAGGGTTATAAAGTGCATCGGCAATCAACGAACAATGGCAGCACCATGAACCGCTTCCGCACACATCAACGCACAGCGTTCGTACGCGGCAAGCGCCATGACGTTTGCACATTCACCGAATTCCGGTGTTTGCATGTAGTCATGCATATCCGCGAAAAGACGCGTTGCGCCAGGCACCGTTAATCGAATCCTTATGAGCATGCCGCAGTCCGCCAAGCTCCGGCAGATGTGTATATTTAATGCCAGCGGCCTGCAGAAAATCTGGTAAGGTTTCTTTGTTGAACTGAGGGTTTTCCTGGGAACGCGGGACAGTGTGTATATCCAGAACATGCGTAACTGCATTTATTCTCAACAGGCTGGCAAATTCGTTCGGTGTATGACTTGAATGTCCGATTGTGCATATCAGAGGTTCGGGTGCTGACTGTTTCTTCCTCACGACGTTTTTCCTGTTCTCGTCCCGCTGCTGCCGGTAAGCGTGCTATGGTGCTATTGTTGCCGGAGGTGTTGCCACGCACCCGAAGCGCGAAGCATTGAGTTCCAGGTCCGCACGCGCCCAGGCCTTTTTAAAACGTGCCTCGATCAGCATTGTCTGGTCATCCTTTTTTTGTGCACGCAATGCCTGCAGCAATCCAAAAAGTGCCCAGCCGTTGTTGCGATTCCTCCGCAGATCCTCCCAGTAAACCGTCTCCGCTTCAGCTGGCCGCCCCGATTCCATCAGGAGGGCACCCAGCGCCAGCCGGGGGGGAGACTGCCACTCCAGCGGCTCCGTATAAGCCAGGGCATCCTCAAGACGAACCGCCCGCTCGAGGTGTGCGATGGCAGAATCAAATTGCCCACGGGCCACTGCGATTTCGCCCGCAAGCACCTCGGGGCCAATGCCCAGCACGTCGCGTGCGGTATTGATCGACATCAGCGGCCAATCCAGCGACCCATCCTTCACGATCTCGCGCAATGCTGCCAGCTCCTGCTCGGCCTGCTGCAACTGCCTTGTCGCGGTAAATGCCAGGCCGCGCACATAGTGCCAACCGCCTTTCAGAAATGCGTTCGTGGAGGACGGCGCCGGCTCCTGGAGAATTTCATTCCACTTCCCGAATCTCGCATACGCCCAGTAAGGTACCACACGGAACACCCCTGCTCCCGGCACCGCCTCTAGCGCTGCGTCATCTATAGTGCCAGCCACCTTCCGTGCCGATTCGATTGCAAGCCGGCTTTGCCCATCCACCGTAGCAGCGAACCAGAGAAAGTGAATGTTGTGGGGTGTGTACATGATGGGGTACATACCCTGGGCATGGCGGTGCGAAAGGTAATTCTCGTCAGCCGCGATGGCGAGCTGGTTACTCTTTATGGCATCGGCGTAGCGGCCCACGCGTTGATAAATGTGCGACGGCATGTGTACCGCATGCCCCGCCGCCGGCATAAGGGTACGCAGAGTATCTGCCGCCTTCTCCCCCCGCTCAGACGTATTCGTTGGCTCGACAAGGTGAATGTAGAAATGCACCGCAGCGGGATGCTTCGGATTGCGCTGTATTACAGACTCGGTAAGCGCCACGATTTCAGGGGTTCCCTCAAGTGGATATCCATCCCGCATCCAGTAACCCCAGGAGTTGAGATCCATCATCGACTCCACATAGAGCATCGCGATATCGAGGTCGTCCGGAAAGCGCGCATGCACTTCCCGCATGGCATCTGCGTAGGCTTTGTCGTTTGTCTTGCGTTGCCCGGATTTGCCGGTATAGCGTTTTTCCAGCGCGCTGATCAGTGCACGCTCGCGTGGCGAGGTCTTATTGGCCATCAGTGAGATGGCTTTCTGCACGAGTTGTAGGGCCGGCATCTCGTCATTCGGCTCCATCTTCGCATTGATATTGGGCCCAAGCACAAGGGCCTGACCCCAATATGCCATCGCTAGCGAGGGCTCAAGCCGGGCTGCTTCCCGAAATGCGCGGCCTGCTTCGGGATGATTAAATGCAACGGAAAGATTCATCCCCTGGTTGATGTACTGCTGCGCCAACTTGTTGCGCGTGCTGACCGGAAAAGTATGTGAACCAAGGTTCAGCAGCCTCGGCGCAGCTTTATCCTCCCGATCTGCCTGATTTGCCGATTCCAGCTGTGCGTAACGCTGATACGCATTACGGCCAACGGCAGATACCGTGGATGCCAAAGTGTTCTCGCCAGTCTGCGCAGATGCAGGCACGGCAGCAATGTTGCCCGCCGTTACCGCTAATCCTAACGTCATGAGATGAATTGTACGGAGTCGCATGAACATTTTTCTTCCCCCAGAGAAGTGCGTCGAAAAGCATTGTTACATAACACATCCAAATTAATAAAGCCGGATAGACATGGGAACTCAGAGTTGACGTCAGGCAAAGTGCAAAATTACATTATTATTCACATGCAATAACGGAAAACGCCGAACCGCGGCAAGCGAACCCCTTAATGCAATTGCGGCAAGTGACGCAACTGCGCCAGTTGTGCCAAGCCGAAATGAATGAAGGCCAGCGCAGCGAGTACCGGTGCGAACAAGTTGAAAAACGGTATAAATTGTGCCAGACCGGTCAGCAGTCCCAGCCCCCACAGCGACGGCCGGTAAGCGGAAAATATCGCATGCATTTCTTCACGATTGGCATGCTCCGCCAGCGCATCGTAACGGAACAGGCGTTGGTTCAGATACGCCGCGGCAACAAATGGGATAACCATGCCGACACCGATTAGCCACAATGGCAAGGTAAGAATCCATATGACGACAAAGATTACGACAGCAAACAAGGCATTGAGCAGGCTGCCGGCAATGCCACCGCCATTCTCGCGTTCTAGTTGCGGATAATCTCGATCGGCCACCAAGCGAATCAAAGCAGGCATGGCGAATAGTGCCGTAATCACCAGCGCAGTAGCAAAAACCAGTGGCACGAAAAGAATCAGATGCGCCATGCCTTGGATTCCGTATGCAATCCACCTCGGTTCCACTCCTTCCAGCCAGGTTTGAAGGCCAATTGCTGTGAGGCCGCTTTCGATCCATCCCGAGAAAGTACTCCAGAAAACCACGCCCAGAATCAGCCATAGCAGGGCCGCTACCAGAATGGGCCAGATTACTATCCATAAGACCTGAAACCGGAATAAATCGCGAAAGGCGCGCAAAAGCGAATCGAGTACCAGAGTCATTCATTCTCCTTCGCGGCGCTAAAACTCATTGAATTCCGCTCTTGCATTGCGGGTCTGCTTCGTAGGCGAATGAGTTATACCAAGCGGTCCGCTCCCATATTTCCTTGCATATCTCCCCACAGACTTCGCGCTCGAATCCGCACATGCCACCTAGCGTGAAGCGTGCGGTAAATGCACCCGCAGTCTCTCCGCCCTTGAATTCGATGATGACGCGTCTCTCCTGTTCAGAGACATTCAGTCGATAAATATTGGTAAGATCTTTATAAAACTTCTCAGGAATGGCAAATTTCTTGCCATCGATAAAGACAAAAAAAACCTCGGTGACGAACTGCGGGACACCCCCATCTATGCCCCATAAGCCCACGTCGGCTTCGTGGCATTCATCTTTTTTGCATGGGCGCTCACGAAACGTGACGGCAACTTTCCTGCCGGAAGGCAGCATGGATATTTTCTCCTGCATGAACGGAATGGCTCCTGTCTGCGCAAGGGCCTCCAAGGGCATGAGGGGTACAAGGGATAGCGTAACAGCCAGACCAAAAAGCAGCATCTGTTTCAGGAGGTTCAGCATTATCAGAGAGGATCCGACCCGCAAACACTACGCAATTTCAATAAATATCTTGCCGGTCACGGATGCAACTTGCAATTTATTGAAAAGCTGTTCAAAAGCCCGCCGGCTTTCCCCCACGAATCCCTCGCTTTTCGTCTGGCCTACCAAAATACACCCCTCTGTATCCGCGGCTGTATTTCCGGGATGTATCCGGACTCCTTCAAAGTCGCGTACATTCATAAGAAGCGGAAGCTGGCGATTAAATCGCTGTGAATAATTGATAATGACTTCATAGCGCCCCGCAGGAATGGCCGTCACGCCTTTGATCTTGACCGGCCTCACCGTATCTTCCAGAGTGTAGCATTCAAACTGGCCACCCACGGAAAGTTCGCCAATCGTGCAATTTTCAGAGAGGTCCGTTCTTTTAACATTCAGTTCCATTTTTATCTTCCTCGTAGGAAGTGTACCCTGTGAGTGGAGTTATCGATCCCCGACAAAGCCCTTATTCTGACCAATTGCCATTTCACGGAAGCATTAGTCGCTATGTAAAGTAATCTAATTTCATTATAGTACCGTGCATAAAAAAATCATCCTCGCCGCCAGGTGGTACCTTGCGGACCATCTTCCAGAACGATGCCTGCGTCCACCAATTCCTTGCGAATACGGTCGGCCTCGCTATAATTTCTGTCCGTGCGGGCAACAAGGCGCAGTTGGATCATTTGCTCAATGCGTTCCGGGGTAAATATGGAATCTCCCGCAATCGCCGCATCCTGGAAATACTGCCGTGAATCCTGCTGCAGCAAGCCCAGCACCCCCCCCAGCGCTTTCATCAATGCGATATCTCCAGGCGACCCGGTTCTGTTGGCTTCGTTGGCCAGATCGAACAGTACGGCTATAGCGTCGGGGGTATTGAAGTCGTCATTCATCGCATCGCTGAAACGGCGCGCATGGGACTCGTTCCAGTCTATCGTTACGGTTCCGTTTACCTCATGTCCTTTCAGCGCTGTGTAAAGGCGGTCGAGGGCGCGTTTGGCATCTTCCAGATGCTGGTCTGAATAATGCAGCGGGCTACGGTAATGCGCGCGCAGGATAAAGAAACGCACCACTTCGGATTGATAACGGTTGAGTATTTCGCGCACCGTAAAAAAATTGCCGAGCGACTTGGACATTTTTTCATCATTGACACGCACGAAACCATTATGCATCCAATAATTGACGAAAGTATGCTCATGCGCGCCCTCGCTTTGCGCAATCTCGTTTTCATGATGGGGAAACTGCAAGTCCTGTCCGCCCCCATGTATGTCGAAGTGCTCACCCAGGTAATGCTCACTCATCGCCGAGCATTCGATATGCCAACCGGGGCGTCCCATCCCCCAAGGCGATTCCCATTGGGGTTCACCGGGCTTGGCGGCTTTCCATAACACGAAATCCAGCGGATCCTGCTTGTTTGGATCGATAACTACTCGCTCCCCCGCACGCAAATCGTCGAGCGATTTTCCGGAAAGCTTTCCATAATCGGGAAATCTGTGCACAGCATAATAAACATCGCCGCTGGCTGCAGCGTAGGCAAGATCCTTATCCACCAGAGTGCGTATCATGGCGACCATTTTTTCCACATGCCGGGTGGCACGCGGCTCACAGGAAGGCGGCGCCACACCAAGCGCGGCGGCATCCTCCTCCATCGCCTGAATGAAACGGGCAGTCAGCGTTTCCATAGCCTCACCATTTTCCTGCGCACGCTTGATGATTTTATCGTCAACATCGGTGATATTGCGCACATAGGTCACATCAAAGCCGATAGCTCGTAGCCAGCGGACTACCATGTCAAATACCACCATCATGCGCGCGTGACCGAGATGACAATAGTCGTAAACAGTCATGCCACAAACATATATCTTGATCTTGCCGGGTGTCAGGGGAACGAAATCCTGCTTTTCCCTGGCAAGCGAATTATGGATCTTGAGCATCTGGCGAGATTGTGAAATGGATAAGCTTCTTGGTAGAATCGGTATGCTTCTTGGTAGAATCTTGAAGATTCTAGGATTACCCCACAAAAACCGGAGAAGTATAGCACAATGAAAACGCGAAATTTTCAGCGGGCAAATGCGTTTATGGCAGCTTGTGCTACCGTCTTATTGCTGTCGAGCTTCGTGGCGTTTGCCGATGAGAACGAGGAGGTTGCCAAACTCTATAAGCAGGGCAATCTGGCAAAAGCGCTTGAGCAAGCGGACGCTTACCTTGCCA
The DNA here is from genome assembly GCA_039922995.1 of Nitrosospira sp. Taxonomy (GTDB): domain Bacteria; phylum Pseudomonadota; class Gammaproteobacteria; order Burkholderiales; family Nitrosomonadaceae; genus Nitrosospira. The sequence continues at coordinate 40,152 of JBDTDT010000022.1, read as the reverse complement.
CCCGGCCTAAGGACGCCCAAATGCGCTTCCAGAAAGGCCTTATCCTTACCGAGCAGAATAAGATCGCCGATGCCACCCGGATCTTCTCCTCGCTTTCGGAAGATTATCCGGAATTGCCGGAACCCTACAATAATCTTGCGGTGCTCTATGCCAGTCAGGGCCAATATGACAAAGCTAAGGTTGCACTGGAAATGGCGATACGTACCCACCCCAGCTATTCCACCGCGCACGAGAATCTGGGTGACATTTATGCCAAGATGGCCAGTGAAGCCTATGGGAAAGCTTTACAACTGGACAAAGGCAATACTGCTGCGCAGACCAAGCTTTCAATGATCAAAGACCTGTTTTCGAGCAGGCCTAAAGGAACTCAGACTGCAGGCGTTAAATCACCGAGCGATACAAAAGTGGCACAAGAAGTTGAAAAAAAAGCGGAAAAAACTCCCAAAAAAGCGGCTGAGAAAGCGCTGGAAAAAGCGGCTGAAAAATCCATGCCGGAGAGACCTGCCATTGCAGAAACACCTGTCCCGGAAAAATCCCGCGGCACGGAAAACAACTCTGGAGAAATTCTCGAAACCGTAAGAGCCTGGGCAAAGGCATGGTCGGATCAGGATGTTGCCGCATATCTTGCGTTTTATGGAAGCGATTTCCATCCCCCTCGGGGTGTCTCACGCTCAGCATGGGAAAAAAGCCGCCATGAACGTATTAGCAAGCCAAAGTCTATCCACGTCGATATTGCTAGCCCCAAAGTCAGCCTTACCGATACCCGGCACGCCAGAGTAAGCTTCAGGCAATCGTATCATTCCGATGCGGTTAAAAGCACTACCACCAAAAGCCTCGAGATGGTCAAAACGGGGGGAAAGTGGTTGATAAAACAGGAACACGTGGGACGATGAAATCATTCATCAACATGATCTTTCCTAAGCACGGGCTATTCATAACCACCGCGCTTACTGCAGCTGTAGCGGCGGGATTATGCCTCGGAACAACCGGTACGTGGGCGAGTGACCCAATTCTGGCTGGGTCATCTGTGAGCGTACCAGAGGCAATGCTCGTCAGAAGCCTACAAGCAATTACGGAGAGTCGTATGGATTCCGCCTTGAGTGGAATCGAACAATTGATCAAGACCAATCCCAATTTCCGATTGGCACACCTGATTAGGGGTGATCTGTTGTTGGCTCGTGCTCGCCCTATCAGCGAAATAGGCGGCACAGTCGAAATTCCGCAGCAGAGCATCACCGATCTGCGCGAGGAAGCACAAGCAAGAATGCAGCGTCATCAGGAAACGGTTCCCCTTGATATGGCACCTAAATATCTGCTGCAGATGCCGCCAGAGCAAAAATATGCGGTCATTGCCGATACCCGCAAATCGCGGCTTTATGTATACGAGAATCTCGGTGGCAAGCCTCGCTATCTCGCCGACTATTACATCAGCAGCGGCAAAAACGGATCGCAGAAATTAAAGGAAGGTGATAAGAAAACCCCTGTCGGCGTGTATTTTATTACTGGCATTCTGCCGCGTGAGAAACTCACTGACTTTTACGGTAGCGGTGCGTTCCCCATCGATTACCCTAACGAATGGGATAAACGGCATGGGCGCAATGGTTTTGGCATTTGGCTGCACGGCACGCCCTCAAACACGTATAGCCGACCGCCCCGGGCCAGCGACGGTTGCGTGGTACTCGCTAACCAGGATTTGGATGCGGTAGGCATGGCGTTGCAAGTCGGCGTTACTCCCATCATCATCAGCGACGAAACAGAATGGGCAAAACCTGGCGATGCAGCCATCTTGCGCGAGAAACTGACACGACATCTGGAAAACTGGCGGCGCGACTGGGAGAGCGGAAAAGTCGATGCCTATATCATGCACTATGGAAGTAACTTTTCCAGCGATAACCAGAGTCTGGCTGAATGGGTAAAACACAAACGCCAGGTAAATGCTGCCAAAAACTGGATCAAAGTAAGTATCAGCAACGTTGGCATGTACCTTTACCCCGGCAGAGACGATTTGGTGGTAGTCAATTTTGATCAGGAATATTCCAGTAATAATCTTTCAAATAAAATGAAAAAACGTCAATACTGGATGAGAGAGAGCAAGAACGGGCGGTGGAAAATTATTTACGAAAACGCGGTGTAATGGCAAAAATCAACCAATTAATCCTCCCTCTTTATAGGAAATCCCATGCATATCATCCGGCTTCTCGCTACCCTCTCAGTTCTTTTTACCGTTGCTGCTCATTCCGCCGATGCTGCCAATCTTCAGGTTGAAATAAAGACCAATTTCGGTAATATAGTATTTGAGCTCTATCCCGATAAAGCACCGAAGACTGTGGAAAATTTTCTGGGCTACGTGAAGGACGGCCACTATAAAGGTACTGTTTTTCACCGTGTTATTCCAGGATTCATGATTCAGGGCGGTGGATTCGACAAGACGCTCAAACAAAAACCAACAAGGCAGCCTATTGAGAATGAGGCGGCGAATGGTCTTAAGAATGAAACAGGAACAGTGGCAATGGCCCGTACTTCGGACCCGAACTCCGCTACCGCGCAATTCTTCATCAATGTAGCCAATAACGCGTTTCTCAACTATACCGCACCGACTCAACGAGGTTACGGCTATACCGTTTTTGGCAAAGTTATCCAGGGAATGGATGTCGTCAATAAAATCGCCACCATCCCCACAGGCTCAAGCGGGCCTTTTCCAGGCGATGTACCCAAGCAAACCGTAATAATTGAAGAAATCAGACTTCTCACAGCGGACTCCGCTGTTGCTGCCACCACCCCTGACAAATAAGGACAAACATGATCAATCTGCACACCAATCACGGCGTCATTACTCTTGAACTCGAAAGCGAAAAGGCACCCTTAACTGTTCAAAATTTCATTGACTATGTGAATAGCGGACATTACGACAACACCATATTTCATCGCGTGATCGATAACTTCATGATCCAGGGAGGCGGATTTGAACCGGGCATGATTCAGAAAAAGACTCGTGCCTCGATTCAAAACGAGGCCGCAAACGGCCTCAAGAACGATAAATATACCGTCGCCATGGCGCGCACATCAGACGTACACTCCGCCTCTGCACAATTTTTTATCAATGTCGCTGACAACGATTTCCTCAATTACACTGCATCCACCTCTCAGGGCTTCGGCTATTGCGTGTTTGGCAAAGTTGTGGAAGGGCTTGATGTGGTAGACCGGATCAAGAAAGTAAAAACTGGCGATCGAGGCGGCCACCAGAACGTACCACTGGAAAATGTGACAGTGCAGAAAGCGGAAGTAGTTTGATGACCGGAGTCCGCAATTCCGAGCTCCGAATTTAACTTTCGGCACAGGCAGCAAAAGAATGCCTTTACGTCAGGGTGGGCTGACGACGGTATTTTGTCTCGACCCATTACCCAAGCGAAATGAGCAAGCTACCATAAGCCTGAGAAGGTAAGGGTTGAAGAAGCATTGAGTTGAGAGTGGCGTCGACTGGAATATTTATCATAAATAACAATACCTTCTTTATGAGGAGATCATGCCCGATTTTCGAATCCTAGCAGCCATATTCACCGGTATCTCCTTAATTACGCTTAGTGGATGCGCCACCACCACTGCAGGCGGGGCAGTCGGCGCAAACCGCTCTCAATTCCTGCTTATCTCTTCGGAACAACTGGAGCAAACGGCCGCACAGGGCTATACCAAGCTGAAGTCGGATGCGACACAGCAAGGCGCCCTGAATAAAGATCAGAAAATGCTGCAGCGGGTGCAGGCCATAGGCCGCCGGATCGAGCCGCAGACCGGCACATTCCGCCGCGATGCGCCCGGGTGGAAATGGGAAGTCAATATCATTGATAGCAACGAGCTAAACGCGTTCTGCATGCCTGGCGGCAAAATCATGTTTTACTCCGGACTGATCAATCAATTACAACTTACTGATGAGGAAATCGCGGTTGTAATGGGGCATGAAATCGCTCATGCACTACGCGAGCACTCGCGTGAACAGGTGTCGCAAGCGATTGCCGCACAGGCTGCGATGGGAGTCGGAGCTGCGGTACTAGGCCTGAGCCAGACTACGACCCAACTGGCCAGTGCCGGTTACGATGCCCTGATAGCCACCCGGTTCAGCCGTACTGACGAAGCTGAGGCCGATCGTATCGGCTTGGAACTGAGTGCCCGTGCAGGCTACAATCCACGTGCCGGCATTACGCTATGGCAAAAGATGATGAGAGCCAATAGTGGCGGTCAGCCACCCGAATTCCTGAGCACGCACCCGGCGGATTCATCCCGCGTTCAACAGATTGAATCGTTGCTGCCAATTGTTACTCCGCTTTACGAAGCAGCGCGACGCAAAGGCTAACGATCGCTGTTATGTTTGCACGATAGAGACTCTCTAAACGCATTACGGTAATTATGCTGTCAGCCCCCGTGCCAGATCTGCCTTGAGATCTTCCACTGCTTCGAGTCCCACTGCGATACGCAGCAGGCCGTCGGTAATTCCCGCCGCGTCCCGGCTTTCCTGACCGATCCGGGCATGGGTGGTGGTTGCAGGATGCGTCAGCGTACTCTTTGTATCGCCCAGGTTGGCGGTAATCGAAATCAAGCGGACGGAATCTACTACTCGCCAGGCTGCATCTTTTCCATTCTTTAACTCAAATGAAACAATGCCCCCACCGGTTCTTTGCTGGCGTTTTGCAAGCGCGTACTGGGGATGCGACTGCAAGCCGGGGTAATGAACTCTTGCCACGCCTGGCTGGTCTTCCAGCCAGCGGGCAATTTGCAAAGCATTGGCGGAATGAGCATCCATGCGGATTTTAAGTGTCTCCATACCTTTCAAGATGACCCAGGCATTGAATGGACTCAAACTGGGTCCGGCGGTGCGCAAGAAACCGAACACACCTTGTTCCATCACCAAGTCTCGGCTCCCGAGCACTGCACCGCCTAATACCCTGCCCTGGCCCTCCAGATACTTGGTGGCGGAGTGAATCACAAGATCGGCCCCCAGATCCAGCGGTCTCTGGAGCACCGGTGAACAAAAACAGTTATCCACCGCAAGCCACGCACCGGCTCTTTTTGCCACAGCGGCAAGTGCGGCGATGTCGGAAATTTCGGTGAGGGGATTAGAAGGCGTTTCTATAAAAAGCAATTTGGTGTCGGGTTTCATCGCCGCTTCCCACGCCATAATATCGGTAGCAGACACAAACGTAGTTTCGATATTGAAACGCTTGAGGATATTATTGAACAGATTTACTGTCGCGCCGAACAGGCTGCGCGACGCAACGACATGATCGCCGGCCGAAAGCAGTCCCATCACGCAGGCGAGTATCGCTGACATACCGGAAGCAGTGGCCACGCAGGTTTCCGCCCCTTCCAGAGCGGCAAGGCGCTCTTCGAAAGCTGTAACCGTAGGATTGGTAAAACGTGAATATATATTTCCCGGTTCTGCACCGGAAAAACGCGCCGCGGCTTGGGCAGCGCTGTCAAATACAAAACTTGAAGTCAGGTACAAGGCCTCGGAGTGTTCATTGAATTGGCTGCGATGAATGCCCGTATGTAACGCCAGTGTTTCCAGTTCAAAATTGTCTGACATGCAATATCTCCCGCAATAAAAAACCCGCTCAGCATTTGCCAAAACGGGTTTTCCCGCTTTAGCCGAATTTATAACGCGCCCGCAAGCTGAATATCAAATCGGCGCACAGTGTTAAATTACGCTTGGCAGTTATTTTTGTCAAATCTCCTTAAGAGCTCTGAATAAAAACCTTGAACGAGTCGCCCCGAGTTTGCCAGCAACTCGTTCCCCCCAAAAATATGCGGGTTCCCTAATCTGCCGGAACCAGATTCAAATCCAGCTGCGTACTGGAACCGGCTTTCGACAATGATGCACCGCCATTACGCTGTGCCTCTATAACGGCCAGATATTCCGGTGATACATCGCCGGTGATATATTTACCATCAAAGCAAGAGGTTTCATAATGCGTAATGGATGGATTGACCCGGGATACATCTTTTATGAGGGAATCGAGTTCCTGGTATACAAGATAATCGGCACCAATTTCGCGGCAGATTTCATCATCGTCTCGACCGGTAGCAATGAGCTCCTGCCGTGTCGGCATATCAATTCCATAGACGTTGGGAAATCTTACCGGTGGGGCTGCGGAAGCAAAATACACCTTATGCGCACCAGCTCCCTGCGCCATTTGCACGATTTCACGGCTGGTCGTGCCGCGCACAATTGAATCGTCCACCAGCAGTACGTTTTTGCCACGGAATTCCACGCTCATGGCATTGAGTTTCTGGCGAACTGATTTACGGCGTTGCTGCTGTCCCGGCATGATGAAGGTGCGGCCAATATAGCGATTCTTGACGAAACCTTCACGAAAGCTCAATCCCAAGCGATTGGCAAGCTGTAAGGCGCTAGGACGGCTAGAATCAGGAATCGGAATTACGACATCAATATCCAGATGCCGCATGGTTCTGGTAATCTTGTCTGCCAGACTCTCACCCATATTAAGCCGGGTTTCATAAACCGAAACGCCATCCATTACCGAATCCGGGCGTGCCATATAGACATACTCAAATATGCATGGATTACGCGAGGGACTGGCGGCACATTGTTTACTGTAAAAATTGCCTTCCCCATCAATGAAAATCGCTTCTCCGGGCGCGACGTCACGCACCAGCTTGAAGCCCAGCGTGTCCAGCGCCACACTTTCCGATGCCACCAGATATTCCATCCCACGCTCGGTGTCGGCAGAACCAAATACTAGCGGACGGATGCCGTAAGGATCGCGAAAAGCCACCAGCCCATAACCTGCGATCATCGCCACTACCGCATACGCGCCTCGACAACGCCGATGCACGCCCGACACAGCGGCAAAAATAGCGGCCGGGTCCAGTTGGTAGTTCTTTGTACCCCTCTGCAGTTCGTGAGCCAGTACATTAAGCAATACTTCCGAATCGGAATTGGTATTAACGTGCCGCAGATCTTCGCGAAATAATTCCTGATTGAGTTGCATGGCATTAGTAAGATTACCGTTGTGCGCAAGCACGATGCCGAAGGGGGAATTGACATAAAACGGCTGCGCCTCGGCCGATGATTCGGCGGAACCGGCAGTAGGGTATCTCACATGTCCGATACCCATATTACCAACAAGGGCACGCATGTTTCGAGTGCGAAACACATCCCTTACCAGACCGGCGCCTTTGTGCATGTGAAAAGTATTGTCTTGCGCGGTAACGATGCCGGCAGCATCCTGTCCACGATGTTGAAGTACCAGCAGCCCGTCATACAGCAACTGGTTGGCGGGAGTTTGCGCAACTAGGCCCAGAATTCCACACATATTTGCACTCCGCAAAGTTGGCTTACATTAACGCTGTACAAAAAGGCCCGAGTTCTTCTCACACTTATAGGCATGACTACTATAGGCATCGGTAAAATTAACGCTCAGGGCAGTTCATGCGTCTATTGAGTACGCGAGCAAAAAATGTTTCTCCCCTGTCTACTAAGGAGTTTGCCTCTTGCGGCGAAACAGGGATCCCAGATGTCTATATTATACTGGGACAATGGCCCTTCATTGTTCGCGATTTAATTTTACATAGCTGATGTGCTTGGATACATCCTGCGGCAACCATGGCATTGCCATCATCGCCGCTGTTTCGAGAGGCTTGCTCAACAAAGCTTTCCGCCAGAATGGCTCTTGCGGCAACGCAGTCAACCCTGCTGTCAATACGACTAATAACACTATCAGAAGGCCACGTATAAAACCGAACAATGAGCCAAAAAACCTGTCGGCAAACCCCAGTCCCACGGTTTTTACCAGCGCGGATATCAACATGGTAATCAGTGCCATTGCCAGCAATACCGATAAAAACAGCCCGGCAAAGGCCAGCAAGGTACGGAGCGAATCGCCAACGATACCGGACGGCAGCATAGGCGCAAACGCCGCTGCGAAGGAATTCGCTACCATGAACGCAACGACCCAACCCGCCAGCGACAGTAATTCGCGCACCACACCGCGTACCACGCTCAGCAAGATGGATAGCGCGAGTATGGCAAGAACAGAGTAATCAAAAATAGTCATTCTTGAACAGGAACAAATTACAAAAGCGTGATTTGCCTGTCTGCCTATGCAAAATGAACGTCCCTAAGCTCCTCATGGCGCTGCTTTATCTGTTACCACGCTATCAAACCCCAACTTCTTCAGTTTCTCGCGCGTATCCTCCGCTTCCTCGCGAGTCCGGAAAGGACCCACTCGCACGCGTGTTATTTCGCCCTTATCGGTCTTGAGCGTTTCCGTATAAGCCTTGATATCCTTGGGTATCAGGCCTTGCTGCTGTTGCCTGGCCTTGGCAGGATCAGAAAAGGCACCCAATTGCACCACAAATGCGTCCGGAGGGACAATAATTTTGGCAGCGCCCGATTCAGGCTTGGAACCCGGGCTTGCCGCAACCGGCTTCTCTATCGATTCATGATTGGATTGGGCAGACTCTGCGGGTAACACGGTTTTTTTCTGTTGATCCTGCTGTACCGCAGTTACGGATTCTTCGGAACCATCGATAAGAGGGGTTTCTATGCGGGGACCCACGCCGGGAGTAAACTCACCTGCGGAATCTTCAGAAGGGATACGAATATCGATTTCCTGACTTCGTGGTTCCGGTTTGCTATCGAGTACCATTGGCAAAATTACAACAGCTGCGATCACCAGAGTAATAGCACCCACTAGACGTCTTCTGGCACGCTTTCTAAGTTGAATTTCTTCTTCGCTGACAGTCTTTGCCATGAATTTGCGTGATTGCTATGTGCGCGCAGCCATCTTCCGATACCGTAACACTTCAGCCACGGTATGAAACGACCCAAATACGCAAATTCTATCATTTTCGGTCGCACGCTCACAGGCATATGCATAGGCCATAGCGGGATGGAGAAAAGTGCGAATGGTTTTCCCCGCTCCAGTTACTTCTGCTGCTTCCAGTGCTTGCACCACCTCATCTGCCGAAGCACCGCGTGGTGCATTAATACCTGCGGTCAGCCATATATCGACTTTTGATGCAACGGCCCGCGCCACGCCGGCAATATCCTTATCCCTGAGCATGGCGAATACCGCATAAGTCTTTCGAGAGCGCCCCATGCTGGCCAGATTGATAGCCAGGGCATGCGCGGCAGCCGGATTATGCGCGACATCCAGAACCGTCGCCGGCCGGCCTGGCAACACGTGAAATCGGCCCGGCAATGTGGCTTCGATTAAACCTTGGCGTATGTCGCCCATGGTAACCGGAAAATTATTCCTGAAGGCATCCAGCGCAGCGAGGCAGGCGCTTGCATTGTTCAACTGATACGCGCCACGCAACGCAGGGTGTGGAAGCGAATGGCGCTTCCCAGCAACCCCCCAGTAATCCCACTGGGTCGCGTCGGCCATGTTGGCTGAATAACCAAAATCCTCGCCAATATGCGCAAACTTTGCGCCGATGGCCTTGGCGTAGCGTCGTACAGTCTCGGGAACATCCGTCTCCGAACAGATTGCTGTCTTCCCGCTTCTGAAAATTCCCGCCTTCTCGAATCCAATTTTTTCCCGCGTGTCACCGAGATAATCCATATGGTCGAGGTCGATGCTGGTAAGCACCGCACAATCGGCATCAAAAATATTGACTGCGTCCAATCGCCCGCCGAGTCCCACCTCCAGAATCGCGATGTCCACCTCGGCTTGGTTGAACAATTGCATCGCAGCCAGCGTTCCGAATTCGAAATAAGTCAGGGAGATGCCGCTATCCTCCCTGGCTGAGTCCACATCCTGGAAGGCGTTGCATAATTCGACGTCGCTCGCTTCCTGCCGATTTATCCGTACCCGCTCGTTGTAGCGTAGCAAATGTGGCGAGGTGTAACAACCTACGCGGTACCCAGCACGATTCAGAATCGCCTCCAGCATGGCGCATGTTGACCCTTTTCCATTTGTGCCGCCGATCGTGATGATGGGGAAAGATGGAACAAGGCCTAGCTCAGTTCTGATCCGATTTACACGTTCCAGGCCCATCTCTATGGTCTTCGGATGGAGGCTTTCGAGAAATATCAGCCAATCAGAAAGCGTTCTGGATTTTGAATCGGGTTCTATCATTGCTGTCCTATGCGCCTCGGCATAAGTGACAAATATTATGTAAAAGACATTCTAAGATCAGGATGCGGGCGCGGATGTCCGCATCAGCAACGTGCAAAGGCTCGCAAGCTTATCGCGCATTTGTCTGCGGTCCACAATCATGTCTATGGCACCATGCTCCAGCAGGAACTCAGCACGCTGAAAACCTTCCGGCAGGGTTTGACGCACTGTCTGCTCGATTACGCGTGGCCCTGCAAAACCAATCAGCGCCCCCGGCTCAGCGATTACCACATCGCCGATGAAGGCAAAACTAGCCGATACGCCGCCCATGGTGGGATCTGTAAGGACCGAGATAAAAGGAAGCTGTTCCTGACTCAAATGCGTAAGCGCCGCTGTTGTCTTGGCCATTTGCATAAGCGATAACAGCCCTTCTTGCATACGTGCGCCGCCACTGGCGGAGAAACACACAAATGGCAAGCGCTGTTCAACGCATGCCTGCACTCCGCGTACAAAGCGCTCACCGACCACCGAGCCCATCGAGCCTCCCATGAAACCGAACTCGAACGCTGCCGCAACCAGAGGTATGGTTTTTACACTGCCTTGCATGACCACCAGGGCATCGTCTTCGTCAGTCTCCTTTTTTGCTGCCGATAATCGATCGATATAACGTTTGCTATCCTTGAACTTAAGCGGATCGAGCGACACCACTTCCGGACCGATCTCATAACGGCACTCGGCATCCAGCAACAAATCAAGCCGCACGCGGGCGGAAATGCGATTGTGGTGATTGCACTTGGGGCAGACGTTGAGATTGTTTCCCAAGTCCGAGTAATACAGCACCGCCTCGCAGGAAGCGCACTTGCTCCATAACCCTTCGGGTACGACTTTCTTTTCGCCGCTTTCCTTGCGCTTGATTTTTGGCGGAAGAAGTTTCTGAAACCAGCTCATAAATTCGCGTGTTGAGGAGCTGCTTCATCCACGGCACTGCGCAGGCTTTGTACCAGACGATGGACATTCATCAGCACCTCTTCCTTGGGAGAGCGTTCTATCTCCTCAATGATGCGGCTACCGATCACTACCGCATCGGCAAGCTCCGCCACTGCCCTGGCGGTCGCGCCATCACGTATACCGAAACCGACGCCGATGGGAATGGAAATCGTGAAGCGCAACTGGGCGAGTTTGCGGGCGACATCGGTCAAGTCAAGGCTTAGTGCGCCGGTGACGCCCCTTAAAGAAACGTAATACACGTATCCCTTCGCCATTTTTGCGACGTGCTCGATGCGCGCTTGCGGAGTAGTGGGAGAGAGCAGGAAAATCGCGTCGATTTGCTGGCGTTCGAGATATTTAACCCATTCTTCTGATTCTTCCGGCGGGTAATCCACCGTTAATACCCCGTCTATGCCACATGCTTTTGCTCTTGACGCGAATTTTTCATATCCCATTGCTTCTATCGGGTTAGCATAGCCCATCAGCACTACCGGCGTGACAGTGTTGCTTTCCCTGAACTCCTTTACCATTGTCAACACATCCTTCAAACTCACATGATGTTTCAACGCCCGTTCGGAAGAACGCTGTATGGTCGGCCCATCGGCCATGGGGTCGGAAAATGGAACCCCCAGTTCGATGATATCCGCGCCAGCCTTCACTAGTTCGTGCATCAACGGCACCATCACAGCAGGGTCGGGATCGCCGGCCGTGATAAAAGGAATCAGGGCTTTTCTGTTTTTCTGGCGCAGCTTGTCGAATACGATTGTAATGCGAGACATGAATAAGAATAGGGGATTTGGTTAAAAAGTAATATTGAAGGCCTGCGCCACGGTGGCCATATCCTTATCCCCGCGTCCGGAGAGATTCACCAGCAGCATTTTATCCCGACTGAGTGTGAGCGCGAGCTGAGCGGCATAAGCCAAGGCATGGCTGGATTCCAGTGCCGGTATGATGCCCTCGTAATGGCACAGGTCATGAAATGCCGCCAGCGCTTCTTCGTCGGTAATACTGAAGTATTCAGCACGCTTGCTGTCCTTGAGCCAGGCATGTTCCGGACCCACGCCAGGATAATCCAGGCCCGCCGAAATGGAGTGTGTTTCGATGATCTGCCCGTTCTCATCCTGTATCAGATAAGTGCGATTACCGTGTAATACACCGGGCCTTCCCTGCGTCAGCGTAGCGGCATGCTGGCCGCTTTCAATTCCGCGTCCTGCCGCTTCCACGCCGATCATGCGGATATTGCTGTCCAGATAGGGGTAAAACAGGCCAATCGCGTTGGACCCGCCACCCACGCAAGCGATTAGCGCATCCGGCTGGCGCCCGTACTCTTCCTGCATCTGGGCAATGGCTTCCCTTCCAATCACTGCCTGGAAATCACGCACCATCATCGGATAGGGATGTGGTCCCGCCACCGTGCCAATGATGTAAAATGTATTTTCGATATTCGTAACCCAGTCTCGCATGGCCTCATTGAGCGCATCTTTCAATGTTCGGGAGCCTGATTCGACCGGCACTACGATTGCACCCAGAAGTTTCATCCGGTAAACATTGGCGGCCTGTCGCTCCACATCTACGGAACCCATGTAAACCACACATTCCATACCATAGCGCGCTGCCACCGTGGCACTGGCGACGCCATGCTGACCCGCGCCCGTCTCGGCGATCACTCGGGATTTTCCCATTCGCCTGGCCAGGAGAGCCTGTCCCACAGCGTTATTTATTTTGTGCGCGCCGGTATGATTCAGATCTTCGCGCTTCAACAGAATCTGCGCACCCCCCAGATGAGTGGACCATCTTTTTGCATGATAGATAGGGCTGGGCCGCCCTACATAATGCTTCAGTTCATAAGCAAATTCCGCCTGAAAATCGGCATCGTCCCGATAATGTTCATACTGAACACGTAATTCGTCCAGCGCCGCGATCAGCGTCTCAGCGACAAACACACCGCCATATGGACCGAAGTGGCCCTGCCTGTCAGGAAGATCATAAACTTTCACTGATTCGAACTCCTCGCATGAAAGCGGCAATTTTCTCCGCATCCTTGATACCTTTACTGGCTTCCACACCGCTTGATACGTCTACCGCCCAAGGCCGGGCTTGATCGATCGCCATCGTAACATTGCCCGCGTGCAGCCCTCCTGACAAAATCAACGGTAGCGGCAAGTTATGTGGAATCAAACTCCAATCAAATACATGTCCGGTACCGCCGAGCGCATCTTCAACATAGGTATCCAGCAATAATCCCCTGGCCCCGCCATAATGGGTTGCGTATTGTAGCAAATCTAACCCCGGCCTGACTCGCACGGCCTTTATATAAGGCAACGAAAATCCCCGGCAAAATTCAGGGGGCTCATCACCATGAAATTGCAACAAATTCAGGCCCGCCACTAAGGCGGTTTCCTCCACCCATTCCGGATCCGGATCAACATAGACACCTACTGTTGTAACGAATGGCGGCAGCACCGTAATAATTTCCCGAGCAGTGGCCGGTGCAATATACCGCGCACTCTGCCTCCAGAATACAAAGCCGATGGCATTTGCACCAAAATGCATCGCTGCTAGCGCATCTTCAATGCGCGTGATACCGCAAATTTTTACCCGGATGGACATGTTGCAGTTTTTCTGTAAGTTCCGATAAAGGAGTTAGCCGTATAGAAGGTAGCGTGCACACTGCCGTTTTGAGTAACGCGCGATACCTTACTTCGAAGGCTTCGGTATCTCAATTTTTCAAGAGAAATGTTGTCACTACATTGCAGCCAGCAGATGCGCGGCAAATTATTCTCACATATTCCTCTTATCGGAAACGAGTTTGCAGACAGAACTGCTTATCCTTGGTAATACGGCGGCAAGCGGCGGGTCGACAAAAGCAGGTAGCTTCCATTTGGCATCATAGTTGATTCCAGCCAAGTATAACCCGGCAGCAGGAAAAGTAGGGGCGGCGTCACTGCGCTTACAGCCTTTTAGGAGAGCTTCCATCCATTCCGGTGGGTATTTGCCTTTGCCCACGTAAATCAGGCAACCTACGATATTGCGTACCATGTGATGCAAAAATGCGTTAGCACGCAGTTCAAAAGCAATGATGTCACCCTGCCGCGTGATTTCGAGCTTGGTCAAGTTGCGTATGGGTGATTTAGCCTGACATTCGGCGGCGCGAAAGGCACTGAAATCATGCTCACCCCGCAACATTTCGGCGGCAATCTGCATTCGTTCAAGATCAAGCGTCTGATGAAACCAGCCGATTTTACCGTGATGAAGGCCGGGAGGTACCGGGCGGTTCAACAACAAATAGAGATAGCATCGTTCGCTGGCACAATAGCGAGCGTGAAAATCATCCTGGATTTCCGATGCCCATAATATCGCAATACTATTGGGTAACAGCGCATTGACGCCACGTACCCAGGCACTCACCGGCCGCTGCGCCTGAGTGTCGAAATGTACTACCTGGTATGATGCATGAACTCCGGTATCAGTACGGCCCGCCGTAACAACACGAATATCGCTGGATGCAATTTTTGATAATGCAGCTTCAAGAGCATCCTGCACTGAGCCACCCGATCGCTGGCTTTGCCAGCCACAATAATAACTGCCATCATACTCGAGCACCAATGCAATTCTCACGGTATGGACGCCATCCGGGGTTATTTTGACACAGGGAAGAAGTTCAACGGAGGAAGTGAATCAAATATATCAAATCCCAAGTGCAGTTCCACCGGGATGCAGCTAACGAACTCGATATTACTCCTGAAATGAAGGTAACCGGAAACCGGGAACGGGATGCTACAGATTTACTAATATCGCAGCTGCGCTTTCTTGCTGCTGAGGGTCGCCCTCGCGGGCGACTTCCTGAAGAACCTGCCGGGCAGCCTCCTTGTCACCCATTTCCCGATAAGCTCTCGCCAAATCGAGCTTGGTTATGATTTCATGCCAATGCGTATTTCTATCCGCCAATTCCGTTGGCTGGACGAGCATTGTGCCATCCAGATTAAGGCTGATATCCCCCAGACCACGTTCCGCCGGCGGTATGATGGAAGACTCTGGAGAAACGGAGGGTGGGACAGATTCGGATGAGCCACCTATATTTTCCGGTGCGCCGGCGTCACCGGTAGTCGCGGCAATTTTGAGAGCCTGATCTGCATCATTAACTTGATCAGCAAGACCAGTTTGGCCAATTAGCAAAGTGGTGCCTCTACCAGCAGTTTCGGCTGAAGGGTCTGCTTTATCGTGCAACTCGTGGTTGGAGGTGGAAACAATATCTGCATTGGAGTTGCATACGAATTCTTCTTTCGGCCGACCTATTATGGATACGCCGACGATACCCGTTATCAGTAGGACAAGCGCACCACCGAAATATTCGATATTGGTCGTCAGATTATCAATCAGGGAATTCTTGGCCAGCCGCCGTGGGGTAGTCGAATCAGCCTCGGGATTGGATCTTGCGGCAACGTGCGTGGGTTTGGCTATTTCTGTCGCAGACCCGACGTCGGCTGGGAAAGTTATGGCCTCTTTCGGATTGTCTGCTTCGGCTGTAACGGGTGCGTGGGAAGTTGCTGAATCGGGCGCCGGGGTCAGCCCGGATTGAGATAGAGTCGCCGCAGGCGGCGCCGGCAGAGCAATGGCATCCAGCTTTGCGGCTCCTGTCTGCTGCGTGTCGGCTAAAGCCAGATTCTTCAACGCCAGCAGGTGCTGTAATTCCTTGATATTTTTTTCAAGCAATGCGATGCGCTCATTGGCTTCACTGAGTGACCTGCTCTTTGCTACGGCGTCTTCTTCCATTGCATTAACCCGATCCTGCACACTTCCTGCTTCCCTGCCGCTGTTTTTCTCGTCCAGATATCTCCTGCCGATATCCTTCTCACCCCCATGGTCGGCGTTCCATAGCTCTTTACCCCGAGAGACCTTCAGAAACCCGTAGGGTGATTCTTGAACCTCGGTGGCCTCTGCGCCGGAAATTGGCTCAATCTTTCCGGTAACCGTTTGTTTTAGCTTATCCACCGCCGGAGTCGCGCCTATCACGTCGCTCGTCCTGTGCCGATTCCAGTCCGCTGTCTGCAACTCCACTTCCCTGTCGGCTTCGGCTGGCGTTATCGTGTCAATTTCGCCGCCATCCGGCACCCGTAAAATAGGTCCAGTCTTGAGCTGATGCATATTATTGCCGAAGAAAGCTTCTCGATTTGCGCGATGAAGCGCGACCAGCATTTGATTGAAACTCACGCCGGGAGGGGAAGCAATATTTCGCACTATTCCGCCTAATGTATCGCCTCGTTTTACCGGACCATAGACGGTACGAGATTTGCTAGCCGAAGCCAATTCCAGCACCCCAAGTTTTTTCTCCCCGCTGATGGGAGTCTTGATCTTCAAACCTGATTTCTCGACCGCAGCCGATTCGGTCTTAATGGAAACAGGGGGTGTAGTGTGGATTGATGGTGTGGCAGACGGCTGTACGTCGATCTCTGGCGGGCCAAGTACTATGGTGTATTCGCGCAACAATCTCCCCGAGGACCAATTCAATTCAACCAGCATGTTCAGAAGCGGGTCGGCGACAGGTTGCGAGGAGGTAATCCTGACGTGGGGTTGTCCATCCGGACGGTTTTCAATCGTTGCTTTAAACGTGGAAAGAAGGGACACATAATCAACATTCGCCTGACGGAAAATTTCCTCTGGCGCAATACGCACCATTAAAGAGGATTTTTCCTCCTTCTTTATCGCAACCAGATCGATTTCTGCTTTGAACGGCTGCCCCAGAGCAGAATTGACTGCCAGTCTGCCCAAACCCGCTGCATGGCCTGCAACTGGGCAGAGCATCATGAAAAACAAAAATAATTTAAATGATGCAGGCTTGCATAGAGCCGCACACTCCCGAAAAATATTGCGCGGAAGCGGAGCAAACAGGAAAGCAATTGACAGGCGGAACAGGCGGATATACATAAACCCCTTCGCAGAATTCTCACACTCAAGTTTCTTCTTTACGAGCGTAATGGATCAAGCTTCCACCATGATTCTCAGCATCCGGCGTAATGGTTCCGCCGCGCCCCATAACAATTGATCCCCCACCGTAAATGCCGAAAGATACTCTCCCCCCATGGCAAGCTTCCGCAGCCGTCCTACTGGTATGGTCAGCGTCCCGGTGACCACCGCCGGAGTTAGTGCTTTCATTGTGCTCTCGCGCTCATTGGGAACAACTCGCACCCAGCTGTTGGAAGCGGCAAGAATGTCCTCGATTTCGTCCAGCGGAACATCCTTCTTCAGTTTGATGGTCAGTGCTTGGCTATGGCACCGCATTGCGCCGACCCGAACGCAGATGCCATCAACCGGCACCGCATGATCACTGCGTCCCAAAATCTTGTTCGTCTCCGACTGGCCTTTCCATTCCTCCCGCGTCTGGCCGTTGCCAAGATCTTTGTCAATCCACGGGATGAGGCTGCCCGCGAGCGGCACGCCGAAATTCTCGGTCGGGAAACTTCCGTTGCGCAGGGTTCCCGCTACTTCCCGGTCGATATCAAGTATGCCTGAGGCCGGATCGTCCAATAGATCTTTCGCTACACGATGGGCTTCGCCCATTTGCAGCAGTAACTCCCGCATATTCTGCGCACCGGCCCCGGAAGCCGCCTGATAGGTCATGGCACTCATCCATTCCACCATATCTTCTTCGAACAAGCCACCTACCGCCATCAGCATCAGGCTCACGGTACAGTTGCCGCCGATATAATTCTTTACATCGTCGTGCAGCGCCTGCCTGATGACAGGCAGATTGACCGGATCAAGTATGATGACGGCGTCCTGCCCCATGCGTAATGTCGAGGCTGCATCGATCCAGTAACCTTGCCAACCCGCTTGGCGCAGCTTTCCGAAAATCGCAGTGGTATAATCCCCTCCCTGGCAGGAAATGAGAATATCCATTGCCTTGAGTTCATCTATGTTGTAGGCATCTTTAAGCGGCGATATCTCCCGGCCAATATCCGGACCCTTACCTCCCTTCTGGGAAGTGGTAAAAAATACCGGCTCAACCAACGCGAAATCATTTTCTTCCCGCATTCGCTGCATGAGTACCGATCCCACCATGCCACGCCAGCCAATAAATCCAACTCGTTTCATTGATCGCTCTCTATATGCCTATATATTTGCCAGAACCGCATCGCCCATTCCCGTGGTACCTACTTTCTTCATCCCGGGTTCATAAATATCCCGGGTACGGTACCCCTGCGCCAGAACTTTGCTTACCGCGTCCTCAATACGCACAGCTTCCTCTTCCTGGTAAAATGTGTAGCGCAGCATCATCGCCACCGACAGTATTGTCGCCAGCGGGTTGGCAACGTCCTTCCCAGCAAGATCCGGAGCCGAACCGTGTATCGGCTCATACATACCTTTAGTCCCTTCATCCAGCGACGCAGACGGCAGCATGCCGATCGAACCGGTCAGCATGGAAGCCTCATCCGACAGAATATCGCCGAACATGTTGCCCGTCACCATTACATCGAACTGTCTGGGGTCGCGTATCAACTGCATCGCAGCATTATCCACCAGCATGTGCGAGAGCTCGACATCCGGATACTCTTTTGCCGTCTCGGTCACGACGTCACGCCACAATTGTGTACACTCAAGCACATTCATCTTGTCCACCGAGCAGAGCCTGCGATTGCGTTTACGCGCTGCCTGGAAGGCCACGCGAGCAATTCTTCGTATCTCCGCTTCGCTATAAATCATGGTATTGAAACCAACGCGTTGCCCCTCACGTTGTTCAATACCGCGTGGTTCCCCAAAATAAATATCGCCGGTCAGTTCTCGCACGATGAGAATATCCAGGCCAGCCACCACTTCAGGCTTCAGCGTCGACGCATTGGCGAGTTCGGGATAAAGTACCGCCGGACGCAGATTGGCAAACAGATTCAGTTCCTTGCGTATGCCGAGCAAACCTCTTTCCGGCCGCAACGGACGCGGCAGCGTGTCATACTGCGGCCCCCCTACGGCACCCAGTATCACCGCATCGGCATCGACCACAAGCCTGCGGGTCGCTTCCGGAAATGGCTCCCCGGTTGCATCGACTGCACACCCACCCAGCAAACCCGGTTCCAGTTCAAATTTTAATCCATCGCTCTTTAACGCTTCCAGTACTCGCACTGCTTGAGCGACAATTTCCGGGCCGATACCGTCTCCGGCCAGGATTGCGATTTTCATAAAATCCTTTTTTAAACCGTGAAAACCTTCATACAAACAGCCATGGCTGCATCGCGCGACGCTTCTCCTCGAACGCCCTGATCTTGCCGGCATGTTGCAATGTCAGGCCAATTTCATCCAAGCCATTCAATAGACCATGTTTGCGGAAAGGATCGACATCGAAAGAGAAAGACTCCCCGCCGGCCGTAGTCACCGACTGACCTTCCAAATCAACAACCAGCCGATAACCCTCAGTTGCCTGTACTTCCCGAAACAGTTGATCCACATCGTTCGCACCGAGCACTATGGGCAACAGGCCGATCTTGAAGCAATTATTGAAAAAAATATCGGCGAAGCTGGGCGCGATAATTACCTGGAAGCCATAGTCCTGAAGCGCCCAAGGCGCATGTTCCCGGCTCGAACCACAGCCGAAATTTGAGCGCACAAGCAATATCTGCGCACCGTGGTAACGCGGCAGATTAAGTATGAAATCCGGATTCAGCTTACGCTGTGCGGCGTCCATACCCGGCTCGCCGTGATCCAGATAACGCCATTCATCGAACAAATTCTGCCCGAAACCCGATCGCTTGATGGATTTCAGAAACTGCTTGGGAATGATGGCGTCGGTGTCGACGTTTGCACGATCCAGCGGCGCCACCAGCCCGTCACACGAAACAAATTTTTTCACAGACTATTTAGACGATTTTTCAATTGCTTCCCCACCCTTCTGAATATCCTTCCCCATCCCACCCACGGTATTACATGCAGACAGTTGGAAAACAGCGATCAATGCAATCAGTACGGACAACATTTTCATAGCAACCCTCTTTTAATAAAAATAAAACACTTTCGAATCTAATATTAATATATTTCCCGCACATCCACAAAGTGCCCCGCGACCGCGGCTGCGGCTGCCATCGCAGGGCTGACCAGATGCGTGCGGCCGCCTGGCCCCTGTCTCCCTTCAAAATTGCGATTAGATGTGGAAGCGCAGCGTTCTCCCGGTGCAAGGCGGTCATCATTCATTGCAAGACACATGGAACAGCCCGGTTCCCGCCACTCGAATCCCGCGTCACGAAATATCTTGTCCAGTCCCTCCTGTTCAGCCTGATGCTTGACCAAGCCGGAGCCCGGCACGACCATGGCGAGCTTGATACTGGAGGCGACGTGCTTGCCTTTTACCACGTCCGCCGCTGCCCGCAAGTCTTCAATGCGAGAGTTAGTGCAGGATCCAATGAAAATCTTGTCCGGCCGGATTTCGCTGATCGGCGTATTGGGAGCCAGCCCCATATATTTGAGGGCGTGCTCCATATCATGACGCCTTACTACATCAGTAATCTGTGACGGATCGGGTACCTTGCCATCGACCGTTGTCACCATCTCGGGAGACGTTCCCCAAGTTACCTGCGGTTTGATCTGTGCCGCATCCAGCTTCATCTTCTTGTCGAAGGCCGCATCTTCGTCACTTTTCAGCATACGCCAGTAAGCCACTGCCTTTTCCCATAGGTCACCTTTTGGCGCGAAAGGGCGACCCCGGATATATTCGATGGTGGTATCGTCCACGGCTATCATTCCGGCACGCGCGCCCGCCTCGATAGCCATATTGCAAAGTGTCATGCGTCCTTCCATGGACAACGCACATATTGCGCTGCCAGCAAATTCGATGGCGTAACCGGTACCTCCCGCCGTACCAATTTTACCAATTATGGCAAGCGCGATGTCCTTGGCGGTTATGCCATGCCCAAGTTCGCCTTCAACCAAAATCTGCATCGATTTTGCCTTTTTCATCAGTAGGCACTGTGTCGCCAACACATGCTCCACTTCCGAAGTACCTATACCAAAAGCCAGACAGGCGAAGGCGCCATGCGTGCTGGTATGCGAATCGCCACATACTACCGTCATACCAGGCAGTGTAGCGCCCTGCTCGGGGCCGATTACGTGAACGATCCCTTGACGCAGGTCGTTCATTCTGAATTCGGTGATACCCAATTCCTCGCAATTCTGGTCGAGGGTGTCGACTTGCAGACGTGATATGGGATCTTTGATACCATGGCTACGTCCAGTCGTGGGCACATTATGGTCAGCCACAGCCAGAATCGAGTCCAGCCGCCAGGGTTTGCGTCCAGCCAGCTTCAACCCTTCAAACGCCTGCGGACTGGTAACTTCGTGCACCAGGTGGCGATCGATATAAAGCAATGCCATTCCGTCCGGTTTATCGGATTCTTCATGCACCAAATGGCTTTGCCAGAGCTTGTCGTATAGTGTTTGCATCGTACTAAATTTCCGGAATCTGAAATTATCCCATAATGGGACGACGAGAAATAGAGCAGCTTTCCAACTTTCCGCTTTTTACATCACGGATCTACTTTCATCCTCCGGATTACCAATCCCAGGCCAAGAAAAACCGCCGCCGCGCTCGTGGTAAATGTGAGCCCTGGCCCCAGCCACTCCCAGACATAGCCGCTGAATAGTCCGCCAAGCGCGCCGCCAAGGCCGAATGTAAGGCTGGTATAAAGGGCTTGCCCCTTAGCCTGATGGCGTCCGCGAAAAAAATGATGCACCACCACCATTGCGGCGGCATGATGGGCGCCATACGTGGCAGCGTGGAGTATTTGCGCCAGCAACACTACGATTGGCCATTCCACCCCCCAGCCTATCATCAGAAAGCGCGCTACTGCGCAACTGAAGCTGAAAATCATGATCTGTTTCACACCAAAGCGATGCATGAGTTGCGGCATCAGGAAAAATATGCCGATTTCGCATGCTACGCCTGTGGCCCATAGCCAACCGACGATGCTTTTGCTATAGCCGTGCTCCACCAGATAAATCGAATAAAAAGTGTAGTAGGGGCCGTGGGCAAGGGCCATCAGCAAGCATGCCGCAAAAAATGCCAGCACTTCCGGTCGTTTGAATATTTGCCGTACGGAGGGGCTATCGATGGGGTGAAGCACTATTTCGGCTTCGGGAATCTGGTGGGAAAAAATTACGATGCCCAGCTTGAATCCCAGCACCGCCCACAGTAACGAGGTGATCTCCATGGCGTCCAGCAAGTAACCGACGCCAATCACCGCGAAAACAAACCCAACTGAACCCCAGGCTCGAATACGTCCATATTTTGCGGTACTTTGCCCGAGGTAAGAAAGGGTGGTTGCCTCGATCAGCGGCAACGATGCGCTCCAGAAAAAACTCATCAGCGCCATCGTTACAGCCATCCAGGCAAACGACTCGCCAAAGAAAACACCGCAATAACTTATTAGACCGGTAATTGCAGCCAATTGAACGATCAGTAGCCGTCTGCCCGTGTGATCGGCAAGCCAACCCCATGCAGCTGGCGCAAAAATACGCATGACATGCAAAAGCGACATCAGCATGCCGATCTGAAAAGCGTTAAAGGAAAGGGATTTGAGATAAAGGCTCCAGTAAGGAGCGAAGGCACCGATAAAAGCGAAATGAAAGAAATAAAAGCCGGAAAGACGCCAGTAAGGGATGGGCTGCATGGAAACAATTCTAACAGGCTGCAAACAGTTGAATACCACGGCATGGGGCTACTCACCCCTCGATACTCTGATTGACGGCCAGTTCTTACAGCTTGATGTTGTTCGGCTGTTGCCGAGGTTGTAGAAAGCGGAAGCGATTCCAAAATAAAAGCAAGGCCGACAGCGAGACAGTGCAAATCGAGGCGTCGGACGGCTCTTGCTTACCAATATCGGTCCAATATCGGTCGTATCTTTTACCTTGTCGGTACCGCTGTAGGCAGTTCCAGCTTTAATGCGCTCCACAGCACGGCGAACAATTATCGGCAATGGCGAGAACTCATGCCGAAATAGCTATAAATACACAGTCGAGCGCTTGCAGGAACTGCTCAAAAGCGCGAGGCTTTGAGGTTGAGCATATCTAGCCCGACCCCGATTGCTGGTTCGCCGTAAGCCTGGCCGTGATAACATAAATCATCGTAAATAGACCGTTTGGAATGGTCTGCTTACGAATCTGTTTATCCTTGTCGCGAGGGTGGTATTCCTGATGCCATATCCTGATAATTTGAAATTTAACACATCAAGCTTCATGACGCCCATCCTAAAAAGGCTGGAAAGAAAAAGCAGCACTTATGATGAAGTTTAAAGTAGAAATGGGAGAAGCTGATGTTCGAGTGGCTAGCTAGCCCTGAAGCGTGGGTAGCATTGGCGACGTTAACCACGCTGGAAATTGTTTTAGGGATCGACAATATTATCTTCATCTCCATTCTTGTAGGTCGCCTTCCCGAAGCTCAACGCGACTTTGCAAGAAGAATGGGACTGGGCTTAGCAATGCTCAGCCGGCTTGGTCTGCTGTTCTCTATTTCATGGGTGATGAGTTTAACCGAACCGTGGTTTACGGTACTGGGCAATTCGATTTCAGGACGCGATATCGTTCTGATTGGAGGAGGCCTGTTCCTGCTATTCAAAGCTACTCATGAAATACACAACAGCATGGAAGGGGTGGAGGAAGGCCGTAGTACGGTCGTTGCCACCAGCCTGGGAATGGTGCTATTGCAGATTGCGGTGCTGGATATTGTTTTTTCGCTGGATTCAGTCATAACGGCCGTCGGCCTGGTTGAACACGTTACATTGATGGCGATTGCTATTATTTTGGCGGTACTGGTTATGTTAATAGCAGCCAAGCCCATAGGAGACTTTGTAGACACTCACCCCACTATCAAGATTCTTGCACTTTCGTTTCTGATACTGGTAGGAGCCACCTTGATAGTTGAGGGCTTCAATATTCATGTCCCCAAAGGTTATATTTATTTTGCAATGGCTTTTTCGGTGAGCGTGGAATTTCTCAATCTTCGAATGCGTAAAAAAAGAGAAGAGACAATTAAATTACACAAACGGATAAGTAGTTGAACGAGTGCGGGATCAAGAGATACCGATGCTTCTCAATACTTTCCGGAATTTTGCTTGTTCCAGAAGCTCGGCATTTGTTTTTCCGACATCGCATTGAACAATTCCCCTGATACCTGTTGGCAGGACGGACAACTCTTCTCCCGCCGGTACGGGGATGTCTATTTCTCAGGGGATTGCGGGCTAGGAGAAAAACGCTACGTTTTTCTTCAAGGCAATCGGCTAGCCGAACGCTTTGCATCCTTGTCGAACGAGCACCCATTTGCCATTGGCGAGACAGGATTCGGTACGGGATTGAACTTCTTATGCACGTGGCAACTGTTCGATAAGCACGCTCCCTCCAGGGCCAGCCTGGATTTTTTCAGTGTCGAAAAATCGCCGCTGGATGAGCGAGACCTGATCGATGCGCTTGCGCTGTGGCCAGAATTACGGCAATACGCTGATGGTCTCGTTGCATGCTGGCCGCGCCGTGTACCCGGCTGGAATCGATGGTGTTTTGGCGGTGGACGGATAAGGCTAACGCTGGTAGTAGGCGATGTAGCCGAGGTGCTGCCTGAAATCTGCGGTAGCATTGATGCATGGTTTCTCGATGGTTTTTCGCCGGCACGGAATCCCGAGATGTGGACGCAACTGGTGTTCGGAAGCGCCGTACGAGCATCTCGGCCGGGCACCACGTTTGCCACCTATACTTGTGCCGGCTGGGTACGGCGCGGCCTGGAGCAAGCAGGATTTCAGGTAAGCAAGTTGCCCGGCTTCGGCTGCAAACGCGAAATGATGCGAGGGAGTCTTCCTGGTTCGCCACCATGGCGCCCTCACACCACTTCGGCAACAGCCATTGTGATCGGGGGAGGTGTAGCAGGTTGTGCCGCTGCCTCTGCATTGGCGATGCGCGGATTCTCCATTACGCTCATCGAACACGCACCCACCCTGGCTGCGGCGGCATCAGGAAATCCGCGTGGGATATTGCACGCCCGCTTGAGTGCGGGAATGAATCTGCCGCAGCGTTTCATACTGGCATCCTATGGACACACACTTGCTCTGCTCGATGAGAAGCTGCCCATAGACGGAATTGCTCGTGCGGAATGTGGGGAGTTGCAGTTGGCCTTTTCCGCAGAAGAGAGGAAACGCATAGACAAGCTGGCGGCACTCGATTGGCCGCCGCACATATTGCAAAGGGTCGATGCGGCTGAAGCATCCATACTTGCCGGTATCGAGTTGGCACACGGTGGCCTATGGTTTCCCGCAGGCGGCTGGTTGATTCCGCCACGCCTATGCGCGGCATTGGCAGAGAATTCAGCCATTGTGCAGCGCGTTGGCTATCGCGCGGAATCCCTTTCATCTGTGGACGCTGGTTGGCGTGTGGAGGGAACCCACCATGGGCAAGCGTGGACTTATGAGGCTCAGGTAGTGGTTGTCTGTACTGGATACCAGATAAAACCATTTGCGCCATTGGCACATTTTCCACTGACTGCAGTACGGGGACAAATCACTATGGTGCCCGCCACACCGTATAGCGAAAATCTGCGGACAGTTGTATGCGCCGACGGTTATTTGGCTCCCTCGGTCGCAGGGACGCATATGATGGGTGCGACCCATAGCTTTAACGATGAGTCGGTCGATTTGCGCGTATCTGATCACGTTGCGAATTTATCGAGACTGAAGGACATATCCCCATCACTGGCTGAAGCGATGAATATTAATTCTCTGGACCTTGAGCAATTAGAAGGGCGTGCAGCGATGAGAGCTTCCCTTCCAGGCGCCCTGCCGCTGGTAGGCAAGTTATTGCCCGGACTCTATACCAGCCTGGGTCATGGCACGCGAGGCCTCTTGACCGCCACTCTTTCGGGAGAAATGATCGCGGCAGCCGCAGCTGAACAGTTATTACCTTTACCAGCGGCTATCGTAAATGTTTTATCTCCAGGCAGGAGATTTATGGCGGCCAAGGTAATCTCTAATGCAAGCGGAGGAAACTCAAAACGGCAAGAAGGATAACAGTAAAGCCTACCCACCAGATGATATTGTTCACGATATCTCCTTAAATCGAGTTGGCTGATTGAAAAATCGCTCAACCCCCTTGAATCAAGTTTTTATATTGTCAATCTCTCCTCCGTACATTTGCTTTCCGTTCGCTCATGCACATAATAAAGCAGCATCTTTGGCCGCTTCGTAGCCCTCACTCTCTCAGTACTGTTTTTCTGGAACGACGATAACCTTGTCACCAGTTCCGGACTCACCTTGAGGACCTTGTGGACCAGGAGTACCTCCTGATCGAATCGACAAGCAACCCGTCAGTGCAGACAACACTATTACTGCCGTTAGTAGCTGTAGTTTCTTCATTATTTTTCCTTTTTGGTTGGTTTCGTGATTGGAGTGAATAACACAGTTTCAAAAATACCCTAAAGCAAAAGTTTGATCTGTTCGTTATCACACGGTCGAGCTTGCTGCTCAATCGGCAAGCTTAAGCTTCTTACTGGGGAACCGCTGTATCCGCAACAGAGGAAATATATAGAATAAGCGCTGAACGGACTATACAAACGCGCAGTAGGAAATAATGGATTGATGCGACTATTCTCGCTGCGCATAGTTATCACGTAAATTGCATCGATCCTCGACTATGCCAAAACACGAGCAACTGACCGACGGTAGTCTTGCGTGGTCCCCCACGCTTATAATTTATCAATAGATAGTCTTGAAACCGTGGCCAGGAATATTTATTCAAGTTTGAACTGACTGATATGGGAAAGAACATTGAGAGTACTTCAAGAAAAGATAAATCAGCCTGAAGGGAATCATTCAGTTTACCCCAAGCCTTTAATATCTATCGTAAAGATATTTTTGGTCCTTCCCTTTTTCCTTATATCCGCCTGCAGCACTGTATTCAATCGCGCGTCTGTCGAAGCTCTTCCGGCCAGCGTTATACTCGTCACGGCAGGCTCACCCAGAGATTGCAAGGCGAAAATAACGCACCTGAAGGTATATGAGCGCACCTCGCGGATGCCGGTAGATGGAATCCCGAACATTCCGGTCGAAACATACATAAATGATACTGACTCAGGCACACCAGGCACACATTTTGGCACGGTCAATACATTTCGGCTACAAGCCGGTAAATACTATATATATCCTGTCACTGCCAATGTACTCGATAACACGATGCAAATTCCCACCTTCGCCTTTGAGGTGAAACCGGGCGAGACAGTCTATGTCGGTGAATTGTTTATGACCCCATCCTGTCGCCTCATCAAGCGCTTCATTGTCAATGATGAGTATGATCGCGACACAAAACGTGCGACAGAAGAAAATCCTTCGATTCCCTCAGGCGTGCCCGTGAAACGTCTGCTGCAAACTAAGGTACATTGATCCGCAACCCGAATTATCCCTACGACATACCTGACCGACACTGGGATTCTACCGATATTCGAACGCCGGTACTGGCCGGAAAGTAACCCGGCAAGGCTGTTTGCTATCCTTGCCACGCCATTGAGATAAGAAATTATGCTCAGTCTTTCGACCTCATTCTAATACTTGCCTGCGTCTCTGCCTTATTGTTGGCGGTAATGCGGCGTCCAAATGCATCCCTTGCTTCCTTATTTCCTTGTGCGCTTTTGATACTACGCTCACATCGCCAGCGTTTTCCGGTCTTCGTGATGACCAGGCGCATTTCATCGCGTGAATGTTGAACGTGGCAGTGGTAGCAATAGATATTGGAAGACATGATTAATTTTTAAACAGTACGTAGTTGGCGCACGGACTCTCGCAAAAGTCACGCACTGGTGGTTATGTCAAAAAGAAAACCCGCCTGATGCGGGTACGTATAGGCGATTGAGTTTACTTATTATAACTGGCGCGCCCGACAGGATTCGAGCTTACGGTCTTTAGGTTCGCATCCAATTATTTATTGCATTCAATTCTCATTATATATCAATTACTTACAAAATAGCAAGTACACTATGGAATTGTTAATTCATGCTCTATATGTGTCTGATTATTAAGAAGTCGCATTTGTTTCTCTTTTAAATAAAAATGAAGCCTGGCGGATCACAGCAGGTTTCACAAAAACTCCACAGAATTAAATAGCGCGGTCGGCAACTCATGCCATCTGTCACGAGTTGTCAGATTCAGCATGCTGCTTTAGCTCGATTCACCTATTTCGTATCGTTCATGGAGAGCCTTTTGCGTACAAATTTGATGCGCCGGCGCAAGAGATAAACCTCTTCAGCGAACGACCCCGGGATTTTACCGGTGATTGCGGATTTCTCGATTTCGTTCAGACGGCCTAACAGTACAGCACGGTCTTCAGACGATAGTGGTCCGAGTGCAGCGCGTTCCAGTGCCATTAGCTCGCCGTAGCGGCGATAGATGCGCGCCCTGATGCGCCATCCGTACAAACTCGGAATGAGGCGCAAGCCAGGAATCAGGACGATGATGATTGGCACAAGCATCACTAATATGCGATCCGTCAGGCTCGCCAACCAGAATGGCAGATGGCGATAGGCAAAGCTTTTTCCCGATTTGTAGTATCGGGTGGCATCGTCGCTGATGGGATATTCGTGCTCCAGGGGGACGGGGAATTCACCGGCGCGTTGCAGAAGCGTAGCGCGACCATGCACTTCCTGCGCCGCTTCGATCAGAAGATCGGACAAGGCCGGGTGCAGGTTCGTGCGTGCGAGCAACTCGACGGTGGGCGCAAGCATGACCAGCGGCTTCGGCGGCAAATTTATCCCCAAATCAAAGGAACCCGGCTGGAATTCCAGCTTGCCGAGATAGCGGAAGTGGCGCAAGTAAGCGTCGGCCTGGGGAAAATCGAACAGACGAAAGCCCTTGGTATGCAGCATCTGTCCAATGGTCGCCGGTGCCGCAGAATCGCCCATCAGAAAGGCGGCGTCAATATGGTGCTTGAGCAGGGCCTCCATTGCCGCCTCTCCCGCCAGGTCGACCAGCCTCGTTGAGCCATGTGGCTGGATTCCGTTAGCCTTCATCAACGCCAAAGCAAGGAACCTCGTACCGCTCCCCTCGGGGCCAATGGCAATGCGTTTCCCTCTAAGCTCGGAAAGCCGCTGAATCGGCCGCGGGTGTCGGTAAACAACCACGAGCGGCTCATAGAACACGCTTCCGAGCGACACGACATTGTCGATATCGCTGCCGGTCGCAACACCGCCCTGCACGAGTGCGACATCGACGCGATCATTCGCATCGGTCAGGCGCCTGAGATTATCCAGTGAGCCCTCGGACGGCAAGATCTCGAGCTTGATGCCGTTGCGCGCCAGTATCGTGCGATACTTCTCCGCGACGGAATGGAAGATACTTCCGTCAGGTCCGCTGCTCATGGTAATGGTGCTCGGCGGCGCGGGCTGCACAAAGTGATAAGCTATCGCGATTGCAATGATGGTTGCCAGCAACACGGGGGCGAGCGTCGCAACAAGGTCGCGCCATGATATCCTCATGATTCGAGGTAGAAAGCGGAATGAACGTGGCCTGTTCCGATCTGCGTCCTGCGTCACCGAAATCTCCTTCCTGCGAAGACAGCGGTATTCTGCTCTACAGCCACAGACAACTCAAGTTACCTATATGCTGGCGACCCACGCTCGTGGGATGATGACTGATAAGCAACTGGCTTGAAGCTGGAAATAGGAAAATGGGGTAGTGTCAGAAATTCTGTGTGTGCAAGATCGGGTTAAAAATCACTAGAAATAGTTTAAGGCATTAGTGAAACGTTCGCCGAACAGGATGGCGAACTGGTTGGCGGCCGATTTCCAGGTCACAGGCGGCATCTTCCAATCTTTCTCGATATTGCGCAAGGCGAGGAACAAGAGCTTGGTGGTTGCATCGTCATTGGGGAAATGGCCGCGGTTCTTGACGATCTTGCGTAGTTGCATGTGCAGGCTTTCGATGGCATTGGTGGTGTAAACGATTTTGCGCACTTCGGGCGGATAGGCAAAGAATGGGATTACCTGCTCCCATTGACGTTGCCACATGGCTGCCACTGTCGGGAATTGCTGCCCCCATTCTCCCTGTGCAAATGCTTCTAGCGCGCCTGCTGCCGCTTCGGCATTGGCTGCCTGATAGATGGGTTTGAGTGCAGCGGTCAGACCCTTGCGATCTTTCCAGCTCGCAAGGTTGAGCGAATTGCGGATCAGGTGCACGATGCAAGTCTGGATCTGCGCCTGCGGGTAAACCGCCTCGATCGCTTCCGGGAAACCCCGCAGTCCGTCGACCACGGCAATCAAGAGGTCGGTCAGTCCACGGTTTCTCAGCTCATTGAAGACCTTGAGCCAAAACTTGGCGCCCTCGGTCTGCTCGATCCACAATCCCAGCACTTCCTTGCGTCCGTCGGCCCGGATGCCCAGCGCCAGGTATACAGCTTTGTTCCTGACCGTTCCTTCGTCCCGGATCTTCAGCCGCAGCGCATCGAAGTAGACGATCGGATATAGGGCCTCGAGCGGGCGCATCTGCCATTGCCCAACCTCGGCCAGCACTTCGCCGGTAATGGTGGAAATCAGATCGGGCGATACTTGCAGGCCATACAGTTCCAGCAGATGCGCCTGGATCTCGCGCACACTCATGCCGCGTGCGTACATGCTGATCACATGATCATCGAAGCCGGGCAAACGGCGCTGGTATTTGGCCACCAGTTGCGGCTCGAATGTGGCCAGCCGGTCACGCGGAATATCCAGCTGCAGTTCGCCCGCGGGAGTGATGACCGTCTTCGGACTGGTGCCGTTGCGGTGGTTGCCGGCCGCTGGCTGCTGTGCAACTTCGGTGGCGAGGTGGTGGTTCAGCTCAGCGGCCAGCATGCGCTCGGCCAATTGTTTCTTGAGTTGGCCTGCCAGCCCGGATTCTCCCAGAATCGATCTGGCATCCTTGGTCTGGACCTGGGCCAGCAGTTGGTCAATCAGTTCATCCGGAAATAGCTTGGATGTCTTCGCTTTGGTATTTCTGCTCTTGGTGGTCATCGTATCGGTCATGGTGCCTCCCTTTCAATATCATCTCATGACCTTACACACAAAATAACTGACAGGCTCAGCATCAGGTATCGGGGAGCTTTATTCGCAGGCGTACAGGTAGAGGAGCTGAGTCGGGAATTCGCCGTCCGTTTCCGTTTTCAGGTATTTGCAGCCCTCCCGGCCAGTGGTGACGACGACGTTTAAGATCCTGGAATCAATCGATACGAAGAAGCGGCACGAGCCTTCTTCCATTTTCTGGATGGCTTCCTCCTGGGTGAATTTCCAGGGGCTTCCATTGGCATAAAATCCGCCTATGGAGCGGATGCGTTCGTGCGGCATGCCGCTGCCGGTTTTGATGATACAGCGGACCTGGAGCTTTGACATGGCTGCTCATCCACAATATTTGGCTGCGTCTGGCTCAAAAAGAACCCGGCCTGTTGAACACTTGGACAGGCCGGGTTAAGGACACATACAAAAGGAATAAGTATCACCCTTGATCAGGATTCTACTCGCCCGTTGAATATTGCCAATTGGACTGAGGTACTACAGGGAATAAGTCAGGTATTTCAGGCATGCAATTCTCGGCTTGCTGCGCAGACAATGGTTGCGATTAATCCATGCATGTCTACAGGCTTGGAGAGATGGCACTGGAACCCGGCTTCAAATGCACGGGTGCGATCTCCCGGGCGGGTGAGGGCGGTGACGGCAATGGCCGGGGTCTGGCCGCCGTCATGCAATGGCAGTTTTCGCAATGCGCGCATGAACTGGTAGCCTTCCATGTGGGGCATGCTGATATCGCTGACAATGACATCCGGCCTATGCATCTTCACCTGTTTTAGCCCCTCGTCGGGCTTGGCTACCGAGATAACTTCCGCGTGGAAATGCATTAATATGAGTGTGATGATTTCAAGAACATCGGGCTCATCATCCACCACCAATATTTTTATTCCTGACAGGGCTGAATCGTTGCTTTGCATGGTGAAGCCTCCGGGAGATTATCATTGTCAACGCGTGCCCGCATGGGCACGTTCTCCCTTTAGTTTCAGCATAGAGTGCCTCCAGCGTCCTCACCGTGCGATCTCGTACATAGCTGTTTCCCTCCCAATATGCGGCTTGTTTTCCAAAGGCAATATGACTCCATCGAACACTCCGTCGCAAAACCGGATCCTGGCCGCTTTATCCTTGAGTGTTTATGAGCGGCTGCAGCCTGATCTGGAACTTGTTCGCATCCGTGTGGGAGATGACATCTATGAACCGGATATTCCTATTTCCTATCTGTATTTTCCGGTCGATTGCATTGTGGCCTGCGTAGCAGAACTGTCGGATGGGGAAGCCCTTCTGACCGCTATAACCGGCCAGGAAGGGATAGTCGGAATCTCTTGCCTGTTAGGGTATGAGAGCGCCCCCGCGCGAGCCGTAGCACTCAGTGGAGGCAGTGCCCTGCGGATCAAGTCCTCGGCGTTAAAAAAGGAATTCGATTCGGGGGATGAACTGCAACGCCTACTCTTGAGATTCACGCAGATCCGCATCCTCCAAAAGGCACACATTGCCTAGGTACGCGATACGATTCGATTGAGCAGCAGCTCTGCGGTTTCCTGTTGATGACTCTTGATCGCCTGCCGGCCAATGAGCTTCATATCACTCACCAGCAGGTATCGATCATGCTGGGAGTGCGGCGCGAGAGCATAACGGTGGTTGCACAAAAACTGGAAATAATAGGTGCGATTACCACCAGGCGCAGTCATTTGACCGTCGTGGATCGCCAGGAACTTGAGTCCCGGGCAGGGGAGGGCTATAGCATAGCGAGCAAGGAGTATTATTAAGAAGACCGGGAATCCTTGCCCAACTGCCTCATCTTATCTTTTGCGGGATATAGGACATGAAAATGTACAAATTCACCTACCACTGCGTGAACGGCCGGTATTTAGACGTAGGCCCCTACCGGATTCAGGCGGAGAGCCTTGATCGGGCGATAGCGTTGGCAATGCCAATGATTGAACGGGATTACCCGGGCATAAACCTGGGACGGGACTACCACCCGCATCCAACATGGACGATTGAAGAGCCGAATACTTGATCTTAATCCATGAGGAATCAGGATCAATGCGCATGCGCCACCGGCACGTCATGCCAGCTCGTGGGGCTAACCCGAAAGCCAATGCTATCGAAGTAGCGCGCCGTTGGATATTACGACCAGGACGCTCTATGTGTGAATGGTGATGGTACGTAAAGCAAGCGAGGCAGAAAATTTTGCTTAAGGAATAAAAGGACTCGCCGATAAGCGGAACCAACCCCAGGTCTGCTTGGGGTCCTGCCATTCGGTAGTATAGAAACCACTTGATTCCATGGCCGTTTGCGCCTGTTACTCATTTACGTAGGAATCCTTACGGTCCCCCCATATAGGGTGTCGTCGGGATGTTCCCTACGGATATCTGCTTGAGTTACTTTAGAAGAGCGTCACGTTCCCGAACAATCTGTCGCGTCATCCTTAACCCGCTTATGATTTAATAAATATTAACTTGTCACAAATTTAACCAACAATAGCACCATCATTACAAATATAGCCGCTCCAACGAGACCAGCGATAACCACCTGCCCCATCGTCAATGTTGCCGCATCATGGTCGTGAGCAGTGTGTTTTCGTACACCAAAAAAAGCCCAGGATACAGCTTTCATCGCTTGCATGAACGTACCCTTAGTTGGTTCTTTGCTGTTGTCTTTCAACTTTGATTCTCCTTGTCCCCTGCCACCCGCGACGCTGTCGCCTCGGCATGCAACTCCTCATGGTGTTTTAGCACGATATTCGTGAGTGCCAAGGGTTATTAGTCATTCTATACCCCTCCACCGTATTAGGTCCCATTATCACAATAGCACATCATATTGTCCAAAGTATCATATAAATTCCTGTTTAAGGGGTTCCAAGCCGGAACCGCCGAAAATTCCGTCACTCAAACTTCAACCTGCAAGTTTTTTAATACGTTCGGCAAGGCGTCCGAATGCCTCATTGACGTACTCCAAGGTCTTGGGTTCTGTGCCCAGCGCACGTAGAGAGTTTTTAAAGCTTTCCAGATCGGAAAGCCATTGCCGATGCAGCCGGTTCAGCTCGTTGACTTGAGTCTGAAAGACTTGCAGGTTGCCGCATCCACGAAACGCCTGATAATCGCGCTCAAGTGTTGCCGCTGTTGTCAGCAATTGAGTCGCCAATTGCTTGTGCTGTTCGGGAACCTTCCCTATGCCGTCATAGGGTCGCGATGCCTTGTTGCGTTCGGCTTCGAAGGCCTCTTCCATGATGAAGGCGTAGCGATAAAACCCGGGGAATTCGTTGGACAGTGCAATGAGTTGATCGTCGGATGCTCCGACCCAAATCCTGCAAATCAGGCACGTATCCCATCATGCGATTGATGATGGCAGGTGGGTTGTTGACGCCTTGGGCAGAAAGCTGTTGCATGTGCTGATCGATCTTCGCTGCCAGTCATTCAGGCTCATGCTTTGCCTACTCGAAGAGCGTAGCGACTTTCGCCAGTACTTCGTCCATGATGGGTTCTGGCAGGGTATCCACCTTGCGGGCGTGACGGGCGGCTAAGTCGATTACGCGCGGCTGATCGCAGCGAACAACGCCGGTGGTCTTGATGCCGGTCACAGGCACCGCGAAACCCAGACGGCGGGCGAACTCGCCGCCGTTGGTGATCGGAAGAATCACCGGCAGCTTGGTGGCGTCATTGAACTCGACGGGCGATACGATCAGGACGGGACGGCTACCGCTTTGCTCATGCCCCGCGGTCGGGTCGAGCGACACCAGATAAATGTCGCCGCGCCTCATAGCAGCTCGCCACCTACGGCGGGCGCATCGATCCATTCGCGTTCCTCGGCCGGCTGCGGCTGCGAGTAGTCCGACACGGCCAGCAACTCGGCGAGCGTGTAGCGCGGCCGTGGGTTGGGTTCCACCACCAAGCGACCGTGATCGACGGCCAAGCCGACGGTTGCGCCGGCTTGCAGGTGCAGTTGATCGAGAAAGGCTGGTGGGACGGCCAACATGACCGAGCCTCCCACTTTACGCAGATTGGTTGTGTGCATGGTGCCTCTCCGCTCGCTTAAGTTATATTAAAGTATAACCAAAGCCAGTCTATCCTGCAAGACCGACCTGTCGTAAAACACATGTTTTACGACATGCCCATAACGGCCAGCCAAACCACACTTGCAAAGCCGCTAAAAACATACGGAAAACCTTGTCGTCATGCGCTACTATACGGAAACTTGATTTAATGGTTATCCGCTTATATTGATTGGCTACATGCGTGTTTCGTCGGATTCCGACCGACAGACACGGACTTGCAGGGCTATGCCCTGCTGGCGGTGTGTGTTGATGCCTGCCACTTGTACGAGGACCGAGCCTCCGGTGCCCAGGATGATCGGTCTGGCTTGGCTAAGGCGTTGGAATTCGTGCGCCCCGGGGACGTGCTGGTTGTCTGGATACCGGATCGGCTGGGCCGTTCGCTGTCGCACCTGCTTGCTATCGTGATGACGCTAAAGGAAAAGCAGGTGGCCTTTAGGTCGCTCACCGAAGGCATGGACACCACTACGGCGCCGGGCGAGCTGTTGTTTCATATGTTCGGCGCACTCGCCCAGTATGAGCGCGCCTTGATCCAGGAGCGCGTCGTCGCCGGGCTGGCCGCTGCCAAGCGCCGTGGCCGGATCGGTGGCTGACCACCTGCCATTGTTGGCGAGAAGCTACAGCGGAGCGATTGCGTGCGGAAATCCGCGTCCGCTTCAACCCTGTGTAGTCTTGGAACGGGACGATGGAACTAGTTCGATACAAATTAAATCAGAGAATCCAGACAAAAATTATAAACCTCGGAATCTATGGTGGATTACTATCAGCACTCGTTCAAAAATGAGACACGGCATCTTCCTGAGATTTTCCCGCCTATATACAATTAAGCTGCATTGACCGGATATTATCAAAAAACCTCATTTTCTTTGATAAATCTGGAATTCTTTTATCGGGATCGATAAATTTGTCCTCGTCCCGGAAATTCTGATTGTTGTAAATGATGAAATTAGCATTGGGACCGGTCTCAAGGCTACGAACCTTATTTTTCCAATTGCTACCAATTGGTTCGATCATCTTCTCCACATTGATGGGGCCTATCAACAACAAACTGCCGCCTTCAAAGTTCTTCTTGTCATACAACTTTACCCAGCAACCCTTGGCCGTTGCCAGATTCTTCGAAGCGTCAACTGGAACCATCACAGTTATCGGGACCTCGACGATCATTTCCACATCCTTTTTTATCGGCTTTGAAGACAGGATATTCAGTTGTGCGCAAACACTGCCCGCCGCGACGCATATACTGAACGCCATGGCGACGGCAGTCAGGAAATTACGTGAGTTTTTTATTAGAGTACTCATATTTGTGCTCCTTAGAAAAACTCGTTGAAGGGCTATCGCTCATGCGTATCGTATTCCAAAGCGGCCATCCACTTGCAGTAAGGAGTTCCCTTAAAGAAGGGGTCTCGGAATCGAAGTGTAGTCCACTTACTGCAAGCGGCATCGTGGCAGATTCTCATGCCACAGATGTGTCGATAATAAAGAAACAG
Organism: Nitrosospira sp.; assembly: GCA_039922995.1. Lineage (GTDB taxonomy): Bacteria > Pseudomonadota > Gammaproteobacteria > Burkholderiales > Nitrosomonadaceae > Nitrosospira. The sequence goes on along the minus strand of JBDTDT010000022.1, from coordinate 3,519 downwards.
CCGGTGTAGTCTTCGAACGGGACAATGGAACTACTTCGTTACAAATCAAAGCAGGTGAAACCAAACAAAAAATTATACGCCTTGGAACCTTCGGCGGATCACTATCCATCTTAACGAAATGGCCGACGCCCAACAGTGATTTTCTAGAACGCTGTTTATCAGCCCGCGAGGAACTATTCGTGTGGGAGCATTTTCCATGGAGGCGCATGCCAAATTCCTGGGTAATCGAACCAATCCTTAATGTTGTAAAACGGGTCGAAGCGTGCGATATCGCCAAAAAGAGGGGAACGAGGTGTTATGTTTGCCATGATTTTTTCTCCTTTAAAGTAATAAATTAATTCTATTACGCAAAAAGGTTATGAAAGAGTCATGACAGCGCAGAATATCAAAGATCAAAATCTATCAGGAGCATCGCTTATGAAAGCCCTTGTATACCATGGCGCAAGTAAATGTAAGCTGGAAGACAAACCCAAACCCGTCATCACGACTGCTACCGATGCGATTGTCAAGATATCCAAAACAACCATCTGTGGTACAGATTTGCATATTCTGAAGGGTGACGTTCCTTCCGTCACACAAGGCAGGATTCTGGGCCACGAAGGTATTGGAATCATTGAACAGATAGGGGCGAACGTTTCCAACTTCGGTATCGGCGATCATGTCCTCATTTCATGCATCACATCTTGCGGAAAATGCATCAACTGCAGAAAAGGAATGTATTCCCATTGCGGAAACGGGGGCGGTTGGATATTGGGTAACCTGATTGACGGTACTCAAGCCGAGTATGTCCGTATCCCCTTCGCGGACAATAGTCTGTACGCGGCCCCCCCAGGAATTGACGAAGAAGCGCTCGTTATGTTGAGTGATATTTTACCGACGGGTTTTGAGTGCGGTGTCGTCAATGGGCAGATCAAGCCCGGCGATACGGTCGCAATTGTCGGAAGCGGCCCTATCGGGCTGGCAACATTGTTGACGGCACAGTTTTATTCACCGGCGGAAATCATTATGTTGGATATCGATGACAACCGCCTGGAGGTATCGAAAAAACTGGGGGCGACCCAGGTCATCAATAACAGCGACGGCAAAGCAGTCGAGAAGGTACTGGCATTGACCGGCAACAAAGGTGTGGACGTTGCGGTAGAAGCAATAGGTACACCGATGGGTTTCGACATTTGCCAGGCCATCGTCACAGCAGGAGGTCATATTGCCAATATTGGCGTACATGGCAAGCCGGTCCAGTTGAATCTGGACAAGCTGTGGTCTCAAAACATTACACTCACGACCCGTCTGGTCGATACCGTGACAACGCCCATGCTGATGAAAACCGTAGCATCAGGCAAGATCGAGCCGAGGCAACTGATTACACATCATTACAAATTAGACGACATCATGGAAGCTTATGAGACGTTTAGCCACGCAATGAAGGAGCGCGCGCTAAAAGTAATTATTACGAACGATTAAAACAGAAATAGAAGTAGCGTTGTCTCATTCTTGTTTATCTGGAAGAGCTGGGTCATGGGGCTGATTTGGGTGGCGCCCTCTTCCGGCCTATTCGCAACAACCGCACAGGAATCCTGCACATGGCGAACACAGCCAATATTGTTTATAAAATGGTGCGCTTTATTCCACGACGCTGGGTTTTAAGATTGGAGCGTACACTTTGCGCGCAACCGTTGATGTAGTCTCTTCCTTTCTTTTCAAGTCGGCAAAGATTTTAGAACCCCTGCCGATTCCGCCAACTTATCTTCTTTAGGTTCGGGGCGAGCGATTCGAACTGGAAGAACCACTCAGTTCAGCAGCGACCTTCAATCCAGAGGTATCCCTGGGTCTATTGAAAATACTTTGTTCAAGCACCAATCCGCCCGAATGGGAGCTGTTTATAAATCATGAACACGCATTACCTTAACCCCCTCTTTGCACCCCGCTCTGTTGCCGTATTCGGCGCCAGCGACAGACCCGACTCGGTGGGGCAGATCGTATTTCAAAATATGTCGGAAAGCGGTTTTCAGGGAGCACTTTACCCGATCAACCCGAAATACCCTGAAGTGCAGGGCAAGCGCGCCTATGCCTCAATTGCGGAAATCAGTGAACCTGTCGAACTGGCGGTCATCGCAACGCCACCGCAGACCGTGCTGGGCATAATCGAGAGTTGCGGCATCCATGGCGTGAAGGCAGCAATTATAATCACCGCAGGCTTCGGTGAAACCGGCTATGGCGGTGCGGAACTGGAACGGGAATTACTGGAAACTGCGCGCCGCCATGGTATCCGTCTGGTAGGACCTAACTGCCTGGGGATGATGCGCCCCGCTATCGGTCTTAATGCCACGTTCAATCGAGGTGGTGCAAATAGTGGCAATATTGCGTTTGTCTCACAGTCCGGCGCGCTATGCACCGCAATTCTGGATTGGGCGCAGAACAACGAGGTGGGTTTTTCCAGCATTGTTTCAATGGGCTCGTCGACGGATGTGGATTTTGGCGAAATTCTTGATTATCTGGTATCCGACGCCAGCACTCACAGCATTTTGATGTACATCGAAGGTATCCGCAACGCACGCAGTTTCATGAGCGCGCTGCGCGCCGCTACACGCGTCAAACCGGTGATTCTGGTCAAGGTCGGCCGCCATGCGGCAGCTGCCAAGGCAGCGCTATCGCATACCGCATCGCTGGTGGGTGCAGATGATGTGTTCAATGCGGCGGTCAGCCGGGCAGGCGCGGTGCGTGTACAGACGATTACGCAACTCTTCACCGCGGCCAAAGCACTCTCGTGCGGGTTTTGCCCGGTTGGCAGCCGCCTCGCCATTGTCACGAATGGCGGGGGTCCGGGTGTGATGGCGACTGATCGTGCTGCTGACCTGGGGCTCCCCATGGCAGCGCTCTCGGACGCCACGAAGACATATCTTGATCAGCATCTGCCGCCGAACTGGTCGCATGGCAATCCGGTAGACATCATTGGGGATGCTCAGGCAGCTCGCTATCATCACGCTGTTAAAGCCTGCCTGGAAGATGAAGGTGTGGATGGGGTACTGGTCATACTTACGCCCCAGGCAATGTCCAGGCCGCTGGAATCCGCACAAGCTCTGATCGAGCTTTCCGGCAATTACTGTAAACCGTTGCTGGCCTGCTGGATGGGGGAAACACAAGTCGCGGCAGCGCGCGACGCGTTCGCCAAAACCCGGATACCCCACTTCCGCACCCCTGAACCGGCGGTAGAGGTATTTACCCATCTTTCAACCTATTACCGTAATCAGCGGTTGTTGCGGCAAATGCCCGGGTCATTTTCGCACCACGTCGAGCCCGACGTGGAAAGTGCACGACTGATCATCGAGGGAGCCATGCAGGAACATCGCAAGGTATTGACCGAAATGGAGTCCAAAGCCTTGTTAGCGGCTTTTCATATTCCTGTCGCCAAAACCATGATCGCCCGCTCGCCCAACGAGGCATTGCTAATTGCGCAGCAGTTGGGGTTTCCTGTGGCCATGAAGGTCAATTCGCACGATATTACCCATAAGAGCGATGTGG
>JBDTDT010000021.1:0-20977 GCA_039922995.1 Nitrosospira sp. | reverse complement strand
GGCTCAAGCTTGCCGTAGGCAGCGGCTGCACCGTGATTATGCCCAACGGCGACCGGGTGGAAGCGGAGGTGATGGGCTTTAACGGAGACCGGCTTTATCTGATGCCGACCACCGATGTATCCGGCCTGACCCCCGGCGCGAGGGTTATCCCCTGGGAACATGCTGCAACAGCGCCTACTGCGGGCGGGAACACACCCCCACGCCGCCGCGCATCCGATCGGGTCAGGCGTTTTCCAGTGGGCGACGGTTTGTTGGGGCGGGTGCTGGATGGCGCGGGATGCCCGTTGGACGGGCTCGGGCCGTTGAAGGCAGAGCAGGACGCGCCGCTTGCAAACAAGTCATTCAATCCGCTCGACCGGGAACCGATCGATCAGATACTCGATGTCGGCGTTCGCGCCATCAACGCGCTGCTTACTGTCGGGCGCGGTCAGCGCATGGGCCTGTTTGCCGGTTCCGGAGTGGGAAAAAGCGTCCTGCTCGGTATGATGGCACGCTACACCAGTGCCGACGTGATCGTGGTCGGACTGATCGGTGAGCGGGGCCGGGAAGTCAAGGAATTCATCGAACAAAGTCTCGGACCGGAAGGGCTGGCTCGTTCGGTAGTGGTCGCCGCGCCAGCCGATACATGGCCCTTGATGCGATTGCAGGGTGCGTCCTACGCGACCTCAATCGCCGAGTACTTTCGTGACCAGGGCAAGAACGTTCTGCTGATCATGGATTCGCTTACGCGCTACGCCATGGCGCAGCGGGAGATTGCCCTGGCCATTGGCGAGCCGCCCGCTACCAAGGGATATCCGCCTTCCGTATTCGCCAAACTGCCGCAGCTGGTGGAACGTGCCGGCAATGGCGTCAAGGGTGGCGGCTCGATCACTGCGTTCTATACCGTATTGACCGAGGGGGACGATCAGCAAGATCCGATCGCCGACTCGGCGCGCGCCATTCTTGACGGGCACGTGGTGCTCTCGCGGCAGTTGGCGGAAAGCGGCCATTACCCCGCCATCGATATCGAAGCCTCGATCAGCCGTGCCATGTCCGCCCTGATTTCGCCGGAATATTTTGAACAGGTACGCGGCTTCAAACAGCTCTATTCGCGTTATCAACGGTCGCGCGATCTGATCAGCGTCGGCGCCTATTCGCCGGGAAGCGATTCGCTGCTGGATCGCGCAATCCTGCTGCATCCGCAGCTTGAGGCATTCCTTCAACAAAGTATGTTCGAGCGCGCAGGCCACGCGGACAGTTCGGCCAAGCTGAGTGCGCTACTGGCCCCATAGCAATGCAAGAAAGAAAACGAATACCAATACCAACGATCAACCACTGATAACCCCACCGAACCTTAACCTGGATTTTGACGAAAATGGCAAAACACTCTGCTTTGGATACCTTGCTTGAATTGGCGCAGACGCGAACGGATGATGCGGCAAGGCAACTGGGTGCGCTGACTGCGCAAGGCATGGATATGGAAACCAAGCTTGCCTTGCTGACACAGTACTGGAATGAATATTCCGCCCGCTTTCAGAGTGCGATGAAGCAAGGGATAACCGCGTCCGATTGGCGCAATTATCAGGAATTTCTCAACAAAATCGATGCCGCCATTGTGCAGCAGCGCGAGGTTCTGGCCGCAGCGCGCGAGCGCGTCCAGGCCGGCCAGGTTGTCTGGCAATCCGCGAGGCGTACACTCAAGTCCTATGACACTTTGGCTCAGCGCCAGACAGGCGCCGAGTTGCTGCGCATGGCAAGACATGAGCAGAAGGAGACCGACGAGCGCACGAGCAACGCAGCTGCACGCCAGAGTGGATTGGGCTAAACGTCACCTGAAAGCGTTTAAAGGTACCAAAAGCAGATCAAATACGTCGAACTACCATAACTATTAAATTTAATGGATTTCCAATGCTAATGTCGCCTGCACTCCCGGATTCCTCAGCGAATTTACTTTCACCCCAACGGAATAGCGCCGCCAATCCCAGCGGAGACGTCCAGTCGCACGGTACGAGTAGTTTTGGCAAGGTACTGGCGAATGAATTGAGCAATCAAAGCGATGCATCCGGAACCGGGCAGGGGGAGGAGGGTGCCACGCCTTACGTAGCGGCGACGGAAGTGGTTGCGGCAACCAAAACTGCACAGGATTTAAAGATTCCAGGCGGGGATTCCAAGGACGCGCCTGACGACGCATATCCGGAAACTTCGAAGAGTCCAGAGAATTCCGGTGAATTGCAGAATTTGAAAGATATGGAAGGCTCCGCAGCCGTCGCTACGAAGGTCTCCAAACCAAAGGAAGCGAAGATGCATTCCGCCGCAGTGGATGCGCAATCTCAACCGGCGGATCTGGCAGAAATTCTTCATGGGCTGATCGCCGCTTATTCCCCCCATAGCCGGTCCGATACTTCAACCCTCTCTTCGGTAGAAAAAACGGGGAAAACGGAAAAACCGGAGAAGGGGGAGAAAACAGAAACCCCGGCAGAGCACCGGACTGTCGATGCTTCGGCCGATGCGCGGGCGCAGCTGGCTAGTCCCGCCGATCTGGCCGCGCTCCCGTCCATACTCCCCGGCGTGGCCGGCGCCCGCGCCGGCAGAGCCGAATCTTTTGATGCTTTTGCTCCGACCCCAAACAGGGCGGCAAGCAATCCAACGTCTTTAACCACTACTGCCACTACCCATCGGATTGCCGCGGCAGCTCAGGCAAGAGAAAAACATGTCGCCGGTATCATGGATACCCGCGAGCAGGTGTCAAACAAATTGGATGCGGATACGAGACAACCCGCAGCCACGCAAATGGAGCTCAGCCTGCCTGGAATCAGCACAGGCGCACAACCCGGGAAGCCCGAAAACCCGCTACCGGAGTTCGCGTCTAAAGATTTCACCTCAGGTTTATTCAACACGGCGGCAGTGCCAGCGGGAAGCGCGGCTGATCGTGGGATTGCGCCGACCGTGGCCGGAATGCCCGCGTATGGCGGCGCAACTACGGGTCCCGGTCTGGAGCCCCGTCTGGGCGCTGCCGGGTGGGACAATGCCTTGGGCCAGAAAGTTCTGTGGATGGTTTCTCAACAGCAACAGGTAGCAGAGCTGACCCTCAACCCGCCCGACCTGGGTCCTTTGCAGGTTGTCCTGACGCTCAACAACGACCAGGCCAGCGCCACGTTTATTTCACAAAATGCCGATGTGCGTCAGGCACTTGAGGCCGCCCTGCCTCGCCTCAGGGAAATGATGGCGGACAGCGGACTCAGCTTGGGCAATACGGCTGTCAGCGCGGATACGTCGCAACAGCAGGGCGGATTCGAGCGAAGCCGTTCCGCCTTCCGGCATAGCGGCGGCGGTGGGGTGCTGACGGCTTCGAATGCCCAGGCCGCCGATATCGGCATGAGCCGTATCCAGAGCGGCGGCAGCAGGCTGGTGGATACGTTTGCCTAGGGCCTGTTAACACTTATTTTCCGTCCCTTCGGGTTGCGCACGAAAAACGCGGAGGCCGCGTTGCAAAGCTTGGCCATAGACCCACTATGGCCTGCGTTTCGCGCCTTGCCTCCGCGTTTTTCGTGTAGCAGCGCGGGTGCGAAATAAGTATTAACAGGCCCTAGCTTCCGCTGAAAAATCTCTAGCCGGACCCATATTACAGGTTGCCGGAGAAATCCTGCAGAGCGTACTGCGCAAAGAGATATGCAGGGAATGCCTGCAACCTATGTGCCGGTTTCCACGCGATTAATTCTGCGAATCCTACGCAGGGTCTCATCAAGCGTTTGCGCTTCTGCGCAGAAGAGGTTGGTCAATATTTCAAGATAACACCTTTTTCCCCCTTTGTTTACGGCATGGCACGCATGCAATTGGCTTGATAATTCGTGCATTACATCGCTACGGAGAATACACCATGTCAAGCAAGGCACATATATCAGGCAGGGAAGAGAAGGGAGCCAAGACGGAAAAGAAATCCGGAGGAAAAAAGCGGATTCTGATTATCGTTGCGGCGGTATTGCTGCTCGGTGCGGGAGGCGGCGGTGCGGCCTGGTATCTGGACAAGAAGCAGGATGGCGCGGAAGTCCAGGTGAAGCAGAAGCCACCGGTTTTTGTGACCCTGGATACATTTACCGTTAATCTGCAATCTGAGCATGGCGACCAACATCTTCAAACCAACCTTACCCTAAAGATAGAAGATGCCGCTGCTGCGGACTTGATCAAGCTGCATATGCCTGAAATACGCAATCGCGTTTTGCTGCTGCTATCCAGCAAGGCGGCGTCACAAATCGCTGCCGTCGAAGGCAAGAGGAAACTCGCTTCCGAACTGCTCGCGGAGATCAGGCAGCCTTTTGGCGAGGGCCGCCCCGAGCTTGCTGTCCAAAGCGTGCTATTCACTTCGTTCGTAATTCAGTGACGCTGTCATGAGCAACGAATTTCTTTCACAGGAAGAAGTTGACGCCCTGCTCAAGGGAGTCATTGGCGGAGGGGACGCACCGCAGGAATCCCGTTCACCCGCCGGCTTTCGTCCTTATAATCTCGCGACCCAGGAGCGAATCGTTCGCGGGCGCATGCCCACGCTTGAAATCATCAACGAGCGCTTTGCACGGCTTCTGCGCCTGGGTCTGTTCAACTTTATGCGCCGTAGCGCGAATGTCACGGTCGGGCCGGTACGGGCCATCAAATTCAGCGAATTTGTGCGCCATCTGGTGATGCCGAGCAATCTGAACCTGGTGCACGTCAAGCCGTTACGCGGCACTTCCCTGTTCGTGTTTGACCCGACCCTGGTATTTCTGGTGGTGGACAATCTGTTCGGCGGCGATGGCCGCTGCTAGCCCAAAGCGGAAGGCCGCGATTTTACCCAGACCGAGCAGCGCATCATTCAGCGCCTGCTTAATCTGGTATTTGACAGCTACGGCAAGTCCTGGGCGCCCGTTTATCCAATCGAGTTCGAATACGTGCGCGCCGAGACGAACACTCAGTTTGCCAACGTGGCAACGCCCAATGAGGTGGTTGTGGCGACCACTTTCGAAATCAGCTTTGGCTCCGCAGTGGGAGAAATGCACATTTGCATGCCGTACTCCATGCTTGAGCCCATCCGCGACCTACTTTGCAGCAGCATGCAGGGCGAGTCGCTGGAAGTGGACAAACGATGGATTGGCCGGCTGTCGAAACAGGTCCAGTCAGCTGAAGTAACCATGCTGGTTGATCTGGCCCATGCGCAGGTTACCCTCGATCAGATACTCAACATGCAGGTGGGCGATGTTATTTCCCTGGATATCCCAGAGCTTGTCACCGCCAGCGTGGACGGAGTGCCGGTCATGGAGTGCCGTTATGGCGTCTCCAACGGCCAGTATGCCTTGCGCATGGAAAAGATGCTGGGCTCCGTTAGCAGTGAATGAGGCGCAAAAATGAGCATCGAACGCCGCGATCTATCGCATCGACCTTTTACGAACCATCCCGAGGAGCTGAACATGTCTGTTAATAAATCCAATGCCGCTCGTATCACCGAGCAGGAAACCACCTTGCATGACGCAGCAAATGCCGCACCCGCCCAGATTTTCGAGCAGTTCGCCGTGACGCCGAAAGCGGAAGTCCACAATGACATCGATATGATCATGGATATCCCGGTCCAGCTTACCGTGCAGTTGGGCCGCACGAAAATAGCCATCAAGAACCTGTTGCAGCTGGCGCAAGGTTCGGTGGTGGAACTGGATGGCCTGGCAGGCGAACCCATGGACGTGCTGGTCAACGGTTATCTGATTGCGCAGGGCGAAGTGGTGGTGGTGAATGAAAAGTTCGGCATACGCCTGACCGACATCATCACCCCGAGCGAGCGAATTCGCAAATTAAACCGCTAACCGCAGGCCCCGGCTTTTCCGGAATCACGAAATTTATGGATGCGACACGAATGAACGACTGCGGCATGCCAAAGAACCTCAACATGTCGAGGCAACGCCTCGACGGCGGCCCGGCAGGGACCGGGCGATTTTTAATGCTTTTGCTGCTGGGCCATTGCGTATTACCGGCGACTGCCGCCACACCCACACCCGCAAATACTTCGGCGGTTTCGGATGGCGGCATGTTGCAGGTCATGCTTGGCCTCGGCGTGGTGCTTGCCGTGATAATGGGTGCCGCATGGCTGCTCAGGCGTTTTGGCGGAATGGCAAAAGGTCACGCGAGTGTCGTAAAAGTCATCGGCGGGTCAGCCGTCGGCCAGCGTGAGCGTGTGGTACTGGTGGAAGTTGGGGATACCTGGCTCGTGGTCGGTGTTGCACCGGGGCACGTGACTGCATTGCACAGCATGCCCAAAGGTGAGCACACGGCCTCCACCCCTGATAGTACGGGCAATCCGGTTGGCGACGCGCGCTTTTCTGCCTGGTTCAAGCAGGTAATGGAGAAACGGAATGGAAAGTAACGCCTTGGTAAACAGCCGCACCGGATCCGGGGCTCGCATTGTCCTGGCGACAGTGATTGGAACTGTTTTGTTAGCCGCACCGTTATTCGCGCTGGCCCAGACTCCCGGCTTGCCGGCATTTACCAGCACCCCTACCGCAGGGGGCGGCCAGAACTATTCACTGAGCCTGCAAACGCTTCTGACGCTGACGGCGCTCTCTTTCCTGCCGGCAGTGCTGCTGATGATGACCGGTTTTACCCGCATCATCATTGTGCTGTCGCTGCTGCGCCAGGCACTCGGAACGCAGTCTTCCCCTCCCAACCAGGTGCTGGTCGGCCTTGCACTGTTCCTTACCTTTTTTGTCATGGGACCGGTGTTCGACAAGATTTATACCGAAGCATACGAGCCCTTCACGGCTAACAAGATAACGATGAACCAGGCTCTGGATAAAGGGGCTGCACCGCTCAAGGCTTTCATGATGAAGCAGACCCGGGAGGCGGATCTGGCGCTATTCGTCAAGCTTGCCGGGCATCCGCAGCTGAACGGGCCGGAGGACGTGCCGTTGCGGGTCCTGGTGCCTGCCTTCGTCACCAGCGAATTGAAAACGGCTTTTCAGATTGGCTTCGCCGTATTTATTCCTTTTCTCATCATCGATATGGTGGTCGCTTCAGTGCTTATGTCCATGGGCATGATGATGGTATCGCCAGCCCTGGTGGCCTTGCCGTTCAAGATCATGCTGTTCGTGCTGGTGGATGGCTGGCATATGCTGATTGGTTCACTGGCGGAAAGTTTCTACTAGCGAAGAATAGTAAACGACTCAACCTTCCAGATTTTCAACCTTCATAACCGATGGATCGAGAACACAATGACACCTGAAAGTGTAATGACTCTGGGCCAGAAGGCCATGGAAGTGACGCTCATGGTCTCCGCACCCATGCTGCTGGTAGCGCTGGCGACGGGCCTGCTGGTAAGCATTTTCCAGGCCGCCACCCAAATCAATGAAACAACCTTGTCTTTTATTCCCAAGCTGGTGGCCTTGTTCATGACGTTGGTGGTGGCAGGGCCCTGGATGCTCTCCGTAATGATCGACTATATGCGGCAGGTGCTTGAGGGTATTCCCGGAATGGTAGGGTAGCAGATACTTCGATGATTACTTTCAGCTCCGCGGACCTCAATGCCTGGCTGATTTCATTCATTTGGCCGCTGGCACGCATCCTCGCGCTTCTGTCGGCAGCCCCAGTGCTGGGAAACGCAGCCATTCCAACGCGGGTGAAGATAGGGCTTGGGGTGCTCGTTACGCTGATTGTGGCACCCACAATCGGCCCCCTGCCGCAAATAGAACCCGGCTCCCTCGAAGGGCTGCTGATTCTCGGCCAACAGATCCTTATCGGGCTCGCGATGGGCTTCGCGATGCGTATTGTATTCAGTGCGGTGGAGATGGCCGGCGAGATCGCAGGCCTGCAAATGGGGCTGGGGTTCGCTACCTTTTTCGCTCCCCACAGCGATGGCAGTACGCTGGTGGTAGGCAGATTTCTTGGACTGCTGGCGACGCTTGTTTTCCTTTCCGTAAATGGTCATCTGCTGATGCTGTCGGTGCTCGCAGAAAGCTTCAGCGTATTTCCCATTTCCGCTGAGCCGCTCTCGGCTGGCGGCTGGAATATGCTTGCTGGATGGGGCGGCAAGATTTTCGAGGCGGGCCTGGGCTTGGCCCTGCCAGTGGTGACGGCGCTGCTGATCGTTAATCTGGCGCTCGGTATTCTTACCCGCGCCGCGCCGCAGCTTAATATCTTTGCGATTGGTTTCCCGATCACGCTGATGGTGGGAATAGTGATGCTGATGCTGTCGCTCCCGTATTTCATTCCGGTAATGGAGCAATTGCTTACCGAAGGACTGAAAGCCATGCTGGATGTGGCGCGTGCCGCCGCCGGCAATTCAGCGGGGAATTCGTCCGGCGCCATGCCGTAATCTCGGATTAAATTTTTCAAATCGGAAGCCGCCAGCTGCCTAAAGACCGGACAGCAGGCGCGGCCCAGCTACGGAATGGCATAATTCATCCCGGAAGTCGCTTTCCGATAGTCAACCGGCGGGGATTCGATAACCTGTGACGGTGCACAACCGCCAGGCCGGCCATGACAAAGCTTTTACGCCATATCCCCGCGCGAAATAAGTGTTAACAGGCCCTGGTATCGTTTTGGAATAATCGGCGTTGAACTTCTGGAAATTGATGCTAAAGTAAATGAGGTGGCTGGCAGAATATGCCGATCGAAACGTATTTGCTGTTCAAGCCGATTTTTCTTCAACGTCATTGCAGGAGTTATAGAGATGTCCCCCCTCGACCGCGCCACTTTCATTAATCGCCTGAAAGGAAGATCCATTGATGCCGCCGTGCTACGGCGCACTTATCCGGATTTAAACGTGGGAAACATCGCTGGTAACGGCGTTATCAAGGGTACGGCCCAGGATCTTGAGAAATTGTGGGAAATCATCGATCACTACGACCATGATGGCAACGTGAATACCATCTCCGATTCAGCGGCGCTGTCCATTGCCGAGTGGCTTTTTGCCAAATCGGGAAATCCCCCGCCAACGGGTGGAGAGACGGTTAGCTGGAAGCAGGTTGCGGAACTCGGCGACAAAAGCATCAGCGACAATACGAACGCACATCGGGCTGCTATCGGCAGCACCGGCGTGGGCCTTTACTACGGCGACCATTCGCGTTTCCATGAGGATATTCTAAGAGGGGACCGCGCGGCTCTGCAGAGCCAAATAGATGCCATGAGCCTGGGAAATTGGCGAATGGAGTCAATCGAGCCTGGATCCGTTATCCTGGAAAATCCGTCGGGCAAACCTGCCCGCATCCAGGAAAGTTCCTGTATCGGCTGGGTAATGCAGAATGTCAGGGCCGCCTATGACGGCGGCGGCCTTGAAGCGCGCTTTGCCGAGATTAACCGCAGCGTGAAGAATGCCGACCTGCGCGGCACCGTTCTCTGCGAAGAATTGCAGAAGGATGGCTGGACGGCTGTATTCTATTCGCCGCGTACCGCCGAAGACCTTGCGGAATCGAACGAGCGCGAGAAATTGGGTGCGCTTAACATGGCAAAGGCTGGCTCGCGTGTGTGGAAGTCGCCGATTCCGGGATCAAGCGGCGTACGCTGCGATGCCGTTATCACGGGCTATCGCGGCGTTACGCCGGACAGCAATACCGAAGCATTGCTGGAGAAGTTGGAGAATGCGCCATTCTTTGTCGGGGTTGCCAATGGCGGCGTACACACGTTCGTGGGACACAACGGAAGTGTCTGCGATTTTCACTGGACCGCACAACCCGATGATAAGAATGCCATGACGGAAAACCCCGTCCGCCAGTGGAAGTGGGATACGGGACTCTATATGGTGCCGCCAGGGTACTGGTGATAAGCCAAGACAGGAAATCGGTAGAAAATCATGGGTAATATTGGTGGTCTGGCTGGAGGAATCGGAGGGATTACATATGCATAATCGGCTCCTGGTAATGGCTACCTTGCTGATAACGCCCCTGATTGCCGGCTGTGCTCAAATCAAGTCCTTCTCCGTGGCGCCAAGCACCGTGTGTCCCGGCGAGACTGTCAAGATCGCTTGGCAGGCCTCCGGCAATAGCGGCAGCGTGACGCTCGATGCCGTTCCTGCTCTGGAAGGCATGGGAGATGTGGCGGCGGAAGGTTCGCGCTCCTTCACGCCTACGCAAAGCACCCGCTTTGTACTCAAGGCTCCGGGTCTTCTCAAAAGCGCTCAACGCGAGTGGGATGTACTGGTTATTCCCGGTCAGAGTTTCAGGCTGTTCGGAGGCGTCGCTCAATGCGGGGATGACGCCCGGTCTGTACTGACCTCCTTTACGATTCAGCAAAAGGATACGTCTTCACGGGTTCGCGCCGTTTCAATTACAAATAGCTACCACCGGCCGCTATCGGTTGGTAAAGAGGGCGTGGAGGTCGAAATCCCGCCAAATGGCACCACCGACGGGTTCAAAAATGTACCTGTTACCGGAACCTGGACAGTCCGGACGCCGGTCGGCCCGGATGAGGCCTGCAAAAGCGCACTCAATGCGGTTGCGGGCCGGTTGACGATCAAGACAGAGATGCGTTGCGGAGAGTAATTCCATGGCGATACTTGACCAGATTCAGACCATCGTAATCGTAATGATGGAAAATCGTTCTTTCGACCACGTTCTCGGGCATCTCAGCATGGCCCGATTCGGCAATCGAAAGGATGTCGAAGGATTGGTCGATCCCGAGACAAATCCCGACTATACGAATTTTCTCGACGGAGTGGGCTACCAGCCTTTCCAGTTGAAGGACGGGCCTTTTCTTCACGACTTGCCCCATGGCAGACCCTTTGTGGCGACGCAACTGGCAAAGACCGGCGCCCGATTCACCATGAGCGGATTTGCCGACGCATATTATCAAGCAGCGGGAAGCAAGGTGAACGATCCGCCGCCCTTGGGTTTTCTCGCGCCCGGCGATGTGTCGATGTCGAATTTCCTGGCGACGCAATACGCGCTTTGCGACCACTGGTTTGCTCCGCTGCCTACGGATACTCAGCCCAACCGTTCAGTGGCTTACAGCGGCTATTCCCTGATCGATGACACAAAGCCCCGTCCTATTCCTACCATAAAAGGGAGTTTTATTTTTGAATGGCTGAATGCGCATAACGTCAGCTGGCGCGTCTATCACTGCGGGATTTCGTTTTTCACGCTGTTTGATAAATTCGATGATGTATTGGGGCCGAACTTCCGCAGTTTCAGGCATTTGCCAGGGGATTTCGAATCTGAATCGGTATCGGAGATGCCGAATGTGATATTCATTGAACCCGAGTACACTGATTCGCCCGTGCATTTTGGCTGGACCCCTAACGACAACCATCCCCCTACGGCCATCGGTCCCGGAGAGCATTTTCTGCGCGACATATATAACCTGCTGACCAAGGACCCGGCAAAATGGAGCCGGACGCTTTTGATCACCACGCATGATGAGCACGGCGGGTTCTTCGATCATGTTTCGCCGTTGGCGATTCCTGTCCCGGTTTCACCCGGTGCGCTATTTTCTGCCGGGTTCGAGAGCACCGGGCCCAGAGTCCCGGCATTGGTTGCGTCGCCATGGATTTCGCCCGGCACCGTGTTCAAGGGCACGATGGATCATACGTCGATATTGCAGCTGCTGTCCGAGAAGTTTGCCGGGACACCCGACTATAATGATGAAGTCAAGCGGCGCAGGGAATTGGGGATACAAAGCGTGTCGCAGGTGCTGGCTGAGTCGCTTGACCAGCCGAGAGCCGATATCCCGTTATCGCCGCCGGACATTATTTCCAGTTCGGTGGAGCTCGCAGCAATAGCCGCGCCTCAGACTGATAGTCAACTGGCCTTTGCCGCGGCGGCAAGAAAACTCCTGGCGTATGACCGTCAACGGGCGCTGGAGAATTATCCGGAACTGGCGCATCTGCCCGAGAAATAGCGTTTCGGGATAGCTCTACGGATACAGATTAGCGAGTAAAGCCTTTCCGTAAAAAAGGGAATCCGGAGCCGTCTTTTCAAGCTATCTGACGGTTGGTTCCCTGGAACTCCGAATTTCCGGAATCCCTCCCGTCATTCAAGCACCTTGGCAATCCGCCGCAGTGCGTTTTCCAGATTGTTCATGGTGGTAGCGAAGGAAAGACGAATATAGCCTTCGCTGCCAAATGCCGATCCGGGAACCACTGCGACACCGCCATGTTCCAGTAAATATTCGCTGAGGGCGATATCGCTGCTGTCTTTCAGAATTCCTTTGGCGCACAGTCGTGCGACGGCCTCGCGCGTGTCGGCGAACGCATAGAATGCGCCGCCCGATAGCAGGCACCTGACGCCGGACATGGCGTTGAGCGCATCGGTAACAAAGCGGTTGCGCTCCCTGAATGCCGTCACCATGGGCCCGATACATGACTGATCCCCGTTAAGCGCGGCTTCCGCGGCGACTTGAGAAATGGAGGTGGCATTGGAGGTACTCTGGGACTGGATATTTTCCATGGCGGTGATGATGTGCGCTGGGCCACCGCAATAGCCGATGCGCCAACCGGTCATGGCATAGGCCTTGGATACGCCGTTAAGCACGATGGTATGATCATACAGGCCGGGGCAGGCATTGAGGATATTGACGAACTTGTCGCCTGAAAGCAGGATATGTTCGTACATGTCATCGGTGGCGATCAGGATATCCGGATGTTTGAGCAGGACTTCGCCCAAGGCTTTGAGTTCGTCCCATGTATAAACCGCACCGGAAGGATTGCTGGGGCTATTGATAACGAACATGCGGGTCCGGGGTGTGATAGCCTCTTCCAGTTGGGCCGCTGTTATCTTGAAGCCCTGTTCGATTCCGGCTTCAATGATCACCGGCTTTCCTTCGGCAATCAGAACGATGTCGGGATAGGAAACCCAGTATGGCGCGGGAATGATGACCTCGTCGCCGGGGTTGATGACGGAAAGCACAAGATTGAAGAAACTTTGCTTGCCGCCGCACGAAACCAGGATTTGCCTGGGAGTGTAGGCAAAATCATTCTCCCGCTTGAACTTGGCAATGATGGCATTTTTAAGGCCGGGGGTTCCACCTACCGCGGTGTATTTGGTGAAACCCTTGTTGATGGCGATAATGGCCGCATCCTTGATATGTTGCGGCGTATCAAAATCCGGTTCGCCGGCGCCAAGCCCGATGATGTCCTTGCCTTCCGCCTTGAGACGGGCAGCCCGGGCCGTAACGGCAAGGGTAGGGGAGGGCTTGATGGCCTGAACGCGTTGCGAGAGTTTCACGATAATGTCCTTACGCTGATGCGGGTTGTATCCGCATGATAAAATAAGCCAGAAGAAAAAGTTAAGAAATAATCAGGAATACATCAGGAAATAACCGAACCGGAAATTATACCCGTGATCGTTACCTACCCCAATAGTCCTTACAAACTGCATCAACTATTTTCCCCTGCCGGCGATCAGCCCGAGGCTATCGATAAGCTGGTGGAGGGGATAGAGGACGGTCTTGCATTCCAGACGCTGCTGGGTGTGACAGGTTCCGGCAAGACCTTCACCATGGCTCACGTGATCGCCCGGCTGGGTCGCCCGGCGATTATCATGGCACCCAACAAAACGCTGGCGGCGCAGCTCTATGCCGAGATGCGCGAATTCTTTCCGGAAAATGCCATTGAATATTTCGTGTCCTATTATGACTACTATCAACCGGAAGCTTATGTACCTTCGCGCGACCTGTTCATAGAGAAGGATTCCAGTATCAACGAGCATATCGAGCAAATGCGCCTGTCTGCGACCAAGGCACTGCTCGAGCGGGACGATGCCATCATCATTGCCAGCGTATCGTGCATCTACGGCATCGGCGACCCGGTGGATTATCACGGGATGATCCTGCATCTGCGTGAAAATGAAAAAATCACCCAGCGCGAAGCCATACAGCGCCTGATCGAAATGCAGTACGAGCGAAACGAGATTGACTTCAGCCGCGGAACCTTCAGGGTGAGGGGAGACGTACTCGACATATTTCCCGCGGAAAGCGCGGAAACCGCAGTACGCATCACGCTGTTCGACGATGAGGTTGAGAGTATGACGCTATTCGACCCGCTCACCGGACGCACGTTGAAAAAAGTGTCGCGCTATACGGTTTATCCGTCCAGTCACTATGTCACGCCCAGAAGCACTACGTTGCGGGCGATCGATACCATCAAGACTGAATTGAGGGAGCGTATCGGTTTTTTTCAGGAGCACCACAAGCTGGTGGAACTGCAGCGCATCGAACAGCGCACCCGTTTTGATCTCGAAATGCTCAATGAGCTGGGTTTCTGCAAGGGCATCGAAAATTATTCGCGGCACCTCTCCGGAAAACTGCCGGGGCAGCCGCCCCCTACCTTGATTGATTATTTGCGCCCTAATTCGCTAATGGTGATTGACGAAAGCCACGTGACCATCCCGCAAGTGGGGGGCATGTACAAGGGCGACCGTTCCCGCAAGGAGAACCTGGTGGATTTTGGTTTCCGGCTGCCTTCCGCGCTGGACAATCGTCCATTGAGGTTCGATGAATTCATGAAAATGATGCCGCAATCGGTGTTCGTATCCGCAACCCCTGCGGAGTTCGAGCGCGTTCACGCCGGCCAGGTGGTGGAGCAGGTAGTGCGCCCCACCGGTCTCGTGGACCCACAGATCGAGGTTCGCCCCGCAGCCACGCAGGTCGACAATCTCATGTCGGAAGTCAGCCTGCGTACGGCCAAGGGTGAGCGCGTGCTGGTGACGACGCTGACCAAGCGCATGGCCGAGGATCTGACCGATTATTTTTCCGATCACGGTATCAAGGTGCGCTATCTCCATTCCGACATCGATACGGTGGAGCGGGTGGAAATCATTCGTGACTTGCGGCTGGGAAAATTTGATGTGCTGGTGGGCATCAACCTGCTGCGCGAGGGGCTGGATATTCCTGAAGTATCGCTGGTCGCGATCCTGGATGCCGACAAGGAAGGCTTTCTTCGCTCGGAACGTTCACTGATACAGACAATAGGCCGTGCAGCGCGGCATATCAATGGCACTGCGCTGCTTTACGCCGATAGAGTTACCGATTCCATGCGGCGTGCAATGGATGAAACCGAGCGCCGCCGCAATAAGCAGATCCTGTTTAATCAAGAGCACGGCATCACGCCGCGCAGTGTGCACAAACGCGTAAAAGACTTGATTGACGGCGTTTACAATATTGAAACTGCGCAGCAGCATCTCAAGGCCGCGCAAGTGCAGGCACGTTACGAATCCATGAGCGAGGTGCAGCTTGCAAAGGAGATCAAGCTACTGGAGAAGCAGATGATGGACGCGGCAAAGAATCTGGAATTCGAGCAGGCAGCACAATATCGGGATGAATTAAAAAGATTTAAAAACAAACTCTTCGTGGGCTTTGTTGAACCTGAATCTGAAATAATTGAGAAGGAGTCACACAGAGGGAAAAGAAGGGTTTAAATATAAAAATCAGCTATTTATAATAAAATATTAAAGTTAGTTCTGGCTCATGGGATTCTCTGAATAATGTAAGCGCTCCTGGAGGATATATCCAGAAACCTGGTTAACCTTAATTGACTACCGTTGCAGAGTTGACAAAAATAATCTGGTCGAAGGTGCGATTGAGCGTTTTGCTATTGAAATTTTTCATTACCAGGCTTTGCTCAAAACGGACCCGATCGCCTACTTTTACCCGGGTAGTAGGTGCGGCGATCCAGAAGCGTTTTTCCGTATTCGCCAGCTCCATATAGGTGTAGCCTGGTGCGTCAAGCGTGGAAAGGACTTTGCCTTCGTTGCTCGGCAGACCCGCCGAGGGGGCATTCGCCGCATGCGGTCCTGCTTTGTCCGCACCAATCGCATGCAGGGGACTCAACAATGCAAGCCCGATGGAGAAAACTGCTGCCAGATAAGAGATTCTCAAGAGTGCCTCCGGTATCAGGGTAATTTTCCAAAACGGCATGATACACCTCAATCCCTGGAGTTCCAATCGGAAAAACCGTTCCGCGATAACCGATATGGGGCAGGGGGAAGGGAAATGATACAATCTTTATAAAACAGTTCGACCTTTGAAAGGCGAGTTTGTTTATCCAAACTTCGTCATGGCTGCGACGTCCCATTCTGAATCTCGAGATGTGTGCAGGATTTATCCATAATGACGGTAAACATAGAGCATGGAGGTTAATAATGGAATTCGAGTGGAAAATTATTGATGAACATCACCAGGAAGTATTTGTGGATAAACACGTCAGAGGACTGCTCTGGATAACATCTGCCGGATTTTCCTTTTGGCATAGCTACCCTAACCCTGCTGTCGATCTTTCCCATGCAACGAATGTCGAAGAAGCAAAAAAAGCCGTAGAGGTTGCGCTTCGTGCAGAAGGGGTAATAAATCCGCTATCGCAGGTATAACGAATAATGGAAGGAAATAGGGATTCCGGGTAATTTCAAGGGGTGCCAGTCCAGGGATCAGTCGTGGATCCCTGCTTGGGACTCGTTGATGAGCCACTTCCAGGCACGGACCGCGGATCAAAGAGAAAAATAGAAGCCGTCGAGCCATCCAGCACTGTTGACGAGCCAGGCATGTTGCTTTGCATTACGGTGACGCCGGAGCCCAGCAGAGGATCGCTTGAGGACTGTGCTGACTGCTGCGGGGCAATCTGGGCATTGAGACTCGGTGACTTGTTTTTACGTGCACAAATCGCCGCGCCTTCCTCTGTGCTCTTTCCTGCTTTCTGTTCCGAGGCTTCACAGGCCAGCTTCTGATAGATCGCCATGTATTTCGACGCCTCCTGGTAGCGGCCCGCATCCATCAGCTCTTTCACATGGAGCTGCGCCTCCCTGAACTTGCTTTGAGCATCCGGTGCTTGAAAAAGGGCATTGGTTTCGGCGGCCTGTGCGGAGATTATAAACAGTGCCGCGAAGATAGCCGGAATTATGGATTTCACGTCTTCTCCTTTTTATTCAATGGTTTCAGAAGAAATCGGAATTGCAGGGTTGAGTTACGACCAGAAAATAAGTAAGTCTAACTCCAAAGTCACTATAAATTCAATTCTTCCCATTTAATATTCTCCATATCCTCGCAAGTTCACGGACGTAAAAAGGCCCGGCAAGGAGTAGTTGGCCAGTGCCGGGCCCAGAGGTACCTACTACAAGAGGAAGAAAAAGTAGATACCAGTGTGTATTTTCTTTCAAATCGTCCATGGCTTCTGTTCGTAGCCACACATAACCAACATATATTTTTTCCGAACGAGGTAAACAGAGATGAAAAAAATGTTGGACAGTCAGCATGGCTTTTGCAGCGACGACAGGTTGGCGCTAGCATCGTTGCCGCCCGCGCAACTGCGAACAAGATGGATCATGAGTAGCATATGATTCCGTCGGCCAACAATCGCGTAGCCTTTGCCCGATATTACCGACTGAAATACTGTAATCGACACTGCGCCGATTTGCTCATAATGTATATTATGTTAAATAGACCATTATTTTTACCGTCGGCAATCGGCATGGTCCGATAACTGAGGTGCCGGCATGCTCGGCGGATTGAGCAATCAATTCCCATGGACGAGGGACATGAAATATTCGTCGACGTAGTTGCCATACACGCGCAGTGACGAGCGGCTCATACCCTCGACTTGGAACCCATGGCGCATATATAAGGATACGGCGCGAAGGTTGCTGGTGTGCACGGTGAGTTCGAGCCGCTTGAGGCTCGCAGCCAAGGACCAGGCTATTGCCTCCTGCATCATGTGGGTCGCGATGCCTTGCGACCAGTACGATTTGGCCACGCCCAATGATAGCAGCGCAGAATGGCGCAATTGATTGCGTTCCCCGCCAGTCGCTGACAACAACCCGACAAGTTGCGCTTCCGCCTCGGCCACGAGGAGGAGGCTGTTTGATTGCTGGCTAAGGCGAATGATGCGGGTGCGTTCGTCATCTTCCGTATCCCTGAATTCAGCAGGCTCCCAGATCATGAACGCCGTTTCTTCGAAGAACCGTCTGCGCAATGCGACCAGGGCGGGCGCATCGGTTTCAAGGGCTCGGCGGATAAGGAAAGTCATGGTTTGGGGTGGAGGAAATTTATCGTAGGGTTCATATACCTGCTAAGGTTTTCAAATTGCGATATATAGTCGCACGATATGAGGATACCTGCCGATAGTTACCGCACCCTTTTCCTTTCTCATCTATAAACCGCAACTCTTGAGAAAATGTTATCGCCTCATTGTTGCTGAAAGCGTCTAAATTCGCGAAACGAATTGCCAGTCTCGCAACTCCCAGAGCATTTTCAGCCATTTCAAGGTTCGGTTTGGCATATTTATGTTCAAGCTCATTTCGAGGTTCAATTATTAATTTGTGTACTACTGAAGGTATTGATATTCCTATCTCTTTCAACATATTAATCTTAGCGGGATAATTTTTTCCTAGCATTTTACTCAGATGATTTTGGATGAGCAGTTTATCAAGAATGCTGCATACCGCTAACTTCGCATGGGAAATGCAACTACTTAACCCGCTGTCACTTCCTTCGTCAAGGCCATTCTGCGCCCATTCGAGATAAGCCTTTGATGAAACGACGTCTTTCTCCTCTTCAAAATCCAGCCATTTTTGGATAGTTGCCGTATCCTTGAGCGCTTTAACGCCATTAATAACATCGAGTGGTGAAATTTGAGTCATGGTATATTTTTTCATTAGGTTCATTCTCTAGTGGTCTAACGCCAAAATTTCAAGCAGTTATTTTTTGGGCCATTCTCGATTATGCGGCGCAGCGTAGTAAAATGTTGAACGATTTTCTCACAACGTCGAGCCTCGGCGCTTACCTCCATTCTCCATGCACCTTTCTATCATCATTCCCGCCTTTAATGAAGCGCGCCTGATCAAATCCTGTCTCCAATCTGTTTCCGCCTCCCTTGCTGCGAATAGTAAGCCCGGTTTTACATCCGAAATCATCGTGGTCGACAACAACTCTACCGACAACACGGCTGAACTGGCGAGGCAGGCAGGTGCACGGGTGGTTTTTGAGCCGGTCAATCAGATCGGCCGGGCACGTAATGCCGGCGCGGCGGAAGCGACTGGCGACTGGCTGCTGTTCGTGGATGCCGACAGTATTTTAAATCCCGGATTGCTTGGCGATATTGTGCAGTTGATCGAGGATGGCAAGAGCGTGGGTTGCGGCTGTACGCTAAAAATGGAAGGGGTGCGATGGTGGGCAAGCTGGACATTGCGACTCTGGACAGGCGTATCGATTCTGTTCCGCTGGGCGGCGGGCGCGCTGCTGGTGTGCCGCAGCGATGCGTTTCGCGAGGTCGGGGGGTTTAATCAGCAACTCTACGCTGCCGATGAAATCGATTTATGCAAGGCGCTCAAGAAATGGGGCCGGCAGCGCGATCTCCAATTCTTCATCCTGACCCGGCATCCGCTGGAAACATCGCCGCGCAAGATGCTGCTCTACTCCGGCCGGGAAATTGCCGGCCAGATGCTGCGCCTTATTCTGAATCCGCGCGGTGCATTGCAAGACAAGCGGCAGCTGCCGATCTGGTACGATGGCAGGCGCTAGCGCCAGGCCATACATGGCAGGGTTCCGAGCCGGCGGACGGATCATGGCGGGATAGGTGGACCGCTATCCTTTTTTTCTTCGACAGGTGATTCGCTATCCTTTATCTCTTCGGCGACGGGTGGACTGCTATTTTTTATCTCTTCGGCGACAGGTGACCCACTATCTTTTTTCTCTTCTGCGATAGGCGGACCGCTCTTCTTTTTCTTTCCGGCGACAGGTAAACCGCTATTCCTTTTCCCTTCGGCGACAGGTGGACCGTTATCCTTTTTTTCTTCGGCGATAGATGAATCGCTATCCTTTTTCTTTTCGGCGGATGCAGGCCACTTTGCAAACGCAACCACCCATAGAAGCAGCACAACACCTCCCGGTATGAGTGCGACTATCGAAAATACCGGATTGAATCCCGTTCTGTTGAAAAGCTTCCAGAATGGGACGACGAAAAAAACTGCGAACGATATCACCCAAGGTATGATTTCAGATCCTTCCACGTGGCCTCTCCCATAATGTATGGCAATCCTTCGCCACACGATTTTTTGTTCACACTCCAGCCGGGCTGCTTGCCTGCTGCCCTGCTGCCCTGCACTTTTCAATAAACTATCAGGGCTATGTATAGCTCAAGCGGCCTATTATGCAACATTGAATTCCTGTAAAAAAGGAAATAAAGAGATTCTCCATTCCATCGAACAGTTTTTCCGCTGGAATACCCAGGACGTTCGGTGCCCTTCCCTCCATGAGTAATCCCACAGTCAAGCGTTATCTGCCCTGGGTCGTCGCGAGCGCGCTGTTCATGGAGCAACTGGACTCAACCATTGTCAACACCGCGATTCCGGCCATGGCGGACAGCCTGCAGGCGACCCCACTGAGTCTGAAGGCCGTTGTCGCCAGCTATATTCTCAGCCTGGCCGTCTGTATTCCGGTAAGCGGCTGGATGGCAGATCGTTATGGAACGCGGCGGGTATTCAGCACGGCTGTCGTGATTTTCACATTGTCATCCATTTTATGCGGCTTGGCCGTCAATGTGCCCATGCTGGTAGCGGCGCGCATCCTGCAGGGGATGGGCGCCGCCATGATGATGCCCGTGGGAAGGCTTGCCATCATACGAACCTTCCCCAAGTCCGAGCTGCTGATGGCGATGAACTTCGTGATCATACCGGCCCTGATCGGTCCGCTGCTGGGTCCAACGGTGGGCGGTCTTATCGTGCACTGGCTGTCGTGGCGGGAAATATTCTTTGTCAATGTCCCTGTCGGCCTGGCGGCACTTTTCCTTATCAATCGGCATATGCCGGATTATCGCGGTGATGCGCCCCGTCCGCTGGATTTCACCGGCCTGGTTTTATTTGGCAGCGGTGCGGCCCTCCTTTCCTGGCTGCTGGAAATATTCGGCGAATACGATATCGGCGCGACGCCGGCCATTATTCTGCTGCTTATCTCTTTCGGTTTGCTAGCGGCATATGGCTGGCATGCCGGCCATACAACTTATCCGTTGCTCCGGCTTACCCTGTTTAGGGTACGCACGTTTCGCGTTGCCGTGGTTGGGGGCTTCATTACGCGT
>JBDTDT010000020.1:0-5866 GCA_039922995.1 Nitrosospira sp. | reverse complement strand
ACGCGTAATGAAGCCCCCCACCACGGCAACGCGAAACGTGCGTACCCGAAACAGGGTAAGCCGGAGCAATGGATGAGCCGTACGGCCGGCATGCCGGCCATAGGCCGCCAGCAAACCGAAAGAAATAAGCAGCAGAATAATGGCCGGCACCGCACCGATATCGTATTCGCCGAATATTTCCAGCAGCCACGAAAGGAGCGCCGCACCGCTGCCAAATAAAATCAGGCCGGTAAAATCGAGCGGACGGGGCGCATCACCGCGATAATCCGGCATATGCCGATTGATAAGAAAAAGTGCCGCCAGGCCGACCGGGACATTGACAAAGAATATTTCCCGCCACGACAGCCAGTGCACGATAAGACCGCCCACCGTGGGACCTAGCAACGGACCTATCAGGGCGGGTATGATCACGAAATTCATTGCCATCAACAGCTCGGACTTTGGAAACGTTCGTATGATGGCAAGCCTTCCCACGGGCATCATCATGGCGGCGCCCATCCCCTGCAGGATGCGCGCCGCTACCAGCATGGGCACATTGACGGCCAGGCCGCATAAAATGGATGACAACGTAAAAATTACGACAGCAGTGCTGAATACCCGCCGCGTTCCGTAACGGTCGGCCATCCAGCCGCTCACCGGAATACAGACGGCCAGACTGAGAATATAGCTGGCCACAACGGCCTTCAGGCTCAGCGGGGTCGCCTGCAGACTGGCCGCCATGGCTGGAATCGCGGTATTGACAATGGTCGAGTCCAGTTGCTCCATGAAGAGCGCGGTCGCGACGACCCAGGGCAGATAACGCTTGACTGTGGGTTTACTCATGGAGGGAAGGGCATTGGACGTCCGGGGTATTCCAGCGGAAAAATTGTTCGATGGAATGGAGAATCTCTTTATTCCCTTTTTTGCAGGAATTCAATGTTGCATAATAGGCTGCTTGATTTATCCTAAATCCGGCAGTTGGACGGGGCGGAGTGCGTGGTTTTGGGGTGCAGGGCAAGGCGTAACGACGCGGAATGATGCGACCGCGCAGGGTGGAGCAGTGCCTTCCGCAGGAAGGTGTGACCCCGCAGCGGGATGCGGGCGCCTTGAAACGCGGCCGAGGCATCCCCTACGCTGCCCGATCCCCGCTTCGCGGGGTCCCTCGTGCGACGCTCCAGGGCGCCCCATTCCAAGGAGTTACAACGCGGCCATGTGCCGCAAAATCCGTGCAATCCGTCCTGTAGCGGACTCACCCTAAAGATGAAGGTAAAGTAATGCAGAAAATCTTTGTAGATCATGCTGTTAATCTAAGAAATGAGCGGTCAACTGCCGGATTTAGGTTTACACATAGACCCGATAGCTTATGAAAAGTGAAGGGCAGCAGAGCAGCAGGCCAGTAACCCGGCCGGAGTGGGAACAAGAAACCGGGTGGCGAAGGATTGCCATATATCATGGGAGACCACGTGGAAGGAACTGAAATCATACCTTGGGTAATATCGTTCGCATTTTTTGTTGTCGTCCCATTCTGGAAGCTTTTCAAGAGAACGGGATTCAAGCCGATATTTTCGATAGTCGCACTCATACCGGGAGGCGTTGTGCTGCTTCTATGGGTGGTTGCATTCGCAAAGTGGCCAGCATTCGCCGAAAAGAAAAAGGATAGCGATCCACCTATCACCGACGAGAAAAGGGACAGCGGTTTACCTATCACCAAAAAGAAAAAGAGTATCGGTCCACCTGTCGCCGAAGGGATAAAGGATAGTGGTCCACTTGTCGTCGAAGGGAAAAGGGATAGCGATTCACCTGTCGTCGAAGAGAAAAAGGAGAGCGACCCACCTTTAGCCGAAGAGAAAAAGGGTAGCTGTCCACCTATCCCGCCATGATCCATGCGTGATCCATCCTCCATCCGCACCTTGCCATGCATGGCTTACGTCTGCCATCATACCAGATCGATAGGTGCTTCTTGTCTTGCAACGATCGTCGCGGATGCCGCAGGACGCGCAGGATCTGGCACGCGTGCTCCCAGCCGGAATAGAGTTTCAACTTGCGCGATGACGACTCCAGCGGATGCCTCGACAGAATGCTGAACTGAAGCCCGCGTTGCCGCCCCCAGTTCTTCAGCAGCTTGCTTAAGGCTATTTCATCGGCTGCGAACAGTTCCTGATTGAAGCCACCGACATCACGAAACGCATCGCTGCGGCACACGAGCAGGGCCCCGGCCGCCCAGCGAAACAATAGGGAGAGGCCTGTCCAGAGTCGCAATGACCAGTCCGCCCACAACGGCAACCCTTGCATCTTTATGGTGCTGCCGCACCCCACGCTCCTGCCGTCCTCGATCAGTTGCAGGATATCGCCAAGCAATCCGGGATTTAAAATACTGTCGGCATCTACGAACAGCAGCCAGTCGCCCGTCGCCTCCGCTGCGCCGGCATTACGTGCCCGGCCGATCTGGTTGATTGGCTCGAAAACGACCCGGGCACCGGCCTGCTGCGCCAGCTCGGCCGTATTGTCGGTCGAGTTGTTATCGACCACGATAGTTTCGGATGTAAAGCCAGATTTGTTATTTGCGGCAAGGGAGGCGGAAACGGATTCCAGGCAAGATTCGATCAGGCGCTCTTCGTTAAAAGCGGGAATGATGATGGATAAATGCATGGAAATATGGAAATTCTGATTTGTAGAATCGATACCGTCATTATCCTTGAAATATGATTGTGCGCGAAAAAGACATGCAGGATATTCGCGCATAGAGTAAACCAATCTCGTCCTATGCGTCACGTGGTAGTGATGCCCCTCCGCCGTATGTGTTACCGTGTCCACCCGAACCGGATTTAGCTCCGTAGCTAAGGTGTTTGGTCCCTGTACTGGTATCTTGTTGGTCTGTTTGGTAAGTCAGTTCAAGTCAATATGTTATTTTCTTCGGCGAAAAAATAGACTTGGGAGGTGTTGCACTTGGATGATGTGCAGAGGAATATTTGGTAAAGAAACAGACATGACTCGGTATAGCCTGATTCAGGTAAAGGATATCCCATTTTTTCTCATAATTTCGCTGGATCTCATTACACACACATGGCATTCAAAAAATCGCTTCCCCCAAATCAAGTTCCAGATAGCCCAGAAAAACTTTTTTTGGATCTTCCGCGTCGCAAGATACCGGATGTATTGCCCCATCAAAAAGAAGTAATGCGCAATTATGCAAGTATTGCGGTCGACGCTGCAGATGTCGCATTGCAATTACCCACAGGAAGTGGAAAAACACTAGTAGGCCTTCTTATCGCTGAATGGCGAAGACGCAAAAATCAAGAACGTATTGTCTATCTTTGTCCGACACGCCAATTGGTTAATCAGGTTGTTGAGCAGGCACAGGATAAATATGGATTAACAGTACATGGGTTCACTGGACGTATACGTGACTATGATCCAACCAAAAAAGCGGAGTATCGTACGGCTGATCGCGTTGCCATAACGACTTATAGTAGCTTGTTTAACACTAATCCTTTTTTCAATGATGCAGACATAATCATAGTCGATGACGCGCATGCAGCAGAAAACTACCTAGCAGCTTTATGGTCTGTAAAAGTACTTCGGTGCTCTCACGAATATGCAGCGCTTCATACCGCTTTATGCGGAGTACTGAAGCCGTTTCTTAGCGCAACAAACTTTACTCGTCTCACGGGTGCCTCGGAGAATCTGGGTACTGGAAGTTGGGTGGACAAATTACCAACCCCTGATTTCGCCAGCATTCGTAATGAAATCGCTGAAGTACTTGATGCTCATGTTGTAAAAACAAACCTCGAGCATTCTTGGTCTATGCTCCGCCACCATTTAAGTGCATGCCAACTATATATTTCTTCGCAGGAAATTTTAATTCGGCCCTTGATACCCCCGACATGGACGCATGGACCTTTTAATAATCCAACCCAACGTATATACATGTCGGCAACATTGGGAGCCGGTGGTGATTTAGAACGGCTGATGGGACGCCGCAGGATCCAGCGGTTACCAATTCCTGAAGGGTGGGATCGACAAGGGGTTGGCCGTCGTTTTTTCATCTTTCCGGGGATGTCATTGCAGGAAAATGAAACTTTAGAATTGCGCAATCGAATGATGCGGCGTGCAGGTCGAAGCTTGGTATTGGTAACAAACGATCGGGTAGGGGAAGACATAACAAAGGACGTCAAAGCCACCCTAAATTTTGACACTTTTAATGCCGATGCTATCGAAGACTCAAAAAAATCATTTGTGGCATCTAAGCAAGCTGTTGCCATTATCGCAAATCGCTACGATGGCATTGATTTTCCTGGTAACGAATGCCGATTGCTCTTTATCGAAGGTCTTCCAAAAGCGATGAACCTTCAGGAACGCTTTTTAATGGCGCGAATGGGCGCTAATGTTCTATTTAACGAGCGAGTGCAGACACGCGTTCTTCAAGCCATTGGCCGCTGCACACGTTCATTAGAGGATTTTTCAGCCGTTGTTGTTTCGGGCGAAGAATTACCTGACTACCTTGCTGACGTGCGGCGGCGCAAGTATCTGCACCCTGAACTCCAAGCTGAAATTAGCTTCGGAGTTGAACAATCGATAGGGCGATCTTTGACAGACATCACTGAGAATTTCGATATCTTCCTGAAAAATGATAAAGACTGGGAAGACGTCAATCAGCAGATCGTTGGAGGGCGAAAAAAATGCATACAGGTAGCCTTTCCCGCAATTGATGAATTGAGTTCCATCGTTGAATTTGAGGTCGACTTTCAGGCAAGGCTTTGGCAAGAGGATTACGAAGCAGCACTTAGTTGCGCAGAACAGGTGCTAGCACGGATTAACATTCCAGAATTAAGGGGTTATCGAGCGCTTTGGCACTATCTTGCAGGCAGCGCGGCATGGCTTGGTGGCCGAGATGGTGTTAACGGGCTTTCAGCCAAAGCACGGATCTAGTTCGAGCGGGCAAAGAAAGCAGCTCAAGGCATTCCATGGTTGGTTGCTTTAGCACGATACCAATCTGAGCCAACGCACGACCCAGAAAGTAATGAAGCTGTACTGTTAGGACAAATTGAACGTGTTGAAGCCGTATTAACACAGCTTGGAACAGTGCACGAACGAAATTTTGCGAATCGGGAAAAGGAAATCCTTCAGGGTCTTGCATCAAGCGATTCGTTTGAGCAAGCACAGAAATTATTGGGTGAATTACTTGGATTCGACGCAGGAAAAGTAGAATCCGATGGATCCCCTGATCCATGGTGGATTGCTGACAATTTTTGCATAGTTTTTGAAGACCATGCTGGTGCGTTGAAAGAATCTGCTATTGACGTGACAAAGGCTCGGCAAGTCGCCTCCCATCCCGCCTGGATGCGGACGAACGTAGAGGCCAGTGCTAAGGCAGAAATTCTATCAGTTCTTGTTACACCCGTTTCTAAAGTCAAAAAGGGAGCGGTTTCACACCTTGATAAGGTTTGTCTTTGGTCGTTGCCTGATTTTAGGGAATGGGCTAAAAATGCACTAGTCGTTATCCGGGAACTCAGAAAAACATTCGTAGAGCCCGGGGATTTAGTTTGGCGTGCTTCGGCTGTTGAAGCTTTTGAGCAAAACAAATTGGACGCATGTGGACTTTTTGAACAATTACGTGTTAAATCGGCGGCTTCACTTCTGGAAGCGGTTAACTAGCGCTCTTCGCAATCCAATCGCTGAAAAGGTAAAGCTCCACGCAAATTCGGATGACTCAAATTTTATTTAACATAATATACATTATGAGCAAATTGAATAATGATTTGTTCAGGCATTTCTGTCAGTTTTAGATGTTCTTAGAGAACGGCATTAGGAATTTTAGACGCGGCAATCATGTGATTGCGCTCAAATAAATGGCCGATTTTTAACCCGGGCCTGATTGCTGTGCTGG
>JBDTDT010000019.1:0-6500 GCA_039922995.1 Nitrosospira sp. | reverse complement strand
GGTGGATTCACTTTCCAACCGCACCACGCTTAGCCTCAAGGAAGACCTCATGAGGAGTCCGGTAGCCGAGACACTTGCGGGGTCGATGATTCAGTATTTTCACGGCGGCTGCAAGCTTTTCGGGGGTTACATTTCGAAAGTCCGAGCCTTTTGGGAAATATCTTCGCAACAAGCCATTTGTGTTTTCATTGGTTCCGCGTTGCCAGGCTGAATACGGATCGGCGAAATAAACCGCCAAGCCTGTGCCCTTTTCAATATCACAAAAGCGGGTGAATTCCCGACCGTTATCCAGTGTCAGCGTATGTCGTAGTGTTCTGGGGATGGGCCTGAATGCGGCGGTGACCGCAGCAGCCGTCACTGTCGCCGTCTTTTTGGCAAGCTTGGCTGCAATCAGATAGCGGCTCTTGCGTTCCACGTGTGTGGTGATGTGTCCGCTGCCTTTTGCGCCCTCTACGGTATCACCCTCCCAGTCACCGAAACGTTGACGCGCGGCGACTGAGTCAGGACGTGCATCAATACTGATGCGTCCTGGAATCAGACCACGTCCTGTTCCATAACGGCGCTGCTTGCGACGCTTCTTGTGACTGCGGCACAGGAAACTAAAAAGTCGCCCTCCTTGATGCGCATCGCGATAAACCCAGCGATAGATCGTCTCGATGCTAACACCCATCCTGATATCGTCTGGATATTCCATCTTCAGCCGGGCGGTGATGACATCCGGTGATCTTTCTGCCCGCATACTTTGCTCAACATAGGGCACCGGCGGAGCATGGGCGTCGTCGATGGTGACGTGGCTGCCTTCTACGTTGCAGCGCTCGTTGCTGGGCACCTTCATGCCAATATGCCCAGCTTGAGATAATGGGTCCATTGCGCTGAATCTCACGGCTGATGGTAGTGTGATGCCGACCCAGGCAGCGTGCAATTTCTCGCAGGCTGAGTTTGAATAACTTGAGATGGTATATAACGTAACGTTCTTCTGAGGTAAGCTGCACGTAGGACATGAGGGGTCTCTCCTGATGTGTGGGTGGGTCGCACTTCTCACACTACCAGACTTACTCTTCATGTCCGCCCAATATTTAAGCACCGGTGCGGTTGGAATTAGAATCTACCTTTGCTTTCCTCATAAAACATCTGGCTGGTACTGAGCGGGTAATTCAAGGACTTTTCAGCGATTTCTTAAGCATGCAACTGCGCTTCCGGCATCTTTCCATTGCCTTAATGCTAACTCCAGACGCTGCTATTCTCACGATTAAGTAATATCACGCTTGAGACGCTGGTGTACGTGGAACGAATCGTACATAACGCGGCGTAACCATTTCCCTTCATCCGTCTGGCCATGTGCGGGGTTCTTCTTAGACTCGTCTTGAATACAAAGATCGGGAATTCTTACATCCAAGACAGTTCACATTTATAACTGTTTGATATATATGTATTGGAATGATTTTTGCTTTTCAAGCTTTATTCTACAAACTAAATTCCATATAGTGAGTAGGGGTTTTCTACCTGTGTGTAACATTAAATGATTATCCCGTGCAGCCCTGATAGATAATACGTTAATCGAGGAATTTGAATTTATGGTCAGAAAATATGCTGCGACACTCTGTGTGGTGCTGTTGGCCAGTTGTGGTTCCCTGCCATTGCCACATAAAGCCGACAATACGAGCCAGTCCGTCCATGTCGAAAGCGCGCGTGGCACGCTTTCCGCTCAGCAAAGCAAGGCAGTTTTAGCTAAACACGAGAATGATAGTCCTGAAACGGGCATCTTTAGCAGACATCTTGCGGAGGTAGAGAAAATCTCGGGAAGCCCGCTGATGACGGGTAACAAGGTGACGCTGCTGATTGATGGCCCCACCACCTATAAGTCAATGTATGCAGCAATACAGGAAGCAAAGAATAGTATCAACATGGAAACCTATAGTGTCGAGGACGACGAGGTTGGCCGCCGCTTCGCCGCTGCGTTGATCGAAAAGCAGAAAAGAGGCGTGCAGGTAAATTTCATTTACGATAGCGTGGGATCGGGCGGCACGCCTGAAGAATTCTTCAAGTCTTTGAAGAATAGCGGTGTCAATGTGCTGGCGTTCAACCCTCTCAATCCACTGACGCTTCGCAAGAAGTGGGAGACAGGCCGCGATCATCGCAAACTGCTCGTAGTTGATGGCCAAATTGCCTTTGTCGGGGGGGTCAATATCAGCAGCGTATATTCCAGCGGGTCATTCAGATCAAAACCTCGTACCAAGGATACGCAGCCATGGCGCGATACGCATTTGCGTATTGAGGGACCCGTAGTGAAGGATTTCCAGGAATTGTTTCTGGAGACTTGGGAAAAACAGAAGGGCCAGCCGCTGACATCGAAATCTTTTTTCCCGAAGCTGGAGAGTGAAGGAAACGAGATAGTGCGTGCCATCAGCAGTTCACCTGATAAGTCGTATAACGCCATCTACGTTACACTGCTATCCGCCATTAATTGTGCCGAGACTTACGCATATATTACTAACGCATATTTTGTGCCTGATCCGCGATTATTGGCTGCATTGAAGGACGCAGCCCGCCGCAATGTTGACGTGCGGCTGTTGTTACCCGCCAAAACCGATTCAAATCTGGTTTTTTATGCGTCGCATTCCTACTACGACGAATTGTTGAGTGCCGGAGTAAAGATATACGAAAAGGAGGATGCCTTATTGCATGCCAAGACCGCGCTTATCGACGGCGTATGGTCCACGGTAGGCTCGACCAATCTTGACTGGCTCAGTTTTGGGTACAACCAGGAAATCAATGCCGTCATCCTTGGAAAAGAATTTGGTACGCAAATGAAAGCGATGTTCGACAACGATATCGAATCTTCACGGGCTGTTACACTTGAAACGTGGCGGCAGCGCCCGATTGGTGCGCGTTTGAAAGAATTCGGCGCACGGCTGCTGGATCGATGGATATAGTCGCCCTCTCCGACGAGTTGCCTGCTTCTCTGGCCAGCAACCGGTGTACCTATCGATAGGAAATCCGCTCCGGGAGTTGTCATCTTCCAGCCTTGATGCCATATGCTGGATAGGTAGTACGTATGCGGGTCAAGGCGGGGGGTGCGTTTGCGATAAGGCTCGTAAATTTGCGCCACGTGGGGCTATAAGCGCGGATTCCGAATCCATAAAAGGTGCGTCCAGTAGTAATATTACTTTACGGGGCCTGAATATGTTTTGGACCTTGGCCTGGAACAATACCTATCCGCATGCAAATTGCGGTTAATTCATTAGACGATTAAATGAGAATATTTATTTATGGATTGATAGTGGGAGCAGTGTGTTTCGGTGGAAACCTTGCGGCGGCGCAGGACGATCACGAAAAAAAAGCTGGGCAGTCTCTGAAGAAGGCTATGGAAAGCGGCAAAAAAGGTAATGCAAAGGGCGTGGTACGCCATGCTGAAGAGGCCAGGAAGCAGCTGATTGAAGAAAACCGGGAGCATCCCTATGCCCATTCCAGCATACACATATACGGGGAAAATCCGAAGGCAGAGCAGGACGATGCCACTTTTGAAGAAATAGCAAAAGCAATCGGCGAAGCGAACAAGGGAAATACAAAAGAAGCCGGTGAGGCTGCCCGTAGAGCTTACATTCATTTGAAAGAAAGACGGGCGAAGTAGGGCAGGCAGTCCACGTAGCATGGAAGTTGCCTGATATCGCAGGACAATTCACCAGCCTAAAACCGTTCCCCCGAGAGGAAGCTTCTATCCCTTGCCGAAATTCGAGCCGTATGAGAATGCGCGCTGGATTACGTGACCATCCGCGCGCATTATGGGTTAATCGTTTGCAGTTCCATTGCTTGAGTATATTTTCCCTCACGGGCCAGGCCGTTTAACTGGCAACGTTTGAAGAACGTATGCTGCGCCGCGGCTTTATTGCGTTCCTGACCTTTCCAGACGGCGAGAACGGGTGCCTGGAGCGCTCGCCCGTAAGAGAAACTGAGCTGCCATGGATGCTGGCCACTGATGGTGTTTATGGCATTCAGATGAACGGTGGCGTCTTCCGCGCTTTGACCGCCAGACAGGAATACGATTCCGGGAACCGCTACCGGCACATAGCGTCCCAGGCAGCGAATCGTGGCTTCGGCTATGTGTTGCACAGGAGAAGGATGCGTACACTGCAGACCGTCGATCACCATGTTCGGCTTGAGCAGCATCCCTTCGAATACGACGCGGTGCGCGTCAAGCTCCGCGAAAAGGCATTCAAGTATCTGCGCTGTGACTGTCTCGCAGCGATCGATATCGTGGTGCCCATCCATGAGTACTTCTGGTTCCACAATCGGTACGATGTCGGCTTCCTGGCATAGTGCGGCGTAGCGGGCAAGCGCATGAACGTTTGCATGAATGGCATAGGCAGCCGGAACATCGTGCTCGTCAATCTGAATAACTGCCCGCCATTTTGCGAATTTTGCACCCAGCTTCCTATATTCCGCCAGCCTTTCGCGCAAGCCGTCCAGACCCTCGGTGATTTTATTGTCAGGATATAGCGCCAGTGCTTTTGCACCTTTATCCACCTTGATGCCGGGGATAATTCCCCGGCTTGAGAGTAGTTCAGGGAACGGAGTTCCATCGCTAGAGCTCTGGCGCAATGTTTCGTCGAAGAGAATGACACCGCTAATATGGCGTTCGATACCATCCGCAGTAAAAAGCAGCTCACGGTATCGTCGGCGATTTTCCTCGGTGGACTCAAGCTTGATCGAATCAAAACGTTTCCCGATCGTTGGAATGCTTTCATCCGCCGCCAGAATACCTTTATGTCTTGCGACTAAGGCGCAGGCTACCGACTTTAGCTCATCAATATCCATTGGTTATTCTCCAAAAAAGGATAAAAATTAATTTTTGGTATCTGAAACAATGCCGGCAGCCTAGCAAGTCTCCGCAGCATTACGCCAAAATCGTATACCTGCAGAAGCGGATATCCCTATCCCCGCTACTGGATGGGGTGCGCTCCAAAAAAGCCCATATACCATAAGGCGATCAAGGCAACGATTACACCCATAATCAACACATAATATGGCCATGTTGATTTTTTTTCTGCAAATGGATCGGTCAGCGAGCGATGCGAGCCTGACGGCAAACGAGCGAGCTTGGTCAGCGACGTGCCAAATGGAATATTGATACGCGCCCGTGCATTGATCGCCCAACCGTTTGCATCCAATATAGGGCCGAGATTGCGTTTCTTCAACTTGAACCAGGCCAGAATCATGGCAGGACCCGAGATCAGCAACATCAGACCGATTATCGCCAAGGGTATTTGCCAGAATTTCAATCCCAATAGCCCGCTAACCAGCGAAGCAAGAACGCCGCCGATGGCGCCGAGTGCCAACCCTATCGCCGCGAAAATCCCGGCGAATTTGCCCACGTCGAAAGGGGTTTTGGGTGGGGGTGGCGGAGACATGTCGGCTACGGGCTTGGCGCTCTCCGTTGCTGCCTTGATCAGCTTCTCATCGGCGGCGGCGGCTTTCGATGCGGCCATTTTCTGCAACTGCTCGCTAATGAACTTGCTCAGTTTTTTATAAGGCGACCAGAACGCCTGACGGATGCTGATTGAATGGTCGAGGATGCGCACGATGGTGGCATCCCAATCCTGGCCCCTTCGATCGTAGAAAATGCCATTTCGGCCAATCATTAAAAAATCCGAATCGCCAGCCGTAAAAGCCGCAGCAATACTCATTTTTTCGGTGCCACCGCTGCGTACACAATCGCAATATGCCAGATACAAGCCGCTCATGCTGGCGAACTCCGCATGCTTCCCTATGTCCTCAACCTTGATACACAGATCGCAACTGCGTCCGTCCAGGTAGAGTGTACCTACCTGGAATATCGCTTTATCCCGTCCGGTATAGAAGCTGCGGAACGATACGAAATTATTTACCAGTTTGAATAAATCGCGATTAAAGTGCAGCAGTTTTTCCACCGAGCGGATTGCTTTTACTTCGGTTTCCACGGCTTTGTCCTGACTAATCAGGTTATCGATTGTTTTCTTATGGCTGCTGCCGAAAATCTCGCGCAAACGTGCTTCACCCAGCTCTTCTGCACAGCAGGCCGGTTTGGCGGCTTGCCATGCGTCAAACGCCGCAAACTTGGCGCAAAGCTCGGTCCATTCAGAAGCGAAGAGGGTTTCTTTTTTACCGAACAATGGAGAAATAGCCTGTTCACGCAGTGCATCCACCTGCTTTTGCCACGCGGGATTAATGCCGGAGATTAATGGCAAGGGCTTGTCCGGTTCCACCGTAGCCAGTGGGAAATTTGCTATATCGGTGTTTAGCGCCGACAGCGTTTGCGCGGCGATATTCTGATAATCCTCGGCGGAACGGCTTAATGGTACCGCTGCACGCGCATCATAAGCGGCCAATTGACAACGCGTGAAGAAGTCGTTGACTTTATCCTTGATTGCATGGAAGGCATCAGCGGCCGCTTGCGTGTTCTCGCCCAGAAATCGGATATCCCCATCAGCGTTTCCACTGGCTTGCCAATCCGAATAGGCAGC
>JBDTDT010000018.1:0-33951 GCA_039922995.1 Nitrosospira sp. | reverse complement strand
CCCGAGCTTGACCGGATGAGGGGACCGGGAGATGGTGCCTTCCCGGGTCATGCGCAGGCCTTCCTTCTCGATGCCTTTCAGGCCATGGATAATCAAGGGCTGAAGTGACTCGTCAATCAGCCCCTTGTTTCGCCCAGACGGTATTTTGGATGACATGCTTTTCTCCGATAGGAATCGTTCAATTATCCTTCTTTAGTGACCAGCCAGTTTGCGCCTGGGTACTGCCATCGCAAAATAGGGTGCCCCAATATAGATGTTCCTTGAACAAGTGCTGCATGACTACAGATAGTGACAGTTCTGCCAGATTCAATCCTGCATCCAAATCTTTATAATTCGCTTTAAGGTGCGGTACGATAAACCCGAATCTGCCAAGACTTCCTTGCTGTCTTCGATACAAGGAAGCTTACCCTTTGCATCTCTGACAGCAGCGTTACCTTTTATTTCACTCGATGTTTGCCACCATCTACAAATAAGATTCGGTTTTCAAAAGAAAAACCCTAGAGTAGGAGCGCCCCATGCACGTTCAAACTGGTAGAACTTCAATATGATAGAAATCTTCATGGGTGGCCTGTCACTATTACTTTTAATAAGCAAGTTTAGTAAGCTTAACCCGATATATTGCAAAACGCAAGTAACTAAGCCACATTATTTGTTTGATTATTTTTTCATCCGACTGAGCCATGAAAGATGATAAGACGACGGAAGGAAATACAGCGTTTGAGCGGTCATGCTGTCCGCCACGAGTGCGCTGGATGGCGATGGAGTCTGCTAATTATTCGTGATCTGGTTCTGGTCAAATGCCGCTATGCGGAATTCAACCCTTCGCTCAAAAGCATTGTGTCGAATATCTTCGCGGACCGACGGAAGGAGTTGAAAAGTCAAGTAACCAGACATGCATCAGACACGGTGACGCCGTTGAAGCAGGTAAGTAGGAGCAATCAGCAATTATCAGGAACGGCTCAGCCCTATTGACGGATCTTGTAGCCTTTCCTCAGCATTTGTAGCGTTCCCCATGATACACCCAGGAAACATACTATCAGAATCCCAAGGCTGAGATAGGGGGAAGCATCGGAAGTACGAAAGAAGCCATACCGAAATCCATCAATCATGTAGAAGAACGGATTCAGGTGTGACAATCCTTGCCAGAATGGCGGTAATGATTGAATTGTATAGAACACACCCGATAAAAACGTTAGTGGCAGGATAACAAAGTTCTGAAACGCAGCGAGTTGCTCAAATTTGTCTGCCCAGATACCTGCAATAATGCCTAATGCACCCAGCAAAGCGGTACCCATCAAGGCAAATATGAATATCCAGAGAAAAGAATATAGAGGCAGTTCAAAAAAAAAGGCTGTCACTCCATAGATACCCAGACCTACTACCAGACCACGAACTACCGATGCCAGTACATACGCCATGAATATTTCCTGATAAGAAATTGGTGATAACAGCATGAAAACGAGATTGCCTGACACCTTCGATTGAATGAGGCTTGATGAAGAATTGGCGAAAGCGTTTTGCAGCATAGCCATTATTACCAGGCCCGGAATCAGAAAAACCGTGTAGGGCACGCCGGGATAAGCCTGCACGTGTTCTTCCAGCGCATGGGAAAAAATCATCAGATACAGCAATGAAGACAGCATGGGTGCGAATACGGTTTGAAACCCGACCTTCCAGAATCGCAGCAATTCCTTATACAGCAGAGTGAGAAATCCGATCATACGGATGCCGATATGGATTCCGAGTTTCCGGCGTTGCCCATGATTTTTACGAATACCTCTTCCAGATCAGGTTGTAGTACCTGTAATTCCAGGACTTGTGCGTGTGCCATGCGCAATGCGGCCATTACATTTTCGAGCTGGGAATATTCTTTGATTGCCAGGAAGAAACATCCTTCATCGCGGCTACTCATAAGCGGCTGTAATGCCACGGGCA
Source organism: Nitrosospira sp. (assembly GCA_039922995.1). Taxonomy (GTDB): domain Bacteria; phylum Pseudomonadota; class Gammaproteobacteria; order Burkholderiales; family Nitrosomonadaceae; genus Nitrosospira. The sequence continues at coordinate 32,016 of JBDTDT010000018.1, read as the reverse complement.
GCGTATCGGGCGATAACCGAAGCCGTACCAAGCTTCCTGAAATGTTACTAATGAGGTTCCGGATGCTATCGAGCGCAACGATATGCCCTTTTTTGAGCATTGCCACTCGGTTGCATAACGCTTCCGCTTCCTCAAGATAATGCGTGGTGAGCACGATAGTATGGCCTTTGCGGTTTAACTGTTTGATGAAATGCCAGAGCGCCTGCCGCAATTCCACATCTACCCCCGCAGTGGGTTCATCCAGCACGATTACCGGAGGCTTGTGTACCAACGCTTGTCCTACCAGCACACGACGTTTCATGCCCCCCGACAATGAACGCATGTTCGCATCGGCCTTGTCGGTAAGGTCCAGATGGTGGATGATCTCATCTATCCAATCGTCATTATTCCTGAGGCCGTAGTATCCAGATTGAAACACAAGCGTTTCCCGAACGGTAAAGAACGGGTCAAAAACCAGTTCCTGAGGTACTACCCCCAGCATGCGACGCGCTTCACGATAGTCACCGACAACATCGTGCCCCATTACCTTGACACTTCCGCTGCTGGCCAGTGTCAGGCCGGCAATAATATTGATCAGCGTAGTTTTTCCTGCACCGTTGGGGCCGAGCAAAGCGAAAAATTCGCCGGCATGGATTTCGAGATCCACGCCCCCCAAAGCATATAACGTACCGAAGCGCTTGCGTACTTGCTTGACTTCTATTGCCAGAGTCATGGAAAGAAAAGCTCTGTTTCAAAGTGAGGAATGATAACTGCGCATCTCTCAGTTACGCACATTATCGAGCGCATCCATTATCATTTCGGCGGAATTGAAGCCAGTCTGGTCAGCGATTTCCTGCATGCAGGTGGGACTGGTAACATTAATTTCGGTGAGATAATCACCAATCACATCCAGCCCAACCAACATCAAGCCTTCATCGTATAACGAAGGACCCAGCGCCTCAGCAATTTCTCGATCCCGCGCTGTCAGCGGCTGCGCCACACCCGTAGCCCCTACATTCAGATTTCCGCGTGTTTCGCCTGGCTTGGGGATGCGGGCTAGCGAATAAGGTACAGGTTCTCCAGCGATCAGCAAAATGCGTTTATCACCTTGAGCGATTTCGGGAATGTACCGTTGAGCCATGACGGTACGCGTGCCGTAGCGCGTAAGGGTTTCCAGGATCACACCGATGTTGTGATCAGCGCTGTGAACGCGAAATACGCTGGTTCCTCCCATACCGTCGAGCGGTTTAAGCACAATGTCGCGGTACTCAGCCAAAAAGTCGCGAATCAAATATTCCTGCCGCGTCACCAGCGTAGGGGGCGTAAATTGCGGAAACTTTGCTATGGCGAGTTTCTCGTTGTGATCGCGGATCGCTCGGGGGCTGTTGAAGACACGTGCACCCAAGCCTTCCGACAACTCCAGCAAGTAAGTGCTATAGACATACTCCATGTCGAATGGAGGATCTTTGCGCATCAAGATGGCGTCGAATTCCTGCAGCGGGATCTCCTCCGGCTCATCTGCCCGGTACCAGTGATGCCCATCCACGCTCCCCGTCAATTCCAGCGCACGTGCAAACCCCACGGTCTGGGCGCCCTTCCATGCTAAATCGCCCTGTTGCAGGGTAAACAATTGATGATCCCGGGAAGCTGCTTCACGCATCATGGCAAAGCTTGAGTCTTTGTAAGTTTTGATTGAATCCAGTTGATCGAGGATAAAGGCAAGTTTCATTGAAGTATGACGGATCTCAGTTACCAGAAACGGGGCGCAAACCGCGCCGATAGGGTTAAGTATATTGGCTGCAAAAGCTTTTTAGCGCCGGAAAAGAGATTTATCTTGCGGGTTCAGTTGCGAGATGGCGATCTCAGCACTCATAACGTATTTCGGTCTTGCATCCCCACGCGTGGCCGCAATTCGTAGAATAGGGGACGGCGTAACATGCTTTTGCCGCTGACTACGTCGGGCCGTGAAAGAAGATATTCATGGGATCGAGCGGGATAGGAAACTTCATGCCGTGCATCAAGCCGCCTTCAAGTCGGAATAATACTGCAGCTTGATTCGCTCGACATAATTTCTCAGGTTATCCTTCGATAAGCCGTGTTCTTTGAGAGGCGATTCGATTGGGCAACCAAGAGTGTTGATGAGGAATCCGAAGGCACTGGCATCCAGGCTGGTCGGTTTATCGCCAAGGAAATAGCTTTTGTTTCCAAGACATGCGGACAATGCATCGATGTCCTGCATGCCGAGTTCAAAGATCTCCTCGGCCTTGTGCCGGCCGGTACCATGTCCCAGAATCTGCCGCTGGATTCTGCGGCGGTAATAGGCTGCCACGAAATCACGAATAACAGGGGGCATTACACTAAAAATCGCTTTTTTATTCACTTGCCAATTTGCATCGGTATACTGCCACCTTGAATACATGGTCGCCCAAAACAGATGTTCTTCGAGCAGGCGCTGCATCGCCAGCGACAGGGCTGACTCTGTCGGAGTTAACCCAACGTCAAGATCCTTATATTTGGTTTTGAGGTGTCGAATGATAAAACGCGAGTCTGCTAATTTGAGATCGCCATCTTCGATATAAGGCAGCTTGCGCTTCGGCGCAAATAACGGAAGCGTCGCTTTAACAGTATATTTAATGTCCGCCATTCTCAGATAGGTTTCTGTCTTGCAGCAGAAATGGCTGAGATTCGGAATGCCCCACGTCCGTTCCAACTGGTAAAGTATCATTATCAAAGCCCGTAATTATTTGTGCCTGCTTTAACTTGCGATTAACCAGTGACAGCTTATCTTAATATATTGCAAGATGCAAGTTACCCATCTCAGAGTATTCAATGCTACCCATACGGAATCACGCCGTGGCAACAAGTAGTACAGGAGGAACTATTAATGCCTGCCCTGCATCTTCCGCGCGCCTTGCATTCACGGCAGCGTTTCTATGCCCGGTTCTGAAAGACTATTGGAAGCTCAAAGACCATTTATTTTTCTGTTTATTGAAACGGAATCGGCAGAATGGGATAAACTTGATCGTGCTTTGCCGGCAATTATTCGAACTGCTTGGGTTGTACGTAAACCGGCACCTGCATTAAGCCTGGAAATCATGTTTCAGGGCTTTGTCATAGGCTACCTTACTCTCATTCCCGGCAGCGCTCCTTCATCGGGAGCAAGCAGATAAGGTCCGTCATTGCCGTCACCCGCAGCCAACACCATTCCGTCGGATATGCCGAATTTCATCTTGCGCGGTGCAAGATTGGCCACCATGATGGTCATACGGCCTTTGAGCTGATCGGGGTTGTAGGCGGATTTTATGCCGGCGAATACGGTGCGCTGTTCCGACCCGAGATCCAGGGTGAGCTTCAGCAATTTATCTGCGCCTTCCACCTCCTCGGCCTCAATAATTTTTGCCACCCTTAGATCAATCCTGGCAAAATCATCAATAGTAATCATTGCTTTGGAACCTCGCGCATTCTCCTCCTGAGGAAGGATGGGGGAATTTTTTTCCATAGTCTGTACATCCTGTGTAATAGGTGATGGTTGCGTTGCGGGTTGCAGGCTTTCCTGGTTGATTTTGACCAACCTCTCGATCTGCTCGGGATCGACGCGTGTGATGAGGTGCTTGTAATCGTTAATTTGGTGCCCATCCGCCAATAATCTGTTCTGGGAATTGGCATCTTTCCAGGTGAGAGAATTAACCCCCAGGAATCGCTCCGCATTAGCGGCAAGTTTTGGCAAGACCGGTTTTAAATAAATAGTCAAAATCCGAAACATATTCAATGTCACACTGCATATTTCATGAAGTTCGGCGTCATCTTTGCGGCTCTTTGCCAATTCCCAAGGCTTCATCCGGTCCACATACTGATTGGCGATATCCGCCGCAAGCATTATTTCCTTTATGGCTTTGCCATACTCTCTGCGATCATAAAAGTTTGCAATTGAAACGTGGCGCCCGAGAAAGGTATCGCCTTCTCCAAGCTGGCAAAAAAGAAACTGATTGAACCATTTTCTGTTTGTCTCAGAAATGGCGTCGGTGAGCTTGCCATCAAACCTTTTGTTGATGAAACCCGAACATCTACTGGCTATATTGATGTATTTCCCTATCAGATCGCTATTGACGCGCGCGATGAAATCACTGAAATTGAGATCAATATCTTCCATGGTATCGTTGAGCTTGGCGGCGTAGTAATAGCGTAGCCATTCGGGATTCAATCCCTGTTTCAAATAGCTTTCCGCGGTAATGAAGGTTCCCCGAGATTTGGACATCTTCTGCCCATTAACGGTAAGAAATCCATGAGCGTAAATCTGGGTTGGCGTGCGATAACCGGAGAATTTAAGCATTGCCGGCCAAAAAAGTGCATGAAAATAGAGAATGTCTTTTCCGATGAAATGCACCATCTCGGTCTCGCCACTGGGCCGCAGAAACTCGTCGATTTCTGCTTGAGACCGTCCCTTTTTTTTGAAGTAGTTCCTGAAACTGCCGAAGTAGCCCACGGGAGCATCCAGCCAGACATAGAAAAATTTCTTGCCAGCGGTACCGGGAATGGGAAAACCGAAATAAGGGGCATCGCGGGAAATATCCCAATCCGCTAATCCGCCTGAAAGCCACTCATTCATTTTATTGGCAGCTTCGGGTTGAAGCCGTGGTTTCATTTCCAGGCTGACGTCCGACTGGCTGGGCAACGATTCAAAAACCCATTCTTTCAGAAATGCTTTGCAGCGTGGGTCGGAAAGTCTGAAGAAGTAATGCTTTGAGGCCCGACGCTCGGGTTTTGCTCCGGAAACAGCGGAGTAGGGATTGATGAGATCGGTAGGCGAATAGGTTGCGCCACATGCCTCGCAGGAGTCGCCATATTGATCACTGGTATGGCAATTAGGACATTCGCCTTTAATATAGCGATCCGGCAAAAACATTTTCTTGACGGGATCATAGAATTGCTCAACCGAGCGCTGAGCGATCAAATTTGCTGCTTCAAGCTGCCGATAGATATCTTCGCAGAACTCCTGATTCTCGGGCGAATCTGTGGTGTAATAATTGTCAAAATCGACATGGAAGCCATCGAAATCGGCTTTATGCTCATGCCACATCCGACTTATCAATTGCTCGGGCGTAATACCTTCCTTGTCGGCGCGAAGCATGACAGGTGTGCCGTGTGTGTCGTCCGCACACACGTAATGCACCTCGTGCGCCAGCATTTTCTGGAAGCGCACCCAGATGTCGGTCTGAATGTATTCCACCAGATGGCCGAGATGGATGCTGCCGTTGGCATAGGGCAAGGCAGAAGTAACCAGGATCTTTCGTTTGTTCATCAATTATCTATGGAACTAGCCAAATGCAATTGTAACAAACTGCAGGCTTGAGGGTCTGCAGAACTGAAGGAAGCGGATTACTGGTTTGCGTATGAGCCCCCTGATTGTTCTTGCCTGCAGTCAACAGGGTATTTCACTGGCCCGGCTTGAGAAATATGGTCGTGTCAGTGTATTCGCTTCGCTTATTCCCGGTTTATCCTTCAGGCTGCCAGACTCTGGCCCGATATTTTGTTAATATCCGAAGTCATCGTTTGGTTGCGCCGCAGATAAAGGAGTTGCAAAGTGGCTATCTCAGAACAGCAAGTGCAGTCCGCCCTCAAGGAAATTACCGATCTCAGCACGGGCAAAGATTATGTGACGAGCAATGAGGCACGCAACATCAAGATAGATGGCGATAACGTTTCGCTTGATATTGTGCTTGGCTATCCCGCAAAGAGCGTGATTGGCAGTATCCACAAACAGGTGGTTGACAAACTTAAAAGCATTTCGGGTATTGGCAGCGTGAACGTCAATATTACTAGCAAAGTTGTTTCCCACAGTGTACAACGCGGGATAAAGCTCATTCCCGGGGTGAAGAATATTATTGCGGTGGCATCCGGCAAGGGTGGTGTCGGGAAATCCGCCACCGCAGTAAATCTGGCGTTGGCACTGGCTGCGGAAGGCGCTGCCGTCGGCATTCTGGATGCCGATATTTATGGTCCTTCACAACCTCAAATGCTTGGCATTACGGGTCGCCCTGAATCCCCCGATGGCAAGAGCATTGAACCCATGAAAGCGCATGGCATCCAGGCCATGTCCATTGGTTTTCTGATTGACGTGGAAACTCCCATGGTGTGGCGCGGACCGATGGTTACCCAGGCGTTGCAGCAATTATTGAACGATACGCGCTGGAATGACTTGGACTACCTTATTGTGGACATGCCGCCCGGCACTGGCGATATCCAGTTAACGCTCGCACAGAAAGTACCTGTTACCGGTGCCGTTATTGTTACTACCCCGCAGGATATTGCGCTGCTGGATGCTCGCAAGGGACTCAAGATGTTTCAGAAAGTGGGTATTCCAATCGTGGGAATCGTGGAAAATATGAGTACGCATATCTGTTCAAAATGTGGTCACGAAGAACACATTTTTGGTGCGGGCGGCGGTGAGAAAATGTGCAAGGATTACGATGTGGAATTGCTAGGCACGCTCCCGCTTGACATTAAAATTCGCGAGCATACGGATTCAGGCATTCCCACAGCGGTAGCGGATCCCGACGGGCGCATAGCGGAGCTCTATCGCGCCATTGCCCGCCGTCTTGCGGTCAAGGTCGACGAGTTGTCGCTGGATCACTCTGCATTATTCGCAAAAATAGTGATTCAGGATACTTAGCTTAATGCGCCAGAAATACCATTATTTGAAGATGACTGAATTCCTCTCCCCGCGGCATTGCTCGTCATTACACATTAATGACTACTCATCCAATCATTTTTGTATCCCGGTCCGCTTTTGAACCTGTCATGTACCAATATATCCGGCGCACGCTGGATCCATCCGGGAAGCCCTGCAAGCAAAACGGTTGTGGTAGTGGCGGGTGCCCGGACTACTTACTCCTGATATTCATCCGGTATTCCCGAGTTCTAAAATGACCATAAAATCTGACAAGTGGATTCGTCGCATGGCGGTGGAATACAATATGATCGAGCCCTTCGAGCCCAATCAGATCAAGCATGCGAATGGCCATAAGATTGTTTCATATGGAACGTCCAGTTATGGCTACGATATTCGCTGTTCGGACGAATTCAAGTTATTTACCAATATTAACTCCACTATCGTTGATCCCAAGAATTTCGATTCAAACTCTTTTGTCGATGTGAAAAACGATATTTGCATCATCCCGCCCAATTCCTTTGCGTTGGCACGCACGGTCGAGTATTTTCGCATCCCGCGCAATGTGCTTACCATTTGTCTGGGAAAATCCACCTATGCTCGCTGCGGCATTATCGTCAATGTCACGCCATTTGAACCGGAGTGGGAGGGCTATGTCACACTGGAATTTTCCAATACCACACCGCTACCTGCAAAGATCTATGCGAACGAAGGCGTTGCCCAAGTGATTTTTTTTGAGTCAGATGAAGTATGCGAAATTTCCTACAAAGACCGCGACGGAAAATATCAAGGGCAGCGTGGGGTGACATTGCCGAAAATTTGATTTCACTTCAGGTTCGAGACGTGCCTGCCAGTCGCGGAATGGCTTGGAATGAGCGTTCCTTCATGTTAAGCATACCTGAAAAACGATCCGGATCGAAGTTGCTATACACTTTAGTATTCTCCCCATATCTTCTTCAGCGTCCATAATAACGAGTTGATGCCGAATGGGTTTTTTGACGGAATTTCCTGCGTGCAGAATTATTTTTTTTTAACCCGAAAAAAACGCTTGATTCCAGCGAAATGAAGTCTATAATCCGTTTTTTTTCCGACGCATTAATTAAAGAACAGGAGGTCATCATGAAAAGCAAAGCAAACTATTTTGATACGGCCGATTTGGTAAACATCCATATTCCCGTAACGTAGCGCCTCCTCGAGGAGATTCTCATGCAAATGCGTAATGCCGCTCTACGGCAAAAAGTGGAGCCCGAAGCAGTATTCGATACCCATCCCGAAGTCAGCCTGGATTTTCAATATGTCCAGGAAGCCCTGAAAAAGGGCTACAGCAAGCCGTTCCTGCTGGTCGACAGCAATATTATCCGTAATAAAGCCCGCCGTTTCAAAGTTGCCATGCCACGCGTGCAGCCACATTATGCAGTCAAGGCAAATCCAGATCCACGCGTCCTGAGAACCATGATCGAGGAAGGCGTAGGCTTTGAAATAGCCTCAATCTCCGAACTGGATCTGCTGCTCAGCCTGGGCGTGTCTGCTGCGGAGATATATTATAGCAACCCAATGAAATCAAGGGCTTATCTGGAATATGCGGCGTCCAAGGGCGTTGAATGGTATGTGCTGGATAGTGTTGAAGAACTGCGTAAAATTGTTAGTGTCAAGCCGGACGCAAAGATGTATTTGCGCATCGATACACCCAACATTGGCAGCGATTGGCCGCTGGCAGGCAAATTTGGTACGCATGCCGCGGAGATCAAGGGCATCATTAATGAAGCGGCAACACTTAAGGCTGACCTTGCGGGGGTGACTTTTCATGTAGGCTCTCAGTGTCGCAATCCGCAGAACTGGCGGGTGGGTATTGAGCGGGCCAAAAAGGTTTTTTCCGATATGCGCCGTGCCGGATTGACTCCGCGCCTGCTCAATATTGGCGGCGGTTATCCCGTGCGTCATATCAAGCCCATTCCTTCGATTGAAATAATCGCGGAAGTCGTGAATACGGCTATTGCAGACTTGCCGGAGAGTATTCGCGTCATGGCCGAGCCAGGGCGTTACCTGGTATCCGATGCCGCGTATTTTGTCTGCCGCGTGGTGGGAACAGCTACCCGCAATGGCAAACGCTGGATGTATTGGGATGCGGGCATGTTTGGTGGCGTGATCGAGGTTACCGAGGGCCTGCGCTATGAAATTCTTTCTGATCGCAAAGGGCCGGACATTCCCTGGTCTGTTGCTGGACCGACCTGCGATTCGGTAGATATCCTCATGCGTGACGAAATGTTGCCTGAAGATGTTCAAGAAGGCGACTTCATCTATATTCCCAATGCTGGCGCCTATACTACTGCCTATGCCAGCAATTTCAATGGTTTTCCGTTACCGGATGTAATGGTATTGTAACTGCATAATCAGATATAATAAAAAAAAGTTAGTGCAGCATTGCAAGAATAAGACGGCGGACACGCGATGAGTGCGCGTGCCGCCTTTTTTAGGTCGTCGGCGTTGGGAGTGCGGGAAGGACATTCAGAAGTCATTAATTCCATTTGCGATCAAGAATCACAAAATGATATTCCAACCCACTATCCTCATCCAGGCAGTATTGCTCACGCGAGGTTTCGCGCCATTCGCCGCGATTGAATCTGGGAAATAGTACATCGCCATCGAAATCTCTCTGTATCTCAGTAATATATAACCGGTCGCACACCGTCAGAGCCTGCTGGAATATTTCTGCGCCGCCGATAACGAAGCTTTCGGCCGTGTCGGGGTTGTTGTAGCAAGTTCTCAGTGCCGTCGCTACCGAACCCACTACCGTAGCCCCCTCGACTTCGTAACCTGATTGACGTGTGACGATAATACTGGTGCGTCCGGGTAGCGGCCTCCCAATCGATTCGTAGGTCTTGCGTCCCATAATGATAGGATGCCCCATGGTCAGCGCTTTGAAGCGCTTCAGATCGGATGGTAAGCGCCAAGGCAGCGTGTTGTCTTTGCCGATCACCCGATTTTTAGCCATCGCCACCAGAATGGAAAGACGCCGGGGAATCATACTGCGATCGGCGCACTAATTGCTGGAAGAGGGTTATAACCTTGAAGAGTAAAATCTTGGTATCTGAAGTCAAAAATGTTATTGACTGTCGGGTTCAGCTTCATTATGGGTAATTTTCCCGGTTTCCGGCTTAATTGTTCTGTGGCCTGCGCCAAGTGATTAAGGTAGAGGTGCGCGTCGCCGAGAGTATGCACGAAATCACCGGGTTTTAGATTGCAGCTTTGTGCCACCATTAATGTGAGTAGCGCATAGGAGGCGATGTTGAAGGGTACTCCGAGAAAGATATCCGCACTGCGCTGATAAAGCTGACAGGAAAGTTTACCTTCGGCAACATAGAACTGAAATAAAGCATGACATGGCGGCAAACTCATCTCGCACAATTCACCCACGTTCCAGGATGAAACCACCATGCGCCGGGAATCGGGAGTATTTTTGATCTGCTCGATTACTTGTGTGATCTGGTCGATCTGCTCTCCATTCGCACTCGACCATGATCGCCACTGATGACCATATATCGGACCCAGATCACCCTTCTCGTCGGCCCATTCATTCCAGATGGAAACACCGTTATCATTGAGATATCTGATATTAGTGTCGCCACACAAAAACCATAGCAATTCGTAGATGATGGATTTCAGGTGGCATTTTTTGGTAGTGACCAGCGGAAAACCTTCCGATAAATCGAAACGCATCTGATGGCCGAATACTGAAAGCGTACCCGTTCCAGTGCGATCCGATTTCTTGTGTCCGTGCTTGAGCACGTGCTGCATGAGTTCGAGATACTGGCGCATGGGAAATCAGATAATGGGAAAAGGCTAAGACTTAAGCTACGACGCGGTAGAACAGGCACTTGGCGTATATAATGATGTTGGTTATATTTTACAGGATAGGCAGGCAATATGTTTGCAACGTTAATACAGAATACGTCACCCCTGAGCGAATCTAGCAACGCCATGCACATTCTGGTTGTGCTGCCAAAGCCAGATAAATCGTTGGATAAGTTTCAGAACATGCCTGATTTTTTGGGTAAATCCGTACTGGGAGCCCAATTGTCGCGACGCAAAATGAAGCTTGGGGAAATTGGCGATACACCAGTGGCTGCCAATCTCGGTAATGGCGCCCTATGCGTTTGGGTCCTGGTGGATCCAGGCAAATCTATATTCGAACAGCAAACCTCCGTTCGCAAGGGTGTAAAAGTGCTGCTGGATGAGAATCCTGCGGAAATACATCTTACAATTTACGGCGACCCTGATGAAAAACGGGCATTTGCGAAACTGGCAGTATATACCATATGGGTAAATGGCTCGATGCTGCCATCACGAAAAACCGGAAAGAAAAAATCTGACAGGAAGCCGTTAGCAAGAATCGTATTGCATGGGCACCAGGAAGCCGACAATTTTGCGTTGCTGCATGCCAAAGCGGAAGGCAATCTGCTCACACGTAAACTCACGGTACTTCCGCCCAACGAATTAACGCCGGGACTGTATCGCAAGCACCTCAAGAAACTCTCAATCACCGAGGGCTGGAAGTGTCAGGAATTTGATGTCAAAACACTGCGCAAAATGGGGGCGGGCGCATTTGTCGCCGTTGCTCAGGGCAGTGACCCGGAAGATGCCGCCATTGTACATTTGCAACGACGCATCAAGCACGTGGCCAAAACTGTGGCGCTGGTGGGTAAAGGCATCTGCTTCGATACCGGCGGCCACAATTTGAAGCCGGCTCGCCACATGCAAGGCATGCATGAGGATATGAATGGTTCGGCTGTAGCCTTGGGTATTTTATTGGCTGCAACTCGCGCCCATCTGCCGGTGAATATTGATTGCTGGCTCGCTATCGCCCAGAATCACATCAGCCCCCGCGCTTACAAACAGAACGATGTTATAACAGCATTAAATGGTTCAACTGTCGAGATTATCCATACCGACGCCGAGGGCCGGATGGTGTTGGCGGATGCGCTTACTCTGGCGGCGAAACAGAAGCCCGATGTGATGATGGATTTCGCGACTTTGACCGGTAGCATGCATACAGCGCTTGGATCGCATTACAGCGGCATTTTCAGTAATCGGGAGGATCTGCTGAAAAAAGCGCAGATTGCCGCGAAGTCAAGTGGTGAGCGAACCTGGGCTTTCCCGATGGAGGCGGATTACGACACCGAGCTGGAAAGCAAGATTGCCGACATCAAGCAGTGTACCCTTGAGGGCGAAGTGGATCACATTCTTGCTGCCCGATTCCTTAACCGGTTTGTGGGCGATATACCTTGGTTGCATATGGATCTCTCCGCCAGTAGTAACAAGGGCGGGTTAGGCGCGGTGGGTAGCGATGTTACTGGCTTTGGGGTAGCGTGGGGGATTGAGATGCTGGGGAATCTCTGAATAAGTCCTTACGTCCTGTGGTGCCGGCGCGAAACTATTGAGATATTCCCGGGAAAAAATGCCATGCATGGCTCAGAGCGTCAACTCTGCGACTCAAACAATTTCCAGCACAATTTTGCCTGTGGTATGCCCTGCCTCGATCAGTCGATGGGCTTCGGCGGCATCCTCCAGAGGTAGCGACCGGCCGACGTGAATCTTGAGTATGCCCTGCTCGAATAGTTTTGCGCCCCGCTCAAGTATGCGAGTCTGCGCGATGCGCGCAAGGTGCAAGCCGAAATAGAGCGGGGCGGTCATTTGCACATAACCGATGCTCAGGTTGCGCAGTCGCGCGATATTGGTGTGTGCGATGTCGCATGAGGTCGAGAGCAGTGTTACCACGCGACCATACAACCGGGTCGCAGCAAAGGATTTGCAGAAAGTCTCACCCCCTACCGTATCCACGACAAGTCTCACGCCCAGGCCATCCGTCCAGTTCATCGCTACTTCAACAAAATCTTGCTGGCGATAGTCGATAGCCAGGTTGGCGCCTAGCGATCGCGCAAGCTCCGCCTTCGCCGGACCTGAAATGGTGGTGGCGACGAGTGCGTCAAAATAATGGGCAAGCTGAATCGCAATATGGCCAACACCGCCCGCGCCAGCATGGATCAGTATGGATTGATCTTCCTTCAGATCACCGCGGATCACTAGAGCTTCCCACGCTGTAATCAGTGTTAGCGGTATACCAGCAGCTTCAACCATAGAGAGATTCTTTGGTTTCAGCGCCAGATAATCTTCCTGTACCACCGTGTATTCGGCGTAGGTGCCGGGCGGATAGCCCAAGCCATTGTTAAAAAAAAATACCTCATCACCCAAGCGTACACGAGTAACCGAACTGCCAACCGCTTCTACCACTCCCGCACCATCACAGCCGAGAATTGAAGGTAGCTTGTCAGGGTAGTACATGTTGAGCTTGCGTACCTTGGTATCTATCGGGTTCACGCCTGCTGCATGCAGTTTTACCAGCACGCTGCATGGACTGGTCAAGGCCGGTATGGGAATGTCGGCGACTGTCAGCACTTCCGGTTCGCCCGGAGCGTTCATTAGTAGGGCTTTCATGGTGATTCTATGATTTTCCTTTATTTTTATCCCAAACATAACGGACAAACCGTTGCCACCGATTGCTTTTTTGTGCAGGTTTATTCTGCGCATATGCTTGCCGATCACGGGCTACGCTCTGTTTTACCTGCGTATGAATCTGGCGTAAAGTCAATCCACCAGGGCCTTTGAGCTTGTCGGGATCGGATTCGGTCATGAGCAGATCTTTTAGCGGATGGGGTGGCGGGATGGCGGGGCAGAAGCGTTATGTTAAACTTGAGGCCTTGATTTAGCGAGCAAAATAAAATGTCCGGCAATACCCTTGGTAAGCTTTTCTGTGTCACTTCCTTCGGTGAATCTCACGGTCCGGCTATAGGTTGCGTGGTCGATGGCTGTCCACCGGGGATAGAATTATCCGCTGAAGATATCCAGCAGGATTTGGACCGGCGTAAGCCAGGTACTTCCCGTCACGTAACTCAGCGCCGAGAATCCGATACGGTGGAAATCCTTTCCGGCGTGTTCGAGGGCAGGACCACCGGTACACCTATTGCGCTCCTGATACGTAACGAAGATCAGCGCAGCAAGGATTACAGCAAAATTATGGATACCTTTCGTCCGGGACACGCAGATTATGTCTACTGGCAGAAATATGGAATACGTGATTACCGGGGGGGAGGACGCTCTTCCGCACGCGAAACCGCAGTGCGGGTTGCAGCAGCGGCTATCGCCAAAAAATGGCTTTTCGCAAAATACGGCGTGGTAATTCGTGGCTTTATGGCGCAGTTGGGACCAATAGAAGTTCCGTTCAAACAGTGGGAAGTGGTTAACCAGAATCCATTTTTTGCCGCTGATGCCGAACTTGTGCCCAGCCTTGAAGAATTCATGGATAAGCTGCGTAAATCCGGAGACTCGGTTGGCGCGAAAATCGGTGTGGTGGCGGAAAATGTGCCGGTAGGTTGGGGCGAGCCTGTCTATGATCGGTTGGATGCAGAAATCGCCTACGCTATGATGAGTATCAATGCGGTAAAAGGGGTGGAAATTGGTGCAGGATTTACGGCGGTTGCACAGAGGGGCACTGAGCATTCCGATGAGATCACTGCGGAAGGATTTGTAAGCAACAATGCGGGTGGCATAGTAGGGGGTATTTCCACCGGCCAGGATATCGTCGTCAATATTGCCATCAAACCTACTTCAAGCATCCGTCTGGAGCGACGCTCGATAGACAAGACCGGTAAACCGGTGATAATGGCCACTCACGGTAGACACGACCCTTGCGTAGGCATTCGCGCCACTCCCATTGCTGAAGCAATGCTGGCATTGGTGCTGATGGATCATGCCCTGCGTCATCGTGCGCAAAATGCAGATGTCGTGTGTGCAATGCCAAGGATTCCTGGCAAGGCGAGCAGCAACAAGAAAAACGCTGCATCCGCTCTCGAATCAAAACCGGAGCTTACAGAGAATCCGGAGCCGGACGAAGCGTGAATTCTGGTAGTTGCCCCGAAGATGGAACTGACAAGAATCTTTGCGGTGTCTGTAATGATATTAATATTAGTCGCTTCTTATGTCGGCACTTACATGGATAAATCTGCTGAAAAGAGACCTCCTTGTGAGCCTATGGAAACAACCGCCGCAAACGACCTCTGATAAGGACGCCGTCAGCCATAATACCAATCCATCCATAAATTCATCGTACGAGTTTCGGCTATAGGGTTCCGGATTGTGACTTTGACCCGCAGTTACTGCGGATCTTTCTGCCGATGTGAACGCCGGCGCCAATCCAGCCACGCATCTACTCGCGTGCGGTAGTAGTGAAGCCAATCGCTCTGATGCTGCTCTACTTCATATTTTTTACCGAGTTCGATGATTAATATGCAATCATCATATCCGCTCAGACCGAGCCGGTCGTAATGCTCCTGCATAGGTCGGGTCATAGGATAATTGTTAGTAAACAAGGGAATGAGTATTATCTTTAATGGGAGATGCCCGAGTTCGCGGGTGACTCGAGTAATCAGTTGCCGTTTTCCGTGGACGATCGGATCACTCGTATAAACTACTGAAATTCCGTCTTCTGTCAGTTTATCGGGCAATTCATGCAAGAGCCGGATGGTAAACTCGATGCCGATATCGCCACCGCCAATTGGTAATTGCGCTCCGACAGGATGAGGGACATAGGGGGTGTTGGCGGTAATGCAATCGAAGCGTCCCGGAATGTTCGAAAAGAGATCGCTATGTACCGTATGAACGATCGTTAGTTTGTTAAGATGAGCATTCGCCTGAACCATTGCAAGCGCTCTTGGATTAATGTCGGCGCAAAAAGTCTCCCTTGTCTGTCGGGCTAGGGAAAGACCCTGCACTCCACTTCCTGTACAGAGATCAAGAGATCGGGAAAAATGGCGGCCTTTGCAGTATTTTGCAGCTATGTTAACCATCAGATCTGAATCCCACCCGATGTACACGAAATCGGATTGCTCCCTTGATGGGTCACAGAGAAAATACATGCCCCCACAGGGTAGCAACGAACCATCGATCTGACTTTGCCGTTCGCGAACGACAAAACTCCGGTATCCGTAAGGATGCGAAGACTGTCGGCGTCGATAACAGCATTAACCCGATTTGGTGAAATATCCTGGTGAAGGAAAAATAAATCGAATAATACTCCCGGTGAAGGCCTTTTTTCCCACCTGAGCAGCGCTGCATAAAGGCTCGGCCAAGGAGATTCCTTCCAGCAATTGACGCCGCCGGCAGCAAACTTTGCAAGCCGGACAGGTTCTGAATACCAGCGGTTGCCACCCTCTTGCGGTAGCCTGACTGCACACTCGTACTGGGCGTTTCGCAAAATTGACGAAAGAATATTAGCGGCTTCCTGGGTAAAGCCGGCTGGATCGAAACGAATCCCCTTTTGTTTTTGATCTATTGATTCGTATGCGGGTAATGTATCAATCGCTTCCATATATTTCCTCAGGCTCGCCGTTTAATTAATATGAAATCCCGTATGCTTGAGTGCATGTTCATGGATCAAACCTGTCGTTCGAATCTATCATACAATCAGAAGTGACACAATTTGATGCCGGATTACATTCGTTTTGCGCCTATCGGTATCCTGCGTATAGGGAAATCCGGATCGGGGAAGTAATATAGATATTAACCGGCATTATGAAAGTCTCGGTATTGCCCAAGCTGTTCGCCCAACATTCACACACGCGCTATAGACGGCTGGCTTCGGCGTCCAAAAAATCCTTGAATGGAGATTCCTCGGCTGGGGTAGGCCTTCCTATCCAATATCCCTGCGCATAGTCGACCTGTAATTTTTCGAGCAGTGAAAAGGTCGCTGCATTCTCTACAAACTCGGCCGTTGTTTTCTTTCCGAACCCCCTTGCTACATCACATAAAGCCTTTACCAGGATCTGATCGTCCGGATTATCGGCCAAATTTCGTATAAACGAACCATCGATTTTGACTACGTCGATGGGAAGTTGCCTTATGTAATAAAACGATGAGAAGCCAACACCGAAATCATCCAATGTAAAACTACACCCAAGCATCTTGATCATTTCCATGAGTTTCCGTGCCGCAGGCAGATCCTCTAAAGCCGCTGTCTCTGTTATTTCAAACATGAAGGATGATGGATCTGCGCCATAATGAGCGAAAGCTTCCGTCAAGATCGGCAGCAGCTCAGGGTCGTGAAAAGCGTGAGCGGACAAATTTATCGAGAAACGGATGCCATGCCCGCGGCGCTGGATTTCGGCCGATAAGGCGATGGATTTTCGTAACACCATATGATCAATCGCATGAATAAGACCGGTTTGTTCCGCTGCGGGTATAAAAAGGTGGGGAGTGAGTATTGCTCCGTCATTGTCCAGCATACGCAACAGCACTTCATAATGATCGATGGTATTGGTTGGAATATGCATGATAGGCTGAAAGTAAAAGAAGAATTTGTCATGCAAAAAAGAGTACTCGATCTTCTCTTTCCAATATACAAGGGTGTGCATGCGTTCGCGGGTTTTCTCTTCATTGGAGAATAGGTGCCAGCCACCACGACCTGCTTCCTTGGCCTGGTACATGGCAAGATCCGCCGCCGCCAGCAGGTCATGAACATTATTCCCATGTTCCGGAAAGAGGGCGATACCAATGCTGGCTAGCGCTTTATGAGTTCGACCATTTATAGTCAATTTCCCCTGGCTTAGGGATGCCAGGGCGTTCTTGGCGACTTCTATGGCTCCTTCCGCAGTGGTTTGCGGCAATATCACCGCGAATTCATCCCCCCCTAGACGCCCGAGTATATCCACGCTGCGTATGCTACTCAGCAACATGCGTGCAACCATCTTCAGTAAGGCATCCCCTGCCTGGTGTCCGCTTGTATCGTTGATGTATTTGAACTGATCCAAGTCGAAAAAGAGCAGCGCGCCTGAATAATTGTAGCGTGCGGCCAAATTGAGCATTTGCTCCAGTTCCTCCTGAAAGCGCCGGCGATTGAATAGATCCGTAAGGGGATCATGATCGGCCAGCCACGCCAACCGGCCCTCAACACGCTTGTGTTCTGTCATATCGAGACCTACGGACAGCATTGCCGGATCGTCCGCGGTGTGCCGTGTTAGGCGGGAATGTAGCCAAAGTATGTGACGCACTGATCGATCTTTGCATAAAATATTGGCTTCATGACGAAGCTGGTCTCTTTGTTCGGAGCGTACCTCCTCAAGATGGGTGGGCAGGTCTTGCAGGTCGCCTTCGAGAGCGAGAAGCTCGATAAAAGGCTTTCCTTGCAGCTCTTTTTCCGTATATTGAATAAGTGTTTCGCCATGAGCGTTAAGCGTGATGATTTCACCGTTGGCGTTTTGTGTAAGTACAATCACCTGCGCGATATCAAGGAGGTTTGTAATAAAGTCCCTCTCCTTGCTCAACTCATCCATTTTTCTTGCTAGTATCCGCGTCCGATCAGCAACTTGGCTTTCAAGTTTTTCAAGTTGATAGGACAAAGCGACTGCTGTTTCGTCAAGCATGTCAATTTCATCCTTTAACCATTGTTTCTGGCTGGTAGAATGAAGCGAAGAGCGGAAATTCCTGAAATTGCTGTGGGCGAGGAGCGGAAGGGTAAAAACGATGTGTTTAAGTCGTGACAGGGGTTTTGTGAGAATTATAAATAATAGTATTTCGGAAAGCAGAAGTCCCACCAGACCTATCAGCAGATTCTGCCTTGTCGAATTTCGAATAGAGTCAATGGTAGAGGTAATATCCGTGATAACTATCAACTGTGCTTTGTCGGATGCATTTGCTCTTCCCAGAGAAAGTAGTCTTATTTGCTGATATCGTTTGCCCCAGAAACCCTGAACGCCATTTTCCAAGCTTCCAAGATTCGGATATTTCTGGGCAACTTCGTTGAGAATGGAATGATTTCTTTCGCGATTGGTGAGCGCGGTAATCCGCACATCCCAGTTTGAAATCCTGATGTCATTACTTTTCGGCGTATCGTTGTGGCCTTTGATGAGCAGCCCAATATCCGCGCCTGAAATATCATTGAATCCTAAAACGGCATCAACCAGGGGTGCACCAATGACTACGACACCTACCCTATTACCTTCCACCAACAAGGGTGCTACGGCGAATTGCATGCAGGTTTCCTCACAGCTGAGAGGGCTGGTGGGCTGTTCTCGTGCATTGACTTCACGAACCCAATTCTTTATCAAACCATTTACATGCGTATCGGATTCGTAGCCACCCCAGCTTGCCAGAAGCTGATTTGAGCTATCATAAAAATGTACAACCTCGATGCCTTTATTGAGCTGCAAGGGAGTCCAATATGGATCAAATGTTTGAGCAATATCTTTTCCGTTATTGGCGAGCAGGTCGCTACCCATTCCTTCCAGAAAGGGGACCAACTCAGCAAGTTGATGCAGGTTTTCTGAAATTTGCTTTATTAACCCTTCAATTTCACTGGCGTAACGCTGATGCTGTACGTCCCTTTGGCGCTCAAAATTATCTATCAGGCTTGAGTAGGTAATTGCACTGAAGGAAGCTACGATAGCGAGCAGTATCAGGCTGCTTAGCAGCAGGACTTTCCACTTCAGGCCCAGAAATTGATGCGGTCCCGCTCTTGCGTTGCCAACGCGCTGTACTGTACCTTTATGGAGATCATGTTCCATGGGTATCGTCACTAAAACCGATAGGAACCAAGGACTGTAAAAAGATCCCAATGCTGGGACACTGGCGAATTAGGAGTATTAAGATTCGGATTATCGAGAGTCGAGAGCCATGCAGCACCATTCACATGATGGTATTCAGCGCGCAGCATGAATTCCGGTGTAACATTCCAGCGGAGACCGGCAGTCAAATCTTTGGCGAAGCGATTAAAGGCGGGAAGCCCAGTAGCCGCTGCGTACTTTCTTCCGCTTGGGTCGTCTTTGTCCGTAAATAGAACATCGTAACGAACAATGGCTTCCAATTCAGGGGTGACGCGGTAGGCGCCCTGAAAATAATAACTCTCGCCATAGAAATCTAATGTAAGTTGCTGTACGCCGAAATTCTTATACTCAAGGTGGCGAAGCGCATATTCGGAGGTGAGGCTCCAGCGCTCTGCGTTATATTGGGCGGAAAAAATAAGGGGGGTGAAGCGAATCGAGCCCGAGTGAAGTCCATCAACCGCGCCCGGTGCATAGCGCATGTTTAATTGGGTCGCGCTGACGGCGAAGCGGACTCGCCCGCCATCGAGATCATAATTCACACGACCGGTGTACGAAATTTCCGGCGCGAGGTGCCCAGGAAGCTGCCTGTTAAATACCGCCGCTTCGGCTTCATCGCCACGGACCAGTGGACGTACGGTGCCAGCCTGAAAAGAAACATCCCCTAGATCAGAACGATGCTCTCCATATAAATGCACGCCGTCCGCGGCGATCGCCAGTTTGCGGGTACGATCGAAGTAGATGGATTGCGGTAATAGAATGCTAGGCCGCGTAAAGGGAACGTCACGCGTGTCGTTGTAGAAGCCAAGAGGATTTTTCATTCTGCCAAGGCGTA
The DNA here is from genome assembly GCA_039922995.1 of Nitrosospira sp. GTDB lineage: Bacteria > Pseudomonadota > Gammaproteobacteria > Burkholderiales > Nitrosomonadaceae > Nitrosospira. Next base: position 11,888 of record JBDTDT010000018.1, on the reverse strand, counting down.
TTCCGAGTTGACTGGTCTCGCCTGAGAAAAACGTATAATCCATAAACCCATAATCGAGACGCACGTTGCCAGGACTGCCTACGCCAGCGGTGCGTGATAGCATTTGTGCCGAAAATTGCAATCTACTCAGAGGCCGCATGGAAGCGTTTAATCCAAGTTCCCTGAAATCGAAACTGCCGCTGCCAGAACTACTCGGCCCAAAGAAGTTATTGTTGCCCGAACTCATTAGCCAGGACTGGCTCGCGAAGCCATGAATTTGCAAGTTTTGAGGCAGTTTGGGCATTTCGGGAAGTTTCAGCAGTTTCGAAAGCGTTTGAGCCTGCGCCGAAAAACTCCATAGAAGAGCCAACAGGACAAATATGCTGGCGGTCCTTGAAGAAGGCTTACTCATGATGCTATTTGATCTCAAGTACATTGACTCTGCCATCTATCATGAATTTACTCAAATAGCCGATTGCACCAGGCGTACTGGCAATCCTGGCAAGCATCTCCTCGGGAGACGTCACGGTATCAGGCGCTTGGCCCGTGCCGGAAAACACAAGCCGGTCCCAGGTCGAGCGTAATTGATACGGGAAGACATTCAGTTTTTCTTTGGAAAAAGCAGCGTGTAAGGGTGCGTTATCGGGCATTACATATACCCTGACCGCAGTGCCATCCGGCCAGGTATGGAGACGCATGCCGAAGATCGCACGCAGAGAACTCTTGGAGAGCGTCTTCTCGCTGACGCTCGGGTTGGTTACAATCTCATACCCTTCGGTTGCTTTAGCGATGCCTGCATAAATCACGCCGAGCAACAGACATACAAACAGGATGAAACGGCTGAGATTTATTCTAATTGTCACGATTTATATAATTCATCCGTGCGAAGTCAGGCCGAGAGCAAGATCATCAAAATAAAAATAGCTGGGATCTTGAATTGAACCGGGTTTTGACAGCGCAGCCCTTATGTTAAAGCCGCTTCTTTTCTGTTGTTCAGCTTTCATCAACAACGTTGATAACGGATACCAGGAATAAAGCTGTAGAAGTTTCTCAAGGTTTTATCGTTCGGCTTTACCAAAGCTTGGAATCTATGGCATATCTGGGACGCGCTCGCTGGGCGCTGGTCTGACTCTGCCGTAGTCGGTAACCAGTTCCCAGAACTGATTGTGCTCCTTGTACATCCTGTCAAGCATCTTTATCAGATCAACGTAATAAGGCCGGCGCAGGCCATGGTGGTCGGTTATCGGCCCCACGGGATCAAGTTGTAACCCGTAGAGCCCTAATAACCTATTCAGAGCAGGTTCCATGACTGAGAACCAGTGAGTGATATTGTGCTGAACCGACATACGAATTATGCCAACAGCAAGCGCAAGCATGGGATGAGGAAAGCGCCGCTGGCTCGTGGGAGCCCATTCTTCAACACCCGTTCCCTTCTCAAGAGCGTGGAGCAATTCATTTTTTCGTCGGGCAAATCGGCGTACAACGACTAGACGCGATATTTCGCCAATGTGTTGCCGCGGTAGCTTGCTTATGTCAATGAGGGCCGGATCTATCTTAGTATGCTGCACGGTGGGAAACAGTTTCTCGGGATTATGCGGATCGGGAAGTATCAGGCGCGCAGTTCCGACAAATGCGCCGGATGGACGATGCCGCAGAAGGATATGGGATGAATGGCAGTCGTAATCGTCGCTTTCCATCTCCGCCGGATACTTCGAGGCTTCGAATCCCGGTGCACGTTGTTCGATGCAATATACTTGATAGCGCAGGTGAAACACGTCGCGCAATAATTCCGGGGAATAGACGTCAACAACTTCGAAGTATTCATTAAAAGCGGCAACCATGTCATTCATCAGAGGAAACTCATGTGGTTTTGATAGGAATTTGCAGTTTTATAAGCTGGCTTTACCAATGATCGACTGCAAAACGTGGGTGGACAGAACCTTTGGTAGCCATCATTTTCTTCATCGATCAATCATTTACGGTTCCAGGTAGGTAAGCCTTTAGGGGCAAAGGGGGTTTTTTCTCATTCATGACCTGAGAATATAAAGCTGGATACCAGGTGCTACTATCCGGAAGGAGTGCTCAATTGTGTTTTGCCAGCTAAAATCAGATTTTGCGATGAAGATCGAGAGCACAATAGAAACCTTGCCTGTTTTTGTGCGAGATATTTTGCGTAGGATAAAATGACTGCGATTTTCTGCTTTTTGAGAGATATATTGTAGGGGAATGATTACTGTTGTCCTGGCAACTGATACTGCATAAACAAAATAAGGTCCAGTTTTTACCAGTGTCATTGCGGTTCTTTAATTATTGGAATGCACAATATTGAGCTAAATATTCAGAATGAGTTTCTGAAAGAACAGTTTTTAATCTCGTATCAGGATGTAAAACAGGGTATATCCGGCTCCACTTGTCAAACGGTAATGCTTCGATGATATCGGTCTCGATGCCGGAAAATAACCCTGCCCTTACCTTCAATAAAGCGGATTTTTTTGCGCCGGAAGAGTTATGTTTTCAAGCCCATCAATTGTCGATTGCGAACGATACTATGAGACAACGGATCGGGAATCATGGATAGCTGTAAGATTTTACAGCTGGAAATTATGAGAATCGGCGATAATCGATAACTGGGGCGGGTCTAAAAGAATGAAGGTATCGTTTAGCCTTTGTAATTACGGAAAAAAACATACGAGACTCATGTATCAATGCCAGTCAGCAATATGATGCCGGCAAGCCATGGCATCTATTGTCAATCTTGCACAGCACTGCTTGCTATAATTCAAACGTCGAACTACATTGCATTAATAACATGCAGGGAATATGAGACGTTGTAGCGATGAAGGAAGTTAATAGTGTAATGCGTGGTGCCCAGAAGAGGACTCGAACCTCCACAGTGTTGCCACCGCTAGGACCTGAACCTAGTGCGTCTACCAATTCCGCCATCTGGGCAATGCCCGCATCCTATTCAAGGATAGAGCCGCGGGGCAGAGGCGCAATTTTATAGGAAACTATTGCTTTGTCAATCAAGAAGAAACGCAAACTACGCAGTCTGGATCCCCATTTTGAGCGTGAAAAAGAGCGTTATGGTCATGCATTGCCGAGCCGGGAGTACATCCTGCAAATCCTGACAGACCAGGGAATCCCAATTCACGAGGAAGCATTGCAAGATCTGCTCGATGTCACGGAAGAGGAAAACGAAATTTTTGCCCGGCGTGTTTCCGCCATGCTACGCGAAGGCCAGCTGATGCGTAACCGCAAGGGTGATATCTGCGTGGTGGAGAAACTCGATCTTATCAAGGGAAAGGTACAAGGTCACGCTGATGGTTTCGGATTCCTGATAACCGATGATAGTAGTCCCGATTTGTTTCTGAGCGCCAAGGAAATGCACAAGGCACTGCATGGCGATCGCGTGATGGTGAGGGAAATTGGCGTGGACCGGCGTGGGCGCAGGGAAGGAACCATTGTGGAGGTGCTGGAACGTGCTGTCACGCAATTGGTGGGGCGGCTGCACGCTGATCACGGAATTCTGTTTGTGGAAGCGGAGAACAGGCGTATCAGCCAGGATATTCTGATACCCCGGGAAGAATCCATGAATGCGACGGCGGGCCAGGTAGTGATGGTGCATATTATCCAGCAACCCAGTAAAAACGCGCAGCCCATCGGGCGCATCGTCGAGATTCTGGGCGAATACACGGCACCGGGAATGGAAATTGAAATTGCCCTGCGCAAGCATGACTTGCCTTACCAATTCCCACCGGAGGTGGAAAAGCTTTCCGCCAGGTTTCCGGGCGAGGTGTTGGCAACAGAGCTGACGGAGAGAGAAGATATCCGCCACCTGCCGCTGGTAACCATAGATGGCGAGACCGCGCGAGATTTTGACGATGCGGTATATTGCGAGCGTGATGGGAAGGGTTATAAATTGTATGTTGCCATCGCCGATGTCAGCCATTACGTGCGTCCGCACGATGCGCTCGATCGGGAAGCGCTCAATCGTGGCAATTCGGTCTATTTTCCGCGGCGCGTGATTCCGATGTTACCGGAAGTGCTTTCTAACGGCTTGTGTTCGCTAAATCCGCAAGTAGAGCGTTTATGCATGGTGTGCGAGATGAGCCTCGACGTTGCGGGCGATTTCCGTGAGTATCGTTTTTACCCGGCGGTGATGTATTCCCACGCCCGGTTGACCTATACCAAAGTGGCGGCCATGCTTGAGGATTCCAAGGGGGAGGACGCCAAACAATACAAAAAACTTCTCCCGCATATTCAGTTGCTCTATAAGTTATTCAAGGTCTTATTGAAGGCAAGGGAGAAGCGGGGCGCGATTGATTTTGAAACGATTGAAACCCGGATGATATTCAATGATCAAGGCAAAATTGAATGCATTCTGCCAGTGAAGCGCAACGATGCCCATCGTCTGATCGAAGAATGCATGCTGGCTGCCAATGTGTGCGCATCAGATTTTCTAAAAAAGCACGAGCAGCCCACGGTCTATCGTATACATGAGGGACCCACACCGGAAAAACTTGTCGCTTTGCGTGATTTCCTCAAAGAATTCGGTTTGCAGCTAGGCGGCGGCGACGCGCCCAGCGCCAAGGATTACGCCAGGACGTTGACAAAAATCAAGGATAGACCTGATGCGCAGCTGCTGCAGACGGTAATGCTGCGCTCCTTGCGTCAGGCGGTTTACAGTCCCGATAACGTCGGTCATTTTGGGCTTGCGTACGAATCGTATACTCATTTCACCTCGCCTATCCGGCGCTACCCCGATTTGCTGGTGCACCGTGCCATCAAAGCGGTGTTGAACGGCACCGCATACTCTCCTGGAGACTGGCATGAAATGGGCATGCATTGCTCGCAGACAGAGCGCCGCGCGGACGATGCTACTCGCGATGTGGAGTCGTGGCTCAAATGTTATTACATGCAAGACAAAATTGGTGAATGTTTTGAAGGAGTTATCAGTGGTGTAACTGGTTTTGGCCTTTTTGTGGCGTTGCATGGCGTTTACGTGGAGGGGTTGGTGCACATTTCAGAGTTGCCCAGCGATTATTTCCATTTCGACTCCGCCAAGCATATGTTGCTAGGTGAGCGCAGCGGCAAGCGTTACCGTCTTGGTGACCGGCTCAGGGTCAAGATTGTCCGGGTCGATTTGGAAACCAGCAAAATTGATTTTGTGCTGGCCGGAAATGGTGAATAGAATTCAAGAGTTATCCGTTTAAAGCACGGATAACATTTATAATTCTTATCGGTCAGGGTGGAGTGTTAGGCTACGTCCATCCTGTCTCTACGTTTACTCGGCTACAAGATGTCTAACATCCGCCTCATATTCGGCTTCCATGCGATCGTCAGCCGCTTGCGGCAGAATTCCGACAGCATCAAGGAAATTTTTTTTGATCCTGCTCGCCACGACGAACGCGCGCGCGACTTGGCAAAGCTCGCTGAAAGCCAGGGAGTCCGGTTGATTTATTGTGATAACACAAGGCTTACAGCCATGTCAGGTAATGCTCGCCATCAGGGCGTGGCAGCAAATATCGATGCATCGCGCAGCCATGTGGACATAGAAGATGTGCTGGACACGCTCACCGAACCGGCATTGCTACTGGTGCTCGATGGTATACAGGACCCGCATAATCTGGGCGCATGCCTGCGTGTGGCCGATGCCTTTGGCGTTCATGCCGTGATCGCACCGAAAGACCGCGCGGTGGGACTCACGGCCACGGTACATAAAGTAGCGAGCGGCGCTGTTGACGCGGTGCCGTACATTTCTGTCACAAATCTCGCGCGTACCTTGCGGGAACTGAAACAGCGCGGCATCTCGGTGGTGGGAGCCGCCGCGGATGCCGGCGGTGATCTTAACTCCACCAGCCTGGATGGGCCCATTGCGTGGGTACTGGGGGGCGAGGGAAAAGGCATGCGCCGTCTTACGCGTGATACCTGTGACAGACTTGTTTCCATTCCCATGTTGGGCAGCGTTGAAAGCCTTAATGTTTCCGTCAGTGCCGGGATCTTCCTGTTTGAAACACGCCGTCAACGCATAGCATATTATAGAAGCCGGTTAGAGATACCCGGAACAAGTCCGTAGCGTGCGTGCATCTTCGCAAAGCCGCCGATGCGTGCCTCTTTACGTTCTGCTCACGCCACCCATGTCATTTTTTAAGGGGCGATATTCCTCGGGCGCCATGCCAGCACTGAGATTTATTGGGAAAACAGAAATCAAGTTTCGATTTATTTCTTAATTGTTTCAAGCTTTAAATGCTTTTCCTGATTGATATTTTTCCCTTGGTTCAGTATAGTACCGACCTCTTTAACCCTTGCCCCACTGTATCCGCATCGCGGGGGGCTCTACCCATAAGGAGACTTGCATGCGACATTACGAAATCGTTTTCATTGTTCATCCCGATCAGAGCGAGCAAGTGCCTGCAATGATTGAGCGGTACCGCGGCATGGTAACCGCCAAGAATGGGCAAATTCATCGCCTGGAAGATTGGGGACGCCGCCAGCTCACCTATTTGATTCAGAAGGTTCATAAGGCGCACTATGTGCTGATGAACATCGAATGCGATCAGGAAACTCTGGACGAACTGGATCATGCGTTCAAATTCAACGATGCGATATTGCGTCACCTGACTATCAGGATGGACGGGCCGATAATTACGCCTTCGCCGATGATGCGCGAAGAAAAGGCAAGATCCGCCTCGCCGGCGGCGGATGAGCTTAGAGAAACTCTCGTCGCATAGGCCAGTTCGGCCAGACAAGTTAAATTGAACTGCAATCAGGTTGTAATCTGCGGCAAGATTCTCGAAATCGGTAGTCTGCGTTACACACCTGCGGGAGTGGCAGTGGCAGAATTCAAAATCAGCCATGTTTCGCGTCAAATCGAGGCTGGTAAACCGCGCCGGGTAGATTGTGAAATTTTGGCAGTTGCGCTGGCACAGATGGCTGAAATCATTGCTGGTATAACGCCGGGTACCGAGATGAAGCTGGCCGGTTTTCTGGCAAAAAAAAGCCGCATGAGTTTGCAATTAGTGTTGCATGTGAACAATATAGATCCGATTTAGTCGGAAACAGGAAAAAATTATGGCTCGTTTTACCTCAAGACGGAAAGATAGCAAGGACAAAGAAAAGGACAAGAAAGCCAACCGCCCTTTATTCAAGCGCCGGAAATTTTGCCGTTTCACTGCAGAAGGCATCCAGACGGTGGATTACAAGGATGTAGAATTATTGAAGGATTTTATCAACGAAAATGGCAGAATCATTCCCGCGCGCATTACTGGCACTAAATCGCGTTACCAGCGCCAGTTGGGTATTGCCATTGAGCGTGCGCGTTTTCTCGCGTTGCTTCCTTACACTGATTTGCACTGAGGAGCGATAATATGCAGATCATACTTATGGAAAAAGTTGTCAACCTTGGCCAGTTGGGTGATGTTGTCAAGGTAAAAAACGGTTATGCGCGGAACTTTCTGATCCCACAAGGTAAAGCAAAGCGTGCAACGCAGACCGCCATTGCCGAGTTTGAGGCGAAGCGTGCGGAACTGGAAAAAACACAGACCGAGATCCTGGCCGCGGCTCAGGCCCAGGCAGCCAAGCTGGATGGATTAATGGTACAGATTGCCCAGAAAGCAGGAGTGGATGGAAAGCTATTCGGTTCGGTCACCAACGCCGATATCGAGGAAGCGCTTAAGGCCCAGGGTTTTGAGATTGAGCGATCAATGATACGTATGCCCCAAGGATCATTAAAGCAAGTGGGCGATCATTCGTTGGATATTGCACTGCACAGTGATGTGTTCGCACATATTGTCGTATCAGTGCTGGGTGAAAACGGGTCCTGAAGCGTTTTCACCGGCGATTGGAAAGCCTCTGAAATAAAGCCCCGCTTTTTTTGCCAGCGAGCAGGATGAGGTCGGTTTTGGGAATGGGGCTCGTAAAAAGGAACAAGAGGGTGAATGAGGCGAATAGCCCGATCCCTCCGCGGATGTCGAATTGAAGCCTGACGAAGCGGATCGTCTTTAGAAGCGCTACAGCCGTACCGCCTCATCCGGATTGACGGATTGCAGTAAACCAAGCCTGCCATTGCGTTCACATCTGGCAGCATAGGTGGCCTACGGTCTTCGACGCATGTCTTTAATCATCCCGATTCTGCCCGTAACGTTGTTTCATGGAGGTTTGTCAAGGTTTGCCTAAATGTTGCTGACAAGTTCTTTTCTTTCAAGTCGCCGCCAGTGGTAAAATCTCCCGGATGCTTGTAATGGTAATGTCATCTGGATCCCATGGCTCAATTTCTCTCCGCAGCCACCAACGATCAGTTGCTTGAATCCTTTAAGATGCCCCCGCACTCGGTTGAGGCGGAGCAGTCCGTATTAGGTGGACTGATGCTGGACAACTATGCTTGGGATAGGGTGGCTGACGTTATCACGGAGGATGATTTTTACCGGCAAGACCATCGTCTCATTTACCGCCACATTTGCAAGCTGGTGGAGCACAGTAAACCGGCAGATGTAGTGACTGTCGCAGAATCGCTTGAAATATCGGCGGAACTGCAAAATGTGGGGGGGTTGGCCTACGTTGGGGCAATGGTTCAAAATACACCATCCGCGGCCAACATTCGCCGCTACGCAGAAATTGTGCGGGAACGGGCGGTGATGCGCAAGCTTGCGCAGGTGGGAGCGGAGATCGCTGACTCGTCGTATAATCCTGCGGGTCGTTCTGCTGCCAATCTGTTGGATGAAGCCGAAGCCAAGGTATTTGAAATTGCCGAGGCGGGGGCGCGGGGAAAACAAGGTTTTGTTGATATCCAGCCGCTTCTGAAGCAAGTTGTGGAGCGTATCGAGACACTCTACAATCAGGATAATCCCAGCGATGTGACGGGTATTGCTACCGGGTTCCACGATCTCGATCAGAAAACCTCCGGTTTCCAGCCGGGCGATCTGGTCATTGTCGCCGGGAGGCCCTCCATGGGCAAAACTGCATTCTCGCTTAATATAGCCGAATATGTAGCGTTGGAACTGGCAAAACCGGTGGCGGTATTCAGTATGGAAATGGGGGGCGCGCAGCTAGCAATGCGAATGCTGGGGTCCGTAGGGCGATTGGATCAGCACAAGGTGCGTACGGGCCGCTTGCAGGATGAAGATTGGTCAAAGCTAACCCATGCGTTGGGCAAGCTGAGCGACGCGCCTTTATTCATTGATGAAAGTGCGGCCTTGAATGCATTGGAGCTACGGGCCAGATCGCGACGGCTTCATCGGCAGCAAGGTGAACTGGGGTTGATTGTCGTGGATTATTTACAGCTAATGTCTGCGAGTAGTCAGGGTGAGAATCGCGCTACCGAAATTTCTGAAATTTCGCGCTCGTTGAAAGCGTTGGCGAAGGAGTTGCAGGTACCTGTGGTCGCGCTATCGCAATTGAATCGCAGCCTGGAGCAGCGCCCGAATAAACGTCCGGTAATGTCTGATTTACGCGAGTCCGGCGCCATTGAACAGGATGCGGATCTGATTCTATTTATCTACCGTGATGAAGTCTACAACCCGGAGACACAGGACAAGGGAATTGCCGAAATCATCATAGGTAAGCAGCGCAACGGTCCCATAGGTAAGATTGATCTTACGTTCCTCGGCGAGTACACAAGATTCGAGAGCTATGCCAAATCCGGGCATTATTAAAAATCCGATTTGTGAACGCCCGCTTTGCTGTATCTGGCTGGATCATAGCGGAACCCTGGGCTCGGGAACGCTTTCCTACAATACCTCAGCCGCATAATCCGCCAATCTGGAGCGCTCACCACGCTGTAGCGTCACATGTCCGTTATGGGTCCAACCTTTGAAGCGATCCACCACGTAGGTTAGCCCCGAGCTACCCTCGGACAGATAAGGCGTATCTATCTGTGCAATGTTGCCCAGGCAGACCACCTTGGTTGCGGGACCAGCGCGGGTAATGAGTGTTTTCATCTGTTTGGGCGTGAGGTTTTGCGCTTCATCGATTATGAGAAACTTATTGATGAATGTGCGTCCGCGCATAAAATTAAGTGATTTTATCTTGATGCGCGAGCGAATCAGGTCACGTGTGGCAGCTCGCCCCCATTCGCCGGCATCGTTATCGGTTTTATTGAGCACGTCCAGATTATCTTCCAGTGCTCCCATCCACGGTGTCATCTTTTCTTCTTCGGTACCGGGTAGAAAACCAATATCTTCCCCCACCGGAACGGTGACGCGAGTCATGATGATTTCAGAATATACCTTGTACTCAAGCGTCTGCATCAGGCCTGCGGCAAGGGTAAGCAGGGTTTTGCCGGTACCTGCCTGGCCTAGAAGGGTGACGAAATCCACTTCCGGATTCATCAGTAAATTAAGTGCAAAATTCTGCTCGCGATTGCGTGCGGTAATGCCCCAAATATTGTTTTTTTGGTGTGTGTAATCCTTGAGCGTCCGCAGGACCGCAGTTTTGCCGCTGTGCTCCGTGACCTGAGCATAGAACGGCTTGTCATGCTCCAGATAAACAAACTGATTAATCAGAAAATTCACGCATAGCGGGCCGCTCACACGATAAAACGTGTGAGCGGATTGCTGCCACGACTCCATTTCCTTGCCGTGCTTGTCCCAGAAATCCGATGGCAATTCCGTTATGCCGGAAAAAAGGAGATCAGTGTCTTCCAATACTTTATCATTAAAATAATCCTCTGCCGCCAGCCCAAGTGCCCGAGCCTTAATACGCATATTGATGTCTTTGGAAACCAGCGCGACACTGCGGCTCAGGCAGGTTTCATGCAAGAATTTAACCACACCAATAATCTGGTTATCGGCACTGCCGCTGGCCAGGCGCACAGGCAGTACGCTACTGATTGCCTGGGTTTGGAGGAATAGCCGCCCAGTTGCGTTTTTGCTGCCGTGTGATTCCAGCGAGATGCCTTCATCGATATCGGCTACGGCGCTGCTAACGATCTCATCCAGAAAACGACTTGTCTGACGAGCGTTGCGAGCCACTTCCGACATCCCTTTCTTATTGTTATCGAGCTCTTCAAGAGTAACCATGGGGATGTAAATGTCGTGTTCCTGAAAATGGAACAGGCTGGTGGGGTCATGCATCAGAACGTTGCTGTCGAGTACAAACAGCTTGGGATTAACCCGCAACCGGGTGACTGCTGAAATGGGCGAAGCAGGTTTCCTGGGACTCATGACTTCTCTCTGGACAGGGTTTTTACGAACTCCAGCACTTCCTGAACATGGCCAGGGACTTTGACTCCTCGCCACTCCCTCTGCAGCGCCCCTTTCGTGTCCAGCACGAAAGTGCTGCGTTCTATGCCACGAACCTGTTTGCCGTACATATTTTTCATTTTGATGACGTTGAACAACTTGCAGACTGTTTCGTCAGCGTCGCTCAAAAGCTCGAAAGGGAAACCCATCTTCCCTTTAAAATTCTCGTGCGATTTGCTGCTGTCGCGCGAAATGCCCACAATATCGCAGTCGAGTTTGGCGAATTCGGTATAAGCATCCCGGAACTGCTGGCCCTCGGTTGTACAGCCTGGTGTGTCGTCTTTGGGATAAAAATAAATAACCAGATTTTTTCCCAGGGTTTTGGATAGACGAAATACTTCGTTGCCGGTGGAGGGAAGTTCAAAATCAGGAACAGGTTGTGTCAACATGGGAGAAATGCTCATTGAAAGACTCATTAAGAGATTCATTTATGGAACTTTTTCGATTTTGCATGGTATCAAAAAGATGACCTAAAGCAAACGGCGCCTGTAGGCAGAGGACGTAGAATATCTGGAATGACGAATCTATCGGACCAGTTCGCCAAATACCTGTTCTCGCGTTGCATCGGCCCAGCAATTGGGTGTTTCGAACAAACGCACTCGCTCCAGTCTGAGGTGATTCCCATAGCTATCCTGGTAGGCTGCATCGAGTATGCGAAATGAGGCGAGCGCG
>JBDTDT010000017.1:0-3158 GCA_039922995.1 Nitrosospira sp. | reverse complement strand
ACTCTCGGACGCTGCAAGACTCTAAGCAGGGTAATGCTCCGGAAGTCGGGGACCATGCGGTACGAGCTTCCATCCGGTAGCCGGATGGGCTGCATGTGAGGTGGACGCTTCCATTCCGGGCGTTCGGCATGTTTGCGCCTTCGATCCAGCCTCTCAATGATGTCGGCGGGAATCTCCCGCTCAAGCAGATCATGCCCGGCATCATTGATCAGGAAAATGGGAATGGCTTCACTCCGATCCAGACGATCCAGCCATTCCTTAAGGCCAGCGATACCTTTCTGCTTCGCGGTTATTTGAGCCTGATTAAAATATTCCGACAGACGTGTACGCATGCTGCCGATATCCTGTTGCGTGCGGATATGTTCGAGATAGCTCGAAGCGGCAAACATGAGCAGCGCGGCGAAGATGATCAGCGTAAGCCAGAACGAGAGAAAGATCTTCCAGAAGAGGCTGTGCACGGTCAGGTCCGTGAATAAATATAACCGACGCCGCGGACTGTCTTGATCCGCTCCTGACCATCAGGCAGCGGACCCAATTTTTTACGCAGATTGCTTACGTGCATGTCAAGACTGCGGTCATAACGGCTCAATTTGCGGCCAAGCGCCAGCTCGGACAGATTCGCTTTCGTCACGACACTACCGGCTTCCCGCAACAGAACGTTCAGCAGACTGAATTCCGTGCTGGTCATGGCGACGGGATTGCTGCCGCACACTACCGTACGTGAGCCAATATGCATGACAAGATCATCCAGCGTGATCTGGTCAGGCCGCTCGCCGCCATTATGCAGCTCGCTTTGCGCCTCCGCTCTTCTCAGGATCGCGCGAATCCGCGCCATCATTACGCGCGGGTTCGACGGTTTGGCAAGATAGTCGTCCGCGCCGAGCTCAAGCCCGACGATGCTGTCGATGTCATCCCCGCGTGCCGTCAACATCAGCACGGGGAGTAAAGACCGCGCACGCAGTTCCCGCAATACGTCGAAACCGCTCCGGTTGGGCATCATGACATCCAGTATCAGCAGATCATACGGGTTGCCCAGCGCCTTGCTTAACGCCGTGTCGCCATCATGAGCCAGGTCAACCTCGAAGCCCTCCTTGCCGAGGTACTCGGTCAGCATATCGCCTAATTCAATATCGTCGTCCGCCAGTAGTATGCGCGCCATCCGTTTTCCGAAATCAAGCTGTTGCGAACGTTCATGTGATCCATGTGATGCCGTTTGTTATGGATATTGCCAAATTACGGCATGCAAATATAGCGGTCCCTGAATTCTTTACACGAATTTACGCTTCCTAAACCCACTCTGACATTGATTAATCTTATTCTTTGCTCACACCGTGCGGGTCATACAGGTTCACGGCGATATTCATCAACAACACTATTAAGAGGACTTGGCTAATGAAAACTATCACGAAAATTGCGCTAATCGGTGGGTTATTAGTGAGCAGCATTGCTTTCGCCGCTGCGGATCCCGCCACCGATGCCCAGAAAGCATCGAAGGACTGCCACCATGGCAAACATTCAAGAATGTGGGATGAAGGGGAGTACCTTGACCGGATGACAGAGCAGCTCAAGCTGACCCCGGACCAGCGTACATCAGTTCAAGCCGTTTTACAGAAGTCGAAACCCCAAATGACGAATATAAGAGAAAAAATGCAGACAAATCGAAAAGCATTACGAGAAATCAAGCGAGATGGCAAGGGGGACGCCAATCAGGTGCAGGCATTGGCACATGAACGCGGTGATCTGGTAGCAGACATGATCATTCAGCGCAGCAAGATACGCAACGATATCCGGCAGATATTGACTGACGCCCAGCGGGAACAGATGAAGCAGATGCATGAGAAGCGCGAGCATCAGGATAAAGGGTAAAGGGTAACAGGGCTTGGCGGATGCCAAGCCCTGTTGTTTCATCATCCATATCCCTACCTCACGTTTTGAGAAACGATATCCAAGAGAGGAAAATTTCCATGGCACGCATTGCAAACTTACCGATAAAAACCCGCGGAAAGTCCATTATTGTCGTCCTGGGTATGCATAGAAGCGGCACAAGCGCCGTTACTCGTGGACTTATGGTTCTGGGCGTCGAATTGGGAGACCGCCTGTTGCCACCCGTATCGAATGATAATGATAAGGGGTTTTTCGAGGATATTGATGTAAATGCCATCAATATGGAGCTATATCGATCTCTCGACCACCACCCGAACTGGCATACCGTTGCCGCCGTGCCAAGAAGCGAACTGCTTCACGAAAAAAAAACGCCTCTCCGGCTGCGGGCAGTTGAGCTGCTCAGATCGCGATTGGAAACGATAGATTGCTTTGGTATGAAAGATCCCCGTTTATGCCGTATGCTACCATTCTGGCAAAGTGTTTTTGAGCAACTGCAGCTTAATGTTTCTTATGTCATTACGGTAAGAAACCCGATCAGCGTGGCAAGATCGCTAGGAAGAAGGGATAACTTTTCCCCCGAAAAATGTCACCACCTTTGGCTCGATCATATTCTTCCCTCGGTGCTGCTTACCCAGGGCGCACCTCGGGTGCTGGTCGACTATGATCTTCTTTTAGCCGATCCCAAAAAACAAATCAGCAGAATTGCCGTCAACCTGGGTTTGATTAAAAAGCTGGACCCCGCTCGCTTGACGGATTTCAGCCAAAACTTTCTGGATAATAAACTCCGGCATGCAAATTTTGAACTTGAAGATGTCTTTCACGACCCGATGGTTCCCGCCCTTGTCAGAACGGCGGCGACCGTGCTTTCCAGTGTTGCGGCAGACAGGTTAAGCCTGGATTCAAGTTACGTTGCCGAAGTCTTTGAAGATCTTTCCGACCAGGTACAAAAGCGGTTCCGGTTCTTTGAACGGAATTTCCTGCTTCGCTTGTTTGGATAGAATCTCGTACTTTACAAGGGACCGTAAAATATTCCGCTTTCCGGGCAGGCTGCGCGTGGCGGCCTGCCCGGGCTTTCATGACAACCCATCAATGTTTTCCGGTCAGGGCGCCATTCGCTGATGCGGGAATTCATCCTGCCGGGAAATAGTCTTATTCCATTTCTAATTCATTAGTGTAATAATTAGCCTCATTAAAACAACCGGTGAGAGAAACGCATGTCACGACCACTACGCGGGCAGGAAGTCATTGATAAAGGACTCCAGGCCATTATCTCG
>JBDTDT010000016.1:0-78008 GCA_039922995.1 Nitrosospira sp. | reverse complement strand
CTTTTTCTTCTTCCGCTGTCAGCACAATCTCCGGGGCAATTCGCATCAGTGTCCTCCTGTCGCAAATCTCAATATTTCGACAAGAGAGACAAATATTAGTTCTATTTATTACGGCGCACTACACTAGTGTTGATTTAGAGAATGAGAGGGGTGTTAGCTACTTAAATTGCCAGTCCTATGCAGGGACGTCAGGCAACAGGAACACTACCTATATACTGGGAACGACTTTCTCAGGATAAAGACGAACGGGATGGGTATAACAAAAAAAGAATCTCAAAACTTAGGACAACTCCTTAGACAACTCGAATGAAAGCCCGTGCTAGTGTCCTATTCTTGTTGGATCACGTGGAGTCATTGAGCCTTTCACGATTAAAGCCAGCTTAAGCCGATCGGCAACGTCTAGCTTACGAAAAACCTCGGTTAAATGCGCCTTGACCGTACGTTCCGTGATGTCTAGTCGCCGCGCAATTTGTTTGTTCGATTCGCCGTTTCCAACAAGCGTCGCAATTTCGTATTCTCGGCGAGTCAGATTTGCAAGCAGGTCACTCACCGCCTGCTTGATTTTGTTTTTCTCTTGGGTGATCATGACCAGTTCATTGAGAAGATGCCAGCTTAGCGCGCGTCGAATCCACAATTCCCCCTGCTGAACAGCCTCGACAACATTTTTTAGCTGCTCGGGTTCGATATCCCCCCTGCAACAACCCCTGATACCGGTTCTAAATAAACTCCATTCGACTTCGTCAGATATGGTCCGGCTCAAAATGATCACCTTGGTCTCTGGATTCAACTTCATCAAACCCGAAATTCCATTGGATCCATCCAATTTGGGCAGATCGTGATCAAGCAGGAGTACTTGTGGTTTTATGCGTACCAATTCCCCCCTGACGGAATCCAGATTGGTTGAGCAGAAGATGGGAGCAAGAAGGCCGCGCACTCCCTGTTCCCAGCGGGATAGATCAACCTGGGATGAACTTGCTAGCAATATCAAGAATGTCTCCTATCAATATTCATTGATATTAGTGCAATACCTTATCCATGATTTTACCGAGCATTTTACGTGTCACCCAGATCTCGCCCTGGTCAACCACGCGCACAGCCTTCAAGAAATAAAGCGGTGCTACTTCACGATTCAAGCAACCGCGTGCACCATTAGCCAGCGCCTGAATTATTTGTTCGTCCTTGGCCGACTTATCGGTTAATAAAACGACCAGCGTCTCGGGACATTCACGATGCAACGCTTCCAATAGGGCGAAATCCCCATTAATAGACTGATCCAGGTTGACGAATAGGACACGGGGTTTGAGTCGGCCAATTCTCGCAATCACATCTTTGATCGCTGTAATGTTCGTACGAGGCTTGCGTCGACGGTCGCTGGATATTTCATCGCCATTTGACATAACATTTGTGAGTACCCTGATGCCTTTCTCACCTTGCAAAGATTGTTCCAGTTTTGTGCGCCTTCCTGGGTCTGTATCGGCTATTGCCACGGTAACCATTTGCATAGCTTTCCTCCCAATTCGCCTTCCTTTACTATTTTGGCAATAATACCAGCCAATTTTACCTACGCCATTTTTTAGATATTTCTATCTCGACCCCCGACGAATCAGGCCATATTTTTTCATTGTCCTGGCGATTGTACCTCAACCCATGCTCGGGATTCTGTAACAGGCAGTTTGAAGCACTACCCTCATGCATGACAACAATTGGTCATTTACGCCGCATCAACTCACGAATGTAATTGCCGGGAATAGCATAGGTTATGCCACTTGGGTTGCTGAGCGCTGCTTCCTTTTTACCCTTTACAAATACCATATTGACAACACCATACACAAGCCCGGTTTCGGGATCATAGAGAGGACTTCCGCTACTGCCTGGATAAGCGGTGCCATCAAGCTGAAATACCGCATAAGCGGACTTTTGTAGCTGGCTGATTAATTTCGCATTAAGTTGCCTTGAGTTGTGCGCGGGCAATACGACCGGTGTAATCGAGGAAACCATCGCACGATGTGTTACCGGATAAAATCCCAGAATCATGCCAATTGGGAATCCCGTAAAAACCAGAGTCTGCCCTTCCCGGACCTTGCCTGCATCACCGACTTCCATCGCAGGCAAAGCTGTTCCACTGATTTTCAGCAGGGCCAGATCATGCTCTTTATCGATGGCAACAATAGTGGCGGCTCTGAGCTCCGGGTCTTTACCCTTGCCGGTAATCACCGTATACGACTCTTTGTTTGCGATGTCCAATATCTCCGGAACAACATGAGCACTGGTAATGACATGAAGGCCATCGTCCAAAACAAAGCCGGTGCCGAGAATATTAACCGGTGGTGAGCGCATCCTTTGCACAGTTCCCACCCCAACAATCGACGGTTTGATATTCTCGATAGTCTGGACAAGTTCGCTTGCCCAAAGTGGGGAAACAAACATTAACCCTAAAGCGGCAAAGCTTTTGATCCCGCCAACGAAGATAAGGAAAGTATTCCAGGCGTTCATAGTCGTTTTAACGCTCATCTCGCTTCACCAGTACGATTTCTGTGACGCCACCTTCTCGATCACTTGATCTGGAACTGCTACTTGCAACCTTCCATCTTGTAAATAAAAAATCCGTCCTTGTTGATAGTATCGGCCACATTCCCGGGGGCACTCTGGCTATGGCAAAAACTACATTCTTTGCTGGTAACCGCCGCATCGCCCTCACCAATTGAAGTCAACCATTGTTTCGCATACTCGACTGCCTTCTGATCATCTTTCACCGCAGTAAATACATCGAAATGCATGGTGTGCCCATCTTTTGCTTTGACGTAAGTGTCATATACGTGAATTTCCATGGTTAATCCTTTAATGGTTGCGAATCTGGGAAGAATTCTAAAGCGGCTTCTTAATAATCGGTAATTCAACGCATAGACTATCACGGCAACAAAAAAAGTGGAATGCAGACACCGCGGGTAAAGGCGCCGCGTACCGTTCTTTCTCGTTCGGGGAGGCATAATTTCAGTGCAGGCCGGTAGTTTAATAATGCAAACTCATCAGCTGTCACAAAACTGTGACAAAACCGCAATAAAACCGACATACCCTTGCACTACTCTTGGTGCGGTTTCCATAAACGACCGAGAGCGCTTAATGAAATTATCCAGGCTTGCCATAGCAATCGCTGCCCTATTAAGCACAGGCGCGTCATCCGGAGTCTTTGCCATCGATCTTTATGTCGATACCAAAACCGAGCAGATTTATGCAAAACCCGGACCGGGCCGCGTGCACATGGGTTCTTTCGTACGAGAAGACAAACCAGCCAAAACAGCGGATACGGCCCCGGCAAAGGCCGGAGAAAAGACAGCAGATGCGTCATCGGATAAGACGGCAGATATCCCGACAAGTAAAACCGATGCAGCTGAGCTAACCGCAGTCCGCAGAGACATAGAACTAAAAGCCAAGATGATGGGCGCACGGCTTACCAGTGATCTTGCGTCGCTCGAAGAACGTGTCAAGGAAACGGAGAGTGTTCACGTCGACTTTAATGACGGCGGTCCGCATTTTGCCAGCAAGGACGGCAATTTTACGTTTGCGATGAATGGACGGATGCAGGCTGCATCAGAATATAATTTTGTCAATGATGTCTTGCCTGCTACGGGGAGCAATCTGCCTAACGAATTGAATAGCGGCATGACTATACGTCGTGCGCGTCTTGGTTTTGAGGGCAGCTTTTACAAGATCTGGGATTACAAATTTGAATTCGACTTCACTCGGGGCAATGGCTCACTGGCATCCGGAGTTACCGACGCTTTCACGCGCCTGAACGTCACCAAGCCTTTTTCGATTAAAATCGGTTCATTCAAAGAACCATTCAGTCTGGAGGAAGCTGCCAGCAACCGGTTTCTCACGTTCATTGAACGTCATATGGCGGTCAATTCGTTCATAGACAATGCCAATACCTATAAGACCGGTTTAGGGGCCAACTATGCAGTCCCTCGGTTTCAATTTGGCGTTGCTTTTCAAACGGAGCCTGTCGGAGCCTGGTCCGCGGCCTCCACCTCGGTTAATGCCGCAGGCAACAATAGCCGTAACAATGGGTCAGGCGATACCGGATGGGAAGGGATCGGCCGGATATCAGGCCGGCCGTGGATGGAAGATGAAACCAGATTTTTACATGTGGGCGTTTCGGCCGGGCATACCGCTGTCAATACGCAGTACCAGGCTAATGGCACGATCAACGTTGGGCTGAACCAGACAGGGGGTGGGGGCGGCATGGCCTTTTTCGCCTTTCCCGGAACCAATGTGGATCGTACCAACGTCTTGAATACTGGCAACCTAAGCGTGGGAAACAAGGGCGCACCAGGTTCTCGCCAGATAAACAGTTACGATCGCTTCGGTGCCGAGAGTTGGCTTGTTTATGGGCCTTTGTCGCTTCAAGGGGAATATTTACGCACCAACGTGAACGGTACGGGTTATGACGGCGAACATTTTACCGGCTATTACGGGTTTGCCAGCTACTTTCTGACCGGGGAATCCAAAGCTTACCACGTTAGAAACGGTGCAGCGAATCGCATAAGACCCAAACAGAACTTTCAATGGAGCGGTTCGGGTTGGGGTGCATGGGAAGTCGCCGCCGGCTACGATTATCTTAATTTGAACAGTGGGGTAATTAGAGGGGGGCAAATGGATATGTTCAGATTTGCCTTAAACTGGTATCCCCACCCAATGATAAAAATCCAGAATAACATTACGCACGTTTTGCACGTGGATACAAGCGGTTCTCCCATTCCTCGTACCGCCGGCTTTAATAACGCTGACCTGAGCTCGTTCTTGACACAAGTTCAGATGGATTTTTAAGGCCAGTCGGGAAATCCGGTTGAAGCTGTATACGGCTTGCGAAGGCTTCTGGATGTCGTCCCGGAACCTTGTAAGGCCAAGATATGCTATCTGAGCGAAAACTCGGCGCGGCTGCGGGATTTCTTTCCACCGGCTTCTGCTTCGACCTTCGGTTCGAGCACAAACATTCGATCACCTGGAACACTGCCTTGTTCAGCCAGCCAGTCACGCGCAGCCACCGCACGACGTTCGGCGAGATCCCGCATTTCACTGTCATCAGCGCTGATGTTGGCCAGCATCAACTGCTCCATTTCAGGCACCGGCAGACTCTTGTTAAGACCCACCACATTTTTGGGTTTTGCAAACTTTTCTTCTTTGTAGGCGAGCGTCAGATACTTCTCGTATTCCTCGGGCTTCAGCTCCACATCTTCCAGCGAACCACCATCTGATCCCTTTTTCACGCTTTCCTTAAGTTTCTCGGCTTTAACCTTGCGCTCGAGTATCGTGCGCTTCAGAGCCGTCGGGTCGTTCACTGGATCAGCTCTGCCCGTAATTTCAAGCTTGAGTGCCGGCCGGTCCGTCAACGCCTTGGATAATACCTGGAGACGTTTTTCCGCTTCAGGCGCAATCTTTGCGCTACCAGGCGAAAAATCTACCTCCGATAACTCCTCGCCTTCGCCGAGGAGTGAACCAAGCAGCGCAAAAGGAGCGGTTGCGGCCTTCGTAAGCAGATTAAGGATGACTTTGACAATCAGTCCGCCGATACTGAATTGCGGATCGTTGATGGAACCGCTAATCGGCAAATGGACGTCGATTTCACCACGCCGATTCTTTAACAGCGCCAACGCAAGATTTACCGGAATCGACAAGGCATCCGGACTCTCAACTTTCTCACCCAAGGTCAACTGATCAAGAAAAACGTTATTTTCTGCTGTCAACTCTCCTTTTTCGATGCGATAATGAATATCAACCGATAACTTGCCCTTCTCGATCGCGTAGCCGACATATTTCCCGGAATAAGGACTGAAAGTCGGCATATCAATGCCCTTCGCCGACGCGATAATGTCGAGGTAGACCTCTTTGCCCATCGTATCGACCTTGCCATTAATCTTAAGCGGTGCGGTTTTATCCACCGCTCCGCTAATATCTATTTCTCCCGGTTTTTTTGGATCCAGCGGGCCTACCCGTCCAGCAAGACCCGTTAAATTTGCCCGGTAATTAGGCTTGATGAATTGATCGTTAAAGTTAACATTCCCCCCCTGCATCACCACTCTGCCAATACGAACAGGGGCGGGCTTAACCGTCGATGGTGAAGAGGAATTTGCAGGGGTAGCCGGCGGCGCGGCGGCGGAAGCGGCTTTCGCGGATGGTTCTTTCTCATTATCTTGACGGACTATATCCTTGAGATTGAGCTGACCCTGAGAGGAAAGGACGACATAGGCAAAGAAATCGGCTATCGCGATCGACTTGATATCAACGCGCAAGGGGTCATTGACAAACTCGATCTCACTAATGTCAAGACTTCGCCAGCGTACAAGGTCTGTTGCATTGACCTTGTCGAGAACATTGAAGTTGGTAAATCGGCTGTCGCCGCTCACCCCGACTTTCAATGGCGTCCCCTCTGCCTTGATGTTACCTTTAAAAGACGCCGCGCCCCGCGTGATCAGCGCGTTCAGCCGGTCTCCGGCCCAACCCTGCAAGGAGACGATATCTATATCTTTTGCGTCGACGGCAAGATCGGCCATTAATGGCGCCCAAGCCAGAGAACCATTTGTTTCCAGGCTGCCCTTCTTATTTACCGAGGCTTTGAGCGCCAGTTTCAGCGGCGTCGCACCGCTTAAATCGATATCGTCGACGGTTAAATCCAGAGGGTCGATCACCATTGGCGCAGCATTTGTCAGCGTGCTGTCTTCAAAGCTCAGCGTTGCGGCCGCCAGCTTCAGGCTACCGAGTCGAGCCGCCCAAGGCTTGCCAGCCCCCGCTTTGGCAGACGTCGCCGGGGGTGTTTCCGGTATTGGCGCGCTCTTGTTGGGAGGCGATGAAAAAAGTTTGACAAGATCGAGGCGACCATCGGCTTCGCGGCGCATTGACGTCTTGAATCGCTCAAGCATTACTGCGCCGACCGTGGCGCTCTGCTGTTTGGGATCGACCGCAACTTTTTCCACACTTAACTTCTGCAAGCTAAGTACCGATTCTGATTCACTTTTGCGCACTATCACCGCATCGGCCAGAACCAGTCCTGCATGGGAGGGTTTTTGACCGTTCAAATTGATTTCGGCCAACTTGACATCCAGTCGGTCAAATTTCGCGGCGTAGGGCGCTTCCACCGCATGATTTTCAATTTCCAATTTCCGGAGCGCCGCAGTGCCCGTAAGAACCATACTGGGCGATTCGCCATCAATCTGGGTAAAAGTCAGTAATAAGTCACTATCAAAATGTCCGGAAAGCAGGCTGATGCCTACAGGAATTGGCGAATACTCGTCTATTCGGGTCAAATCGACATCATTGAGCTTGAGTTCAAGTGTTGCCTCGCGATTTTTGGTAAACGGGCGTACCTTACCGTTGAGGATAAGCGGCGCGCCATTTACCTTGGCGCTGAAATGCGGCTCTACCCACGTTTGCTCGTCGGTTTCAAAATTGGCAACAAAGGGTACACCGATGCGGATGTCGGAGATTTCCTGTTGACTTTTCTTGAGCTGGTCGACAAATTCGAAACGACCGTCTTCGATAGTAATGTTACGCACTGAAAACATCGTCTTACTGCCGTCGTCAGGGCGTTTCATAAAATCTTTTATCAAATCGGTGATATTGAAGCGTTGCTCGCCTTCGCGAACCAGGCGCACCGCAGGTCCCTTCACCGATAGGGCGCTGATTACAGGCGCCTGCCGTGCGATGGATGCGATACTCAGGTTGGTATACAGTTCATCAATGGACAGCAAGGCTTTGTCTGCATCAGCACTTCCCGCTTTTTCGCCCACACGGAAACCGCGGACGGTCAACTCAAGCGTATAAGGCTGAATATCGATTGATTGCACGGTCACCGGCCGGTGCACCGCTTCCGACAGCAATGTTTCAAGCTTGGTCTTGGCGTAACCCGGTAGCCAAAAATAACCGAGCAGCCCGAAGAGGGCAACGACCGCAGCCAGGATGCAGAGACCGATACCTAAACGCTTGCGGGAAGTAAAGCGACGTAAAAGCGATATCGGAGACATGGTAGCGTGTTTTTCTTGTTGGGATGAGTAATGAGTATCTAGTAAATAAGTAAAGTGTATGGGCAGGATCTCATTCTTTTTTCAACTTTACGCTCAGCAGGAGGATGGGTCAATGATCATAAAAAAGGTTAAATCGAAGAAGAGGAGCGGGGTTTACGGTGGCGCGGCGGAAACAGCCTGAAAGTAATCGCTACCAATGATGCAAACAGCACGTAAAACATCGTAAGCATCCAATCTGGAACATCATAGAACAGAATACGATGCAGCCAACGCTGAATGAAATTGCTGCCCGTTGCTGTGCGACGCAAAGAGTCTTCCAGCAATGTAAGCGGACATGCCATGCCAATGAAGGACTCGCCAACGACAAACAAAATAGCGGCAAGATGCACAAGCCGAAACCGGAGATTTCTCACAAAATCCAGCCTCATCCACGCACCGATCCAAATGAGCGGCAGACTGCCTACCACGAGCAGCACAAACAGAAAATGAATAATAAGTACAACATCCGCAAGTAGCATGGCTATTCCATCGACTGGCCGGGATTATCGGATCCGCATATAAACTGCCAGGGGTTCAGCTATATTCACCAGTAGCTGCCCTAGCATAGCCCTTTTAAAAATACCTCAAGTGCAATTCCCCAGCATTTATATGTTCTTTTCAAATCCATTCGCAGCTTTTTTTGGCGTTCCACTTTGACGAAGGAAGAAAAAGAATAAACATATTCTATTAGGTTATTTCGGGTTATTCGCCCCTGTCGGTATAGTGTGCCGCAAATAAAAGAGTCACGGAACCAAACATATGAAGATTCGCAACCTGGATCTGACGCGTAACCCTATCAACGTGGAACACCAGCAACTGGGGCTTCCCCCCGTTGAGGAACCTGTTTCTCATCCTGGAACACATCCACTTCTTCACGCTGCGGTGTGGTTCATTATTCTGGTATTGATCGCGCTGATCCTGTTTCTGGGAGGACGCTTTTTTCTGACCAATAATTGGTTCGGCGGCTGGCAAATTATTGGCGATACACTCGGTAGCAGGATTTTCTGGAGTGCGGTGATAGTCGGGTTCTTTGCGCAGGTAGTAGACGGCGCCCTTGGTATGGCCTATGGCGTTACGGCGACAACATTCCTGCTGGCAACGGGTGCCGGCCCGGGAGCAGCGAGCGCTAGCGTCCATATTGCGGAGATTTTCACTACCGGCGTCTCGGGTATCTCTCATGCCAAATTCGGCAATGTAAATAAGCAGTTGTTTGTCCGACTGCTGGTGCCAGGTATTCTGGGCGGCATATTGGGCGCAATACTCGTTACACAGATTGATGGGGCTATTTTCAAGCCGTATATATCCACTTACTTGTTACTGCTGGGAATCTATATACTCAGCAAAGCGTTTCGCCCACTTCGGCTGCGCACTCAGCCTCCAAGACATGTGGGAAAACTTGCCCTGTTTGGCGGTTTCGTCGACGCAGCGGGTGGTGGTGGCTGGGGACCCGTGGTGACGTCGACATTGGTCGGGTCGGGGAACGATCCGCGCACCACCATTGGCTCGGTCAACTTCGCGGAATTCTTCCTGACGTTAACGAGCGCCGCAGTTTTTTCGCTTCTGATGGAAACCAATACTTGGCCTATCATCGTTGGTTTAGTATTTGGGGGCCTCTTTGCCGCACCCTTTGCAGCGATTTTGTGCAAAAAGCTCCACGCTCGAACACTGCTCATATTGGTGGGAACACTGATCGTTATCATTAGTCTTTACAATATCTACAAAGCGCTTGTAGGATAGTTGCATCCAACTTTCATTCAGGCGTCAGCGATGAGATAAAGATAATGACGGGTAAAGAGACAGCGGCATACTGCCGCTGTCTCTTAATTACAGCAAATAAGTCAGCATTTAAACTAAAAATATCTCGGCCGCAGTGCGGCACGAATCAATATGTGCTATCCCGCAAGGCCCGAAATGGAACACAATATGGGAGCTAATCCATTTGTGAATTACTAGCGTGTTACTAAAAACCCGGCTTCATCTATCCACAAGCTTGAGGCCATCTGTTCGATCTTCCATCAAAATACATATAGCGGCCATTATTATCTGAGAATAAAGGAGAGAGATCAGCCCATCCGGTGATGGCTGACTGTATGTCGGATCTACGTCATTTCCTAATTGCAGATAAAAAATATATGAAAAATACCGTAACGCAGGCACCGCTGGCTACTTTCGCATTGATGATCCTGATCTCACCACATTTATCTGCCAGGGATTTGCCCCATTCAGGCAGCTACGATCAGTGTGTGCTCGAATCCATGCGGGGAATAACAAGCACGAGCGCCGCCGAAGTAGCCACGGACGCTTGTCGCGATAAATTTCGCGACATGAAATTCCATGATGCCGAGCTGGCGCCTGAGGCTCTCGGCAAGCTCATCATCCATGCCGGCTTTGGCTACGGTATTTTCAATGGCAGCATTTACAATGGCAACAACAATTATACGGTCACACAAATTACAATTCTTCTCAACCCCATGAGTAAAGGAGAATCTGCCGAATCGTTCGTAGAGGGTAAGAAATATAATATTATATTGACCGTACAGCCTCTCACCAAAGGCGCACTTTCGATGCCAATTCCGTCGGATAATACTCTGGAGTATACGTGGACGCTGACTAATGCGCGCGGCCACAAATCCCGATAGCCTGTTGGAGATATTGAATACTGAAAAACGGTTATGACTACAGCAACGGCTTGAACATGGATTCGAGCTTGCTTTGGCTAAGACGTCCCAATTTGGTACCGGTGATTTTTCCGCTACGATCAATGACAACGGTAAAAGGTAGCGCTCCTTGACGGTTTCCTGCTGCGTCAGCTAGTGTCATGGCGTTCATATCCCCCACGAGTACCGGATAATTGATGCCGATCTCTTTGCTAAAAGCTGCCGCTCTTTCTTTCTGATCTACGGCAATACCAACAAAAACCAATCCTTTATCGCCGAATTTTTTCTGGAGCTCAATGAACTCAGGGATTTCCGCACGACATGGCTCGCACCAGCTCGCCCAAAAATTTACTACCATAACGTTGCCCCGCCACTGTGAAATAGGCTGACTCTTCCCTTCGAGATCGGGCAGACTTGCCGCAAATATAACTTCCGCTCCCTTGCTGGAAATACCCGCCGTAGCTTCAGGCTGAAGGTTATCGCGCGTTAGCTGCCCACGCAACAATAAACCAGCAGTCACCGCAAGTGTTGCGACACCGGCATACAACAGTATTTGCTGCAATCTCGTCATTTAATACCTGCTCTCCGATAAAAAACACAATCTCCAGCCGATGGCCAGCTATTGATCTGGATCCTTCCAAACTTTATATCGCGTGAGAATAATACGACTTTGTCATGAATTGTCAGGGGCAACCCGACCGCAATACAACTAAATCAAGACTGCATTGAGTACCGCGAGAAAACTTTCCGTGTCCTGATATCCGATGAGCCTGACACGCTGAATTTCATGTCCCTGGCGATCGAGAAACAGGATGCCAGGAGGGCCAAACAGCTTGAAGCGTTTGAGCAAAGCCGAATCATCCGGTGTTCCGGCAGTCACATCAACCTGCAACAACACCACATCCTTCAGCCTGGACCGCACTTTCGCATCGGTAAATGTGAATCTCTCCATTTCCTTGCAGGAAATACACCAGTCGGCGTAAAAATCTACCATTACATATTTATTTTTTGACTGGAGTATATGTTGCTCCAATTCAGCTACCGACTTTACACGCTGGAAAGGCAAATGCTCGGTTGGAGCTATATTTCTTACTCCATTCGCATCAAAATTTGAGACGTTTATTTTTGAGAGCGGTTGCAGAATGTCACGACTGCCTGACAAAACACCTATCAGCAAGGCCACGCCGGTCAGCAGTGCGATCATACCCAGCCCCTTCAGGAATTTTCGGAAGCCGGAAGCACCGGGCTGCAACGGGTCAACCGCGTGCAGGTAAATGGCTGAGACGATCAACAAGGCCGCCCACAAAAGCATGTGCACAACCGCTGGAATCACCGGCGATATCAACCATATTGCCACCCCCAGCAATAATACGCCAAAAAAATGCTTGACCGACTCCATCCACGGCCCTGCTTTAGGCAGGAGCACTCCTGCGGATGCCCCCAACAACAACAATGGGACGCCCATGCCCAAGGCCATGACGAACAATGCGGAGCCACCCAGCACCACGTCCCGGGTCTGGCTGATGTAAAGCAGCGCCCCGGCCAGCGGGGCGGCTACACACGGCCCGACAATTAATGCGGACAGCGCTCCCATGCCAAACACGCCAGTCAAATGCCCACCCTTTAAGTGCCCCGCCTCCTCCGAAAGTTTGCTTTGAAGCATAGTGGGTAATTGTAGCTCATAGAATCCGAACATGGAAAAAGCAAGCGTTATGAAGATCAACGCAAATGCACCCAGTACCCACGCATTTTGCAGCGCTGCGGATAGCATCGCACCCGATAGCCCGGCAGCCACTCCCGCCGCCGCATAAGTGATCGCCATTCCCATGACATAGGCTAACGACAAAATGAATCCGTGGGCCTTGGTAATGCGTTCTCCTCGCTTGGCAATAATTCCGGACAGGATGGGAAACATTGGAAACACGCAAGGCGTAAACGAGAGGAGCAGACCAATACCGAAGAACCCTGTCAGAATCAGCCAGAAGTTTCCGCTCTCAAACATTCGCTCGATTTTGAGAGATTCCGTCTCAATGACTGGAGATCCCCCAGGAGACTGAAACAGTTCTTCGGCGGAATCCTGCACGGTTGAAAAAGGCGTGGCTGCTGCTGCTTCGTTGCTCACCGCATTGGCCACGGCTTTTGCCGCCGGAAGCGTCAGCTCGATTACCTTATTGATCGGCGCATAACAGACCCCGATTGGTTCATTGCAACCCTGGTATGTGGCAACAAGCGTTAATTTGTTCATTGACGGGGTCTCCCGCTTAAGGGAAATCACCGCTTCGAAGGGCTTGTGAAAAACTTCGACCTGCCCGAAGGTTAAATCGCTTTTTACTGCCCCTTGGGGTAGCGAAATTTTCTCGATTGATGTTTCGGGATTTTTCGGCTTGAACGCAACTTTATCCCGATAGAGATAATAGTCTTTCGCCGGCTCGAATTGCGCTACCAGCGTATTTTCATCGCGTACCCTGACTGTAAGTTTGAACGCCTGATCCGGCGGCAGCAACTCCTGCTCAGTCTGATCAAAGTTTTTGCCAAGCTGCTGTAATCCAGAAAGAAAGTCGAAAGCTTTCCGCTCTTCCGCTAAGACATTCATGCTGGAAAAACACAGCAATAGCAGGACGTATTGGATCAGGCGCACGGATAACCCAATTTGATTCATTTTTGTCTAAGACAACGTTTCATCGACAATCCATTTCAAGTAAGCAGGCAAGCCGTTGTTTATTGGGACAGCAATGATTTCGGGTAGTTCGTAAGGGTGGGCTGACTTTATCAACTGCTCTAGCCGGGCATAGTGCTTTGAGAGGGTCTTGATGAGTACCGGCACCTCGTTGACGGTTTCGTTCTTTTCTTTCCAATGGTATACAGAGGTGCAGTCAGCCAGCACATTAACACAGGCAGCTAGCCGCGCATCAATCAGTCTGTGAGCGAGCGTCATAGCACTCGCCCTGTCGGGCAAATTGGTAATAACGAGTATGGGGTCCATCGTATGGAGGCAAGCAGTTGTCATTGTTAAACCGAGGCGGAATTTTACCTATTTTCCAGAGATGCGTCCCCCGAAATGCACTCGACTACCGTAGGATAACGCAGGTTTACATGCAACTCATGCTTGATACGGGAATTGTTCAGCCGCCGTGATTCCTGCATGAACGATAGCATGCCAGGGGATATCCGCCCTTCAGCCTGATTGCGGGCTATACGCGGCGGCCGCGGGAGATCAAACCGATCTGCTATCAGATCAAAATACTCGCCCATTTTCAGACTCGAGTCGTCGCAAGCATGGTAGATCCTCCCCGGCTTGGCGTGACGCAGCGCAGCACAGACGATGCGGGCAAGATCATCAGCGTGAACGTGGTTGGTATAGCTATCGTCTTCTGGCAATAATGTCGGCACACCTGCGCGCAGACGGGCGAGCGGCAGACGGTCGGCAGCATAAATGCCCGGTACACGGAGGATCGAAACGCATATGCCATTGCGCGACCCCCAACTGCGTACCTGTTTCTCTGCATCAACGCGACGCAATGCGCGGCTCGTTTGAGGATTGATCAGACGAGTTTCGTCCACCAATGCCCCGTTGCAATCGCCGTATACCCCACTGGTGCTGATGTAGATAAGCCGTTGTGGTAACATTGCCCCTTTTGTCTTGGGCCGCTTCGTCAATGCTGCCAGGAGATTCGCGGTACGGGTATCCCGTTCGCCATAAAGGGGCGGAGGCGCCAGGTGAAGCACTGCATGAGCCATTCCTGCAAGCTTCGCGAGGCTGCCCGGTATGTCGAGATCTCCGGATACTGGCGTAATGCCATGTAAACGCAATGGAACGCGGCTTTCCGGCCTTCGGCACAGGCCAACCAGCCGGTAATGTGCCTGTAAGAGGGGCACTGCGCGTAAAGCAATATCACCGCAACCAATAATTAAAAGCGTTCGTTTCATGGTATTTGATTTATTGGACGCTAACTATTTTTTATTTCGTTGACTTATTCGTAACTGGATGTCGCATCAAATCACTCTCAAGCCCAGCGGACATGTTTTTTCCGCCCTCCCGGGCGAAACCATGCTACAGGCCGCGCTCCGCGAAGGCTTTCCGCTTCCCTATGGTTGCCGCAATGGCGCCTGTGGCACTTGCAAGGGCAAAATCATACAGGGAACGGTCGATTTCGGCAGGCATAATGAAGATACATTGACGAAAATGGAAAAGCAGGCGGGTATGGCGCTGTTTTGCTGCGCTTTACCATTATCGGACTTGGTGGTCGAGTGTCGTGAGATCGGAGAAACCAAGGATATTAAAGTAAAAACCCTACCATGCCGCGTACAACTGCTGCAACGGGTTGCGCCCGGCGTAATGGTTATTTCGCTGAAACTTCCAACCAATGAACGCTTGCAGTTTCTCGCTGGGCAATATATCGATATATTCATGAAAAATGGCAAACGCCGCAGTTTCTCACTCGCTAATGCTCCTCACGATGATGAACTGTTGCAGTTACATATACGCAACTATCTTGGCGGCACCTTCGCTGAACACGTATTTACACGTATGAAGGAGCGGGACATTCTGCGTTTCGAAGGACCGCTAGGTACATTTTTTCTGCGCGAAGATTCAGATAAACCGATTATATTTGTTGCCAGCGGCACAGGCTTCGCGCCGGTTAAAAGTATACTTGAGCATGTCTTTTACGCAGGAAGTCTACGCGGCAATGACCGAAAAATGATACTTTATTGGGGCAACCGCACCAGGGCCGACCTGTATATGACGGATCTGGCAGAAAGCTGGCAGCGGAAACACGGCAATTTTACTTTTATTCCGGTGCTATCCGAGGCATTGCCAGAAGACAACTGGAGCGGAAGAACCGGCCTGGTGCATAAAGCCGTGCTGGAAGACTTCGACGATCTCGCTCCATACCAGATATATGCCTGCGGTGCTCCAGCAATGGTTGAAGCTGCCCATAAGGATTTCACCAGGCTGCGTCGCCTGCCGGAAGATGAGTTTTTTTCAGATGCATTCACTGCTTCCCCAAACGAACCGAAGCCTGATACTTTATCCCCTCTGTCTTAGCAGGAGTGTCGGCGTCGCGTTATTCCGTTGCGCTTACCCCCCAATCGCTTCCAATCGCTTTAACGCAAGCTCCAATCCTTTACTATAGTGGTTTCTCGCCAGCTCTGATCTGCCAATTCTTTCGTTTAGCTGCGCCAGCACGAGATGGGCCGGGTGGCTGGGTTCCACCGACAAGCTCGCTTCCAGATAATTTTGTGCTTTCCCCCAAAGTTCGCAATAGACGCAAAGTTTGCCGAGAACAAGAAGGAGACAGGCATCATTAGGATAAGACTTGAGCCATGCTTCGGCACGTTCAATTTGCCGGATTGCATCGTTCCCCAGGCATTCCGCATACAGCTTAGCCAATTCAGAATCCCATTGACTGTCCAAACTTTGCTCAATGATCTGGTGAGCAGTTAAGCAATCGCCTATTGCCGTGCAGGCTTGGGCCGCAGCGGCAGCCAGTTTGCTGTCTTTTTTATCCACCGAAGATATCGTTTGCCAATACTCTTTCAGGGTTTGCGGATTCAATATTCTGCTTTTGAGATTTTCCACATGGGCGTTACATCGTAATCGCTGTATCAGAGCTTTATCCAGCGCATTACGCTGTTCGAGCTGCCCGAGCAGATCCAGTACTGCATTCCAGTTTTTCACTCGCTGCTGTGTTTTCAATTCCAGCCGCAGCGCGGCAGTGTGAGGGCCTGCTCCCGTGGCACGCATGGATTGCAATATTCTCAGCGCTTCCTCGGACCGGCCTTCATCCAGCAATAGCTCGGCTTGTGTCATGAGCCGCAGCGCTATTTCTTCCGGCGCCTCATTTTCCGCCATGGCGATAAACTCATCACGCTGAGAATATTTTCTCAGTTCCTGCGCGGAACGCGCCGCGACCATGGCGTTAATCGCACTTGTCACCGGAGACTCCCGCAGCTCCAGAGCGATAGCGGACGATTTCTCGGCCTTGGCATAACGGCCTTCGAAGAAAGCCTTAAGCCCATCCAGCATCGCCCTTTGCGCTTTTTCTCGGCGACGGCGTAAGCGGAACTCGCTTATCTCTGTAGGTAGCCGAAAGGTAATGACAGCCAACCGCACTACAAAATAACTGATAAAAAATGCAACCACCAGCAATACCGCCAGCAAATTGAGCGATAGTTCAATACGGTAAGGCTGTGCCACCACCAGCACATAACCGCTATTGTATTGGGTCGCGAGCGTTACCGCCACAGCGATGGCAAACAAAGCCAGCAGCCACAACGCTCCCTTCATCTATTTTCCCCGGTCACGTGCCAGACGGTAATTACGCACTGCATCGAGACTTGCGGAAATACGGGGCAATTGGATGCCAATTTCGCTATCTTGCAATTGGTGCAATGCCTCAAGCATATGGATGACGACTTCGGATTCTATGTCGTAATGACGGTTGATCAAGTCCACAGCGGCGTTGAGATCAGCCTTGAAGCTGGCCCCATCGCGAGCGAGCAGCGCATGCCGAGCCGATAGCAGGCGTAGCTTTAGATTTTCGCGCAGAAAATATGCTTGTGACGGCGATAACAGAGCAACGTCCGGCTTATCCATGCGCTGGATACGTACCAACCGCTTCACGTCCTCCCACGCCTCACGTAAGAACTTGAGCCATAAACTTTCTACTGCTGGAGCTTGAACCGAAAAAGAGTCGCTCTCCGGAGGGCGAAGTTCCATCGCCAATGGCAGCTCATCGGCCGCAGCAGCAAGATTATCCAGCCGCAGGCTGATTCCCACTGTATCCACATAGGGCGCGGCTTTCAGCAGATCCATGTCCTTTACGAGGATTTTACGTAAGGAGGATAACTGCGGACGGTCAATACGCTGCAGCCGGGCATCAGCCTCCTGCATTGCAATCAGCGCTGCTTTGACATTACCTGCCAGCTGTAGCTGCTGGCTGGCTATGAGCAGCAATTGCTCTACTTCCTCCAGCGTTACTTCGTCGCTATTTCGCGTAAGCTCCTGATAGAGTGCCTCCAACGCCAATTGCTGGCTCTGCGATTCAGCAAGTTTCGCCTCAAGCAAATTGAGCTTTGTTTCTACCCGGCGTCCTGCCTCGGTCGCTTCAGTTGCAAAATTGTGTGATTCCTTATTTGAGACATCTGTCTCGGCGAGGCGTTTTGCCAATTCATGTTGCAAATCCGCGATCTGATTGCGCGTGTCGTACCACTGCCACGCTACAATGAGAGTAAAAATGAAAATCATGGCAAAAATCAAAACAGAATTGATGCGCTTGGGCAATTCTTTGCGCACCTCCTGCGGCTCATCGGGCACCTCCTGCGGCTTATCGGTATCAATGCTTTGAATTTCTGAACTCATAGTTTAGTTGGAACGAAATCCTCGCCCCCGGTCTCCGGTCGAAAGTGGTTTACCAAACCCTGCAGCAAACCTTCATCCCCGGCAGCGGTAAGAATCACCTGAGTGAAGCCGAGCTCCTCTGCGCTTCGGGCTATACGCTCATGAGGTACGAACAAGGGGGGTTTCTTGAGCCATATTTGACCTGTCTCGCCAACCATATCAAATATATTGCGTAGCCCTTCGCTACTGCTTATGGTAATTGCGTCCATTTTGCCAGCCGCCCAGGCTCTCAGTAGCGGGGCGATATCGGTACTTGGCTTGACGCGACGGTAACATTCCACATATTCAAGCACCGCGCCCCTTTTCAGCAGGCTATTCCCTAGCAACTCGCGTCCGCGATCACCACGAAAGATCACGATACGCTTGCCACTGACCTGCTGTAATTCTGCCATGTCGAGCAATGCCTCGCTGTCGAAACGTATGGTCGGAGCGATCACCTTCTTGACGCCAAAACTTTCTAGCACTCGGGCGGTACCCTGACCCACCGCTGCAAATTTCAATTTTTTCGATAACGTCAGCTTCGCCTGTATCAGACCCATCGCCTTACTAGCTGCATTAGGACTAATAAAAATTGCCAGATCGAATTCATCGAGGCGTTCGACCGCATCCCGTAACGGACCTTGATCCTGCGTATCCAGGATTTGTAGCACGGGGAATAAAACCGGAATACCACCCGCCGCGCGAATTCTGTCAGCTAAATTATCCGCCTGGTGCGCAGGGCGCGTGACCAGGATATTAATCCCGGTCAGCGGCTCAGTCACGGATGATTCACAGGCTCGGTAGGCATCGATTCCAGCGCTGCCAGAATCTCTTCCGCACCCTGCACCTTTAAATTCTTCGCCAATTGTGCGCCCATAACGGTGCCCGTTTGGGGCATACCGCTCAATTCGCTGCTTATCATGCGTGTCCCATCCGGGCTCGCGACAAATCCACGCAGTCGCAACACCTCTCCCTCAATTTCCGCGAAACCGCCCAAGGGCACTTGGCAGCTTCCGCCCAGCGCGCGGCTCATGGCGCGTTCAGCTTCTATACACTGAGCGGTTTCAAGATGGTGTAATGGCTGCAAGAATTCTATCAAATCGGGCCGATCCGTCCGGCATTCGATTCCTAATGCCCCCTGTCCCACGGCCGGCAGACTCAGTTCGGGGCTCAGCAATGCGGTAATGCGCGCGGTGAGTCCCAGTCGCTTGAGTCCCGCCGCCGCCAGAATAATTGCCTCAAACTGTCCTTCATCCAGCTTGCGCAATCGCGTCTGTACATTGCCACGCAACGGCCGGACCCGCAAATGTGGGAAACGAGCACGCAACTGGCTTTCGCGACGCAAGCTGGAAGTACCTACCACGCTGCCGGAGGGAAGGGCGTCGAGGTTGGCATATCGATTGGAAATAAATGCATCGCGCGGATCTTCACGTCTGGCGATGGCCGCCAGTGTAAATCCTGCCGGCACATCCATCGGTACGTCCTTCATTGAATGAACCGCAATATCCGCGCTTCTGTCCTTCAGCGCCTGTTCCAGTTCTTTGATGAATAATCCTTTTCCGCCGATTTTTGACAGCGAGGTGTCGAGTATCTGATCGCCGCGAGTGGTCATACCGAATATGCTGATTTCGGTTTGCGGGTATAATTCCAACAATCGATCCCGGATGAAATTTGCCTGCCACAGGGCAAGGATGCTCTCGCGCGTAGCAATAACAATTTTTTGTGGCATGAATGAATTGGGCATTATTATTACAATGAGAAAATTACGGAATTGCTACTAATGTTTATTTTAGCATGCCAGACACCAACCTGGATTGCAGCGCAGGGGGCATCCGCTCTCGTGTGCACTGCAAGAAGGGCTACGTTATGAGCTCTCTTATTTCCCAAAACGAAAACTCCTCCAGAAATCATACTGACGATAAAGAAAGGCCGATCAAGGACGATCCCCTGCGCGAGGACATCCGCCTGCTTGGACGCATGCTGGGCGATACGCTGCGTGAGCAGGAAGGTGAACCTACTTTCGATCTCGTCGAAAGCATCCGTCAAACCGCAATTCGCTTTCGGCGGGAGCAAGACCCGAAGGCTCGGCACGAACTTGACATGATACTCAATCAGTTGAGCAACAAGTCTACTGTAGCCGTGGTGCGTGCATTCAGCCATTTCTCGCAACTTTCCAACATTGCTGAAGATATGCATCACAATCGGCGCCGCCGTACTCATCTTCGGGCCGGGTCGCCACCTCAGGCGGGTAGCGTGGCCCTGGCGCTGGATAGAGTTTTCTCCAGCGGAGCTGACGGCATCGCATTAACCCGATTCTTCGCTAAAGCGTTAGTTTCACCCGTGTTGACTGCCCATCCAACCGAAGTACAGCGCAGAAGCATACTTGATTGCCAATTGACCATTGCCCATCTATTGAATGAGCGGGATCGCATTCAGCTTACACCTGACGAGCTACGCAACAACGAAGAAGGATTGCGATGCGCCATTCAGATATTGTGGCAGACGCGCATGCTGCGTCCTGAACGCTTGTCGGTATATGACGAAATAAAAAATGGCTTGGCCTATTACCGTTATACCTTTCTTACCGAAGTACCGCGTCTTTACGCCGAGATTGAAGACTTGCTTGAACGCCGCATGGGCGCGAGTGCTCCGCTTATTCCGCCATTCCTCCGTATCGGCAGCTGGATAGGCAGTGACCGCGACGGCAATCCTTTCGTTACCCATGAGGTCATGCTGCATGCGGCTGAGCGCCAATCGGCGCTGGCACTGGATTATTACATGGGTGAAGTTCACCAGATTGGCCGCAGGCTAAGCCTGACGGAACGCCTGGTAGGAGTGGACGACAAATTGGCCGAGTTGGCGGCGGCCTCCCCGGATCGCGTCGTCAGCCGCGCCGATGAACCTTATCGACGCGCATTGATTGGTATTTATGCGCGTCTCGCCGCCACCAGTCAGGAGCTCGGTCATATGATCAGGCAGAGGCGTCCGATTGGTCCTGCGGCTCCTTATACGGAGAGCATTGAATTTGTTCATGACCTCGATATCGTAATTCACTCACTGAAGCAACATAAATCGGACTTATTGGCGCGGGGGGATCTCCGCCATCTACGACGCGCGGCGGAAGTGTTCGGCTTTCACCTCGCGCCGCTGGACATGCGCCAACACAGTAATATACATGAGCAGGTAGTAGCTGAATTGTTCGAGTACGACACACATCGCAAGGGCTATTCTGGATTGTCAGAGCCCGAACGCGTTCAGTGGCTGCTGAGCGAAATCAGCAGCCCGCGTCCTTTACGTTCACCTTATCTGAATTATTCCGAGCTCGTCCAGAGCGAACTATGCATTCTGCAAACCGCGGCGGAAATTCAGCGGCGCTTCGGCCGTGCTGCGCTGCCAAATTACATCATTTCCAAAACTGACGGCGTTTCCGACATACTGGAGGTTGCTCTGCTGTTGAAGGAAGTGGGGCTATTGCAAGTGGGAGAAACACCGCAGCTGCGCGTCAATATCGTCCCGTTATTTGAGACCATAGCAGATCTGCGTAGTTGTGGTCCCGTTATGGATGAGTTATTTTCGCTGCCATATTATCGCAAGCTTCTGGATTCACGCGCCAACGTTCAGGAAGTCATGCTGGGTTATTCTGATAGCAATAAGGATGGAGGCTTTCTTACCGCCAATTGGGAACTTTACAAGGCCGAAACAGAACTGACGAAAATTTTCGCCAAGCATAAGATTGAATTGCGCCTGTTCCATGGACGCGGTGGCACGGTCGGACGTGGCGGTGGTCCGAGTTATCAAGCCATACTGGCTCAGCCGCCGGGAAGCGTCAATGGTCAGATACGCATCACCGAGCAAGGTGAAGTCATCGGCAGCAAGTACGCCGATCCGGAAATCGGACGACGCAACCTTGAAACGCTGGTGGCTGCCACAGTCGAGGCGACGTTGTTAAGTCACGACACCCTCGGTGAACGCGCCGATCATTATTACCAGATTATGGAGGCGCTGGCGAGCGATGCGCTCGCAGCTTATCGCAACCTGGTATATGAAACCCCCGGTTTTAAACGCTATTTTCAGGAATCTACCCCGATACGGGAAATCGCCGGGCTAAATATCGGCAGCCGTCCACCGTCACGCAAGCAATCCGATCTTATAGAAGATCTGCGGGCCATTCCCTGGGTATTCAGCTGGAGCGTCAATCGCGCCATGATTCCAGGCTGGTATGGCTTTGGCACAGCTGTGGAAACATTTGTTCAGCGCGAGGGAAAAGGGGAAAAAGGACTGAAATTTCTGCAGGAAATGCACAATACCTGGCCGTTCATGCAAGCGCTGCTGTCCAACATGGGCATGGTGCTGGCAAAAACTGATATGGGCATTGCTTCACGCTATGCTGAACTCGTTACCGATATCGAATTGCGGGAGGCAATTTTCGGACGCATTCAGGCAGAATGGGATTGCAGCGTAAAATGGCTATTTGCAGTGACAGGCCACACCGAGTTGCTGCAGGATAATCCTACGCTTGCCCGCAGCATTCGTAACCGCACTCCCTATATCGATCCGCTCAATCATCTGCAAGTGGAGCTACTGCGCCGTTATCGCTCCGGCGACGCCGGGGATGCGGTTAAGCGCGCCATACAACTTACCATTAACGGTGTAGCGGCGGGACTAAGAAACAGCGGATAAAAGAAAAACTCGCGTTTACGATGTAAACGAGTTTCGTAATCGCTGATTATGCTATTGCGTAAGTTTCCAATTAGGCAAAGATCGGTCGCAAGCGGCATCTTCAAACAGTAGCGTTATTTCCGAAATAATTCGGTTGCAACATTTTGGGTAGGGTCGTGGTAAAAAAACTTTATATTAAAACTTTCGGCTGTCAAATGAACGAGTACGACTCAGGCAAAATGGCGGACATCCTCCACGCCGCCCAAGGGATGGAGAAAACGGACAATCCCGAAGATGCCGACGTCATTCTGTTCAACACCTGCTCGGTGCGAGAGAAAGCTCAGGAAAAAGTCTTCCACGATCTGGGACGTGTCAGGCATTTGAAACAATCCAATCCGAACCTGCTTATCGGCGTAGGTGGTTGCGTTGCCAGCCAGGAAGGCGCGGAAATTGTGAAGCGTGCACCTTACGTGGATGTGGTATTCGGTCCTCAAACTCTCCACCGGTTGCCTCAGTTGATTTCCGCACGTCGGCTTACCGGTAGCCCGCAGGTGGATATTTCTTTCCCAGAAATCGAAAAATTCGACCATCTCCCGCTTGCACGCACCGAAGGTGTAACCGCCTTCGTTTCCATCATGGAGGGCTGCAGCAAATATTGCAGCTTTTGTGTAGTGCCTTATACGCGCGGTGAGGAAATTTCGCGCCCGCTGAGCGACGTTTTGTCGGAAATTGCGGCGCTGGCGAATAGGGGAATCAGGGAAGTGACACTCCTTGGACAGAATGTCAACGCATATCGTGGTGTAATGGAATACGGGGAAGAGGCTGAAATCGCGGATTTGGCATTGTTACTTGAATATATTAGCGAAATTCCCGGTATCGAACGCCTTCGCTACACCACCTCCCATCCTAGGGAAGTCACTACGCGTCTGATCGATGCCTACATAAAATTACCTAAACTGGTAAGCCACTTGCATTTGCCTGTCCAGTCGGGCTCGGACCGGATCTTGGCAGCGATGAAGCGTGGTTATACTGTGCTGGAATACAAATCCATTATCCGTCGGCTTCGCGCTGCCCGTCCCGATATTTCGCTTACTTCCGATTTCATTCTTGGCTTCCCGGGGGAAACCGAGGACGATTTCGAAGCGACTATGGAGTTGATTGAGAGAGTAAATTTCGATGATTCCTTCAGCTTCATTTATAGCCCGCGCCCTGGCACACCCGCTGCGGCGCTATTCGACGAAACTCCTTACGAAACCAAGCTGAAGCGGCTGCGACGTCTACAGGGAAAGATCAATCAGCAGGCGCAGGCCATCAGTCAGCGTATGGTCGGTTCGACGCAGCGCATTCTGATCGAGGGCCTGTCAAAAAAAGACAGTGGCGAACTTTGCGGGCGTACTGATAATAATCGCATGGTGAATTTCGCCGGCGACCCCGCAAAAATCGGTCATTTCATAAATGTTCACATTACCGCGGCGCTATCCCACTCACTGCGCGGCGAAATCGTTAACGATGGATACTGAGAGATTTTTGAGAAAATTCTCCACAGAGCATGCGTGAAACTTGTTCGGAGATTTTATAAACTTCATTTCTTGCAAAGTGTGACCGTCGCTGCCAGAATAAACCCTTACGACCGCCTTACCGAGCCTTTGAAATCCCACCCCGTCGAAATTTTATTTTCCCCCGTCGATAATCAGCGCCTTGCCAATCTATGCGGTGCGCTGGATGAGAATCTCAAGCAAATCGAAACACTGCTTGATGTCACTATTGTACGTCGAGGAGAGCACTTCATTTTGCGCGGAAAATCTGCACAAACCTTGCCTGCCGCAGAAGCATTACGAAATTTTTACAGTCAGGCACAGCATCATCTGAGTATTCAGCAAATTCAACTGGGCTTGATCGAAGTGACGAATCCTCAACATTCGGCAAAACATGCCGTTCTTAGCGTTCCCACAAAAGAAGCGCCGGTGCTAATTACCCGACGCAGTGATTTGCGCGGCCGAACACCACACCAAGTGCAATATCTGCGGCAGATCCAGGAACATGACATCACATTTTCCATCGGTCCGGCAGGCACCGGAAAAACTTATCTTGCTGTGGCAAGTGCGGTGGATGCACTGGAACGCGATGCCGTGGCACGCATCATACTGGTGCGCCCCGCAGTGGAAGCTGGTGAGCGTCTGGGTTTTCTACCCGGTGACATTGTGCAGAAAGTGGACCCGTATCTGCGCCCTCTCTATGATGCGCTTTACGATCTAATGGGTTTTGATAAAACCGGCAAGCAATTCGAACGCAGCGCAATCGAAATTGCGCCGCTGGCCTTCATGCGTGGACGCACATTGAACCAATCGTTTATTATTCTCGATGAAGCGCAAAATACTACTCCCGAACAAATGAAAATGTTCCTCACACGTATTGGCTTCGGTTCCAAGGCGGTGGTGACGGGTGATGTCACCCAAATTGATCTGGCAAAGCATAAAAAAAGCGGCTTGGTAGAGGCCCAGCAGGTTCTTGAAAAAGTGCGGGGCATCGCCTTCACCCATTTTGGGGCTGAGGATGTGGTACGGCATCCGCTGGTGCAAAGAATTGTCAATGCCTATCAGAAATATGAAAAACAGGGGTAAGAATTTCAAGATTTTCAAAGCTAGCCGCGGAGAGGCAAAACTGAAATTAACAACGCAATACGCAACATATACGGAGAGCGTCCCTCGCCGACCTCAATTTCGCAAGTGGATTAAGGCCTCTCTAACGCAGGATGCGGAAATTGTGCTACGCGTGGTAGATAACATCGAGGGCCGCTGCCTTAACCGGGATTTTCGTGGTAGAGATTACGCTACCAATGTGCTGACTTTCATTTATCACGATGTTCCGCCTTTGTGTGGCGATATTGTGCTATGTGCCCCGGTGATAGAAATGGAAGCATGTCAGCAGCACAAATTTTTGGCGGCACATTATGCCCACCTCACGGTGCATGGTGTTCTGCATCTTCAGGGGTACGATCACGAAACTGATGCCGCCGCAGTGGCGATGGAACAACTGGAGACCGAAATTATCATGAGGCTGGGGCACGATGACCCTTACAGGGAATCCCGTCAGCGCATTGAAGAATCCTGATTTCAGATGGGAGGGCTTCCCTATCATATCGTCCACAACTAATCTACTTCCCACCTCCAAACGGGTACATCAATATGGATGATCCTCCCAAACCTGGCTGGCTCGAACGCGTTAGTGCTTTGGTCCTGCGCGAGCCGGGCGACCGTGAGCAACTGGTGGCATTGCTGCATTCTGCATTTGAGCGCAATCTGTTCGATTCGGATGCGCTAAGCATGATCGAGGGGGTGATACAAGTATCTGAAATGCAGGCGCGCGATATCATGGTGCCGCGTTCGCAAATGGATGTAATTGACATCAATGAATCGCCAGACAAGTTTATTCCATTGATTATCGAGATGGCACACTCTCGCTTTCCTGTCATCGAGAACGATAAGAACAACGTGATCGGTATCCTGTTAGCAAAGGATTTACTCCGCTATTATGCTGGAGAGGAAGAGTTTAATGTGCGCGAGATGTTGCGGCCAGTGGTGTTTATTCCTGAATCCAAACGGCTCAATGTGTTGCTAAAAGATTTTCGCAGTAACCGTAATCATATAGCCATTGTAGTAGATGAATACGGTGGCGTGGCCGGACTGGTTACCATCGAAGACGTGCTGGAGCAAATTGTCGGCGAGATTGAAGACGAACACGATTTCGATGAAACTGAGGACAACATTGTGCAGGATCCGAACGGGTACTTCCGCGTCAAGGCTATCACCGAAATTGCGGATTTTAACGAAAGACTTGGGACGGAATTAAGCGACGCGGACTATGACACGATTGGCGGGCTGGTACTGAACAAATTCGGTCGACTACCCAAACGGGGCGAGTCCGTAGTCGTGGGTACTTTCAAATTCGCCGTACTGCGCGCAGACAGCCGCAGGCTGTATACCCTCCTGGTTGAAACAAACAAGGGCGAGGTGTCAGCCGTAACGACCTCGGAAGCAGGCTGAGGAAAAGATCCGCACCGGATTTTGAAAAAATCGATAGCGACATTGACCCTTTTTCTGAAGAACGCTTCAGGTCTTCCGAAGGCTTATTGCGCTAATGAGGTGGCTTTAAGAAGCCATGCGACTGTGAATGACACGAACTGCAATGCGTGCACCGACCGTCAGGAATTGTTCGAGCCACCCGTGGTAGAGGTAATAATCGAGGTCCCGCGTGGCAGCTTTCTTAAGCGCGGATCCACCGGTAGCATCGATTTCGTCTCGCCTCTTCCATGCCCGTTCAACTATGGCTCCGTGCCGAGCCACCTTGGTCTTGAAGGTGATCTGCTGGACGCGCTGGTACTTGGCCCATGCTTGCCATTCCGTACTCGGCTACGAGTCAAGGTCTGGGGAGCCGTAACATTTACAGATCGCGGCATGACGGATGACAAACTTATCTGCAGCGACTATGCTCCGGACGCGGAGCAGCGCCGAAAAATACTGCAATTTTTCCGTTTCTACGCCAAGTGCAAAGGGTTGCTGAATATCTGGCGAGGCAGGCCGGGACGCAACGCATGTGAAGGTTGGTGCGACGCAATTCACGCACTTGCCCGCGCGCGGCCGAGAGATGGGAGTTGGCGAGAACCGCCGCTCGGCTTCTGATGGACATTATTTCTTCGGCCAGCGAGGTATCGAGGAATTACAGTTGGGGAAATTGATGATCGATTCTTTGCCTATCCCTGCCAAGCATGGCAGAATTGCGCCCCCTGTCAATTTTACTGAAGTGGTTTTTCCCCATGCCCCTCCTCACCCTGGAAAAAATCTGCCTCGCTTTTGGACATCATACGCTGCTTAATCAAGTGAACTTGCAGCTCGATGCAGGCGAACATATCGGCCTGATCGGCAGAAATGGGAGCGGCAAATCAAGCCTGCTGCGCATTCTCGCGGACGAAACCAAACCGGATGACGGTAGAATCTGGAGGAAGCCCGGATTGAAGCTGGCTTATGTGCCGCAAGAACCCGGACTGGATGCCGCTCTCACGGTATTTCAGGAAGTATCCAAAGGATTGGGTACGGTTAGTCAGGTCCTGCTCGATTATCATGAAACTTCTCATCTCTTGAGTGAAGGTACGGGGGATACTGAAAAGCTCCTTTCCCGCCTGCAGGATGTGCAAGTCGAACTGGAAGCTCAGGATGGGTGGCGCATCCAGGGAAGAGTGGAAACCGCCATCGATAAACTGAACCTTCCCGCAGATGCCTTGGTCGGGCAGCTTTCGGGGGGGCTAAAAAAAAGGGTCGCGCTGGCTCGTGCGCTAGTAATATCCCCTGACGTCCTGCTGCTGGATGAACCAACGAATCATCTGGATTTTTCCTCTATCGAATGGCTGGAAGCGTTACTCGAGGATTTTGCCGGAAGCGTGCTATTCGTCACTCATGACCGCCGCTTTTTAAATAATGTAGCAACCCAAATTATCGAACTCGATCGGGGTAATTTAACAAATTTTCCGAGTAATTTTGCTGAGTATCAGCGAAAGAAAATAGAAATGCTTGAGGTCGAGGCAGTGCATAATCAGAAATTCGATAAGGTATTGGCGCAAGAAGAAATTTGGATACGCAAAGGAATACAGGCGCGGCGTACCCGTAACGAAGGAAGAGTAAGACAGCTGGAAGCGTTGCGACTGGAGCGGGCCGCACGGCGTGAGCGCGTGGGAAAAGTGAATCTCAATGTAGATGAGGGGGTGAGATCCGGGCGGATGGTGGCCGAACTGGAACACGTCAGTAAACGATATGGCAGCAAAACCGTCATCGAAGATTTTTCCGGCCGTATCATGCGCGGCGACCGCGTGGGTTTACTGGGACCCAATGGTGCGGGGAAATCAACCCTGCTAAAGCTGATACTGGGCGAGTTGCAGCCAGATACCGGCAGTGTGCGACAGGGAACCAAGCTCGCGGTGGCTTATTTTGACCAGATGCGCGAACAATTAAATGAGGAAGCCACCCTGATTGAAACTATCAGCCAAGGCTCCGATTTTATCGACATCGCCGGCGCAAGGAAACATGTCATCAGTTATCTGGAAGATTTCCTGTTTGCGCCCGAGCGGACGCGCTCGCCGGTAAAATCGCTCTCCGGGGGAGAGCGCAATCGGCTGTTACTTGCCCGCTTGTTCACTCGTCCTGCTAACGTACTGGTACTTGACGAACCGACCAACGATCTGGAT
This sequence comes from Nitrosospira sp., assembly GCA_039922995.1. Taxonomy (GTDB): domain Bacteria; phylum Pseudomonadota; class Gammaproteobacteria; order Burkholderiales; family Nitrosomonadaceae; genus Nitrosospira. The sequence continues at coordinate 49,019 of JBDTDT010000016.1, read as the reverse complement.
ATTGAAACGCTGGAACTGCTTGAAGCCCTGCTGCAAAACTATGCCGGTACACTGTTCCTGGTGAGCCACGACCGAGAATTTCTTGACAATGTGGTAACCCAGGTTATTGCATTTGAAGGCGATGGAATACTGCGGGAATACGTTGGAGGGTATGAAGACTGGGTACGGGTGCGGAATTTTTTGAAAACATCAACAAAGCCACAGACGACAAAGCCACGGCCTCCGATTCCGTTGGATAAGACGTCTGGCTCGGCCTCCTGTGCCAAATTAGGCTACAATGAGGCGCGCGAACTTGACGAATTATTGGTAAAGGTTGAGATCCTGGAACGGGAACAGGGCGACATCACCCGCAGATTATGCTCTCCGGCACTCTACAGCGACAGCCCGGAAAAAGTTAGAACGCTGCAAGAACGCGCTGCTATTCTCGAACAGGAACTCATGCAATACCTCACCCGCTGGGAAGAATTGGAGGCAAAGCGCTCGACGGGAAGACACAAAATATAATGATAAGTTCCCATATGTCCTGCTACTTTATTCGTTGACCAGAAATGGTACATCGTTTAGAGTCGCTCTTTTTGAAAAGAGGGCACTCATAATGAAACGACCAGCAATAGTGAATTTATTTGCGTGGAGTCTGCTTCTGGCATTAACCGGCACGGTACAGGCAGCTGGCGACCCGGTTGCGGGGAAGCAGAAAAATGCAATGTGCATCGGTTGCCACGGAATAGAAGGGTACCGGACGTCTTATCCTTCGGTGTATAAAGTCCCGAGAATCGGCGGCCAGCATTCCGAATATCTGGTCAAGGCACTTGAGGCATATAAAACCGATGCCCGCAGTCATCCCAGCATGAAAGGTATCGCCGCCACGCTTTCCACGCAGGATATCGAAGACCTGGCTGCCTATTATTCCGCTGCCGGTGGAAAATAATTTACCCATTACGCAAGGAAAGTTTTATGAAAAATTTCATTATTGCCGCCGCGAGCGGCGCATTGCTGCTGGTTTCCGGCCAGGGGATAGCCGCCGATATTGAAGCTGGAAAGAAAAAAGCGGCTGAAGTTTGCGCCGCATGTCACGGCCCGGATGGTAATAGCCCTGCCCCGGCTTTTCCAAGGCTTGCTGGACAACATGTAAGCTATCTGCAAAAAACCCTGACCGAATATAAGTCGGGTGCCCGCAAGGATCCCATAATGGCCGGTATGGCTGCAGCCTTGAGTAAGGAAGATATTGAAAACGTGTCGGCCTATTTTGCCAGTCAGTCGGGTCTGACAACCAAACATTGATCAGGAAGCTTCTGAACAATCCTCCTGGAGCATTCAGCTTTGCAACCAGGCTGGTCAAATCAGAACGTGAAATACCGGGGTAGGTTGCAGCTTGCGCTCCCATATTGATGGTGATACCAAAAGAGTGTAACGCAGGCAGCTCCCATGCATGGTTTATAAATGGTTATTTGGGTAAACGGATAGGAGCTTTTCCCTGCCCGCTTGCCCAGATCCGAATAAACGGGCTTGTACCTCAGCGTGTATAGATCATCAGCTTATTCGCCGATCCAGGCAATCGAAATAAATCGACGGGTCGAACGCTGATGAGCTTCTTTGCGCTTGCCAGATCATTTCCGCGAGGCATTCCATGACCTGATGTACGGCATCGTGTTCATTGCCAGTCTCCTTCAGCAAGTACTCAAACCGTTTGCGAATTCCGGCAGGCTGGTCTATCGAGAGCTGTTCCTTGACGGCGATATGCATACTCATATGCAAGAAGGGATTGGTGTCGTCCATCTCAGGCAAGTAGTCCTTGTCATGGTGGCGCTCCGCGTCGTCAAGCATCGCCTGATACTCCGGATGCACCAAAATGACTTCGAGCGCCATATCTTCCATAGCGGAAAGCATTTCTCGCTGGCGATATTTTTGCCAGGTATCAAAAAAAAATTGACGTACCTCTTCTCTTGAAGGATTAAACATTTTAGGTATTTGAAACCGGAATGAGTATATCTTTCGTCGTTTTTATCTCGAAATTCTTTTCCTTGAATTCGCATAAATCGTTGATGACGCATACGGTGCATTTTGGTTTCCTCGCGATACATACGTACCGTCCATGCAAAATAAGCCAGTGATGCGCATCGTGGCGGAATTCTTTCGGTACGCATTTGAGTAGCTTCATCTCAACTTCCAGCACGGTTCTGCCCGGTGCAATTCCAATGCGGTTTGCTACGCGAAAAATGTGTGTATCCACTGCGATAGTGGGTTCGCCGAATGCAGTGTTCAGTATTACATTGGCAGTCTTGCGTCCCACGCCGGGCAATTTCTCCAACTGTTCCCGGGTTTGCGGTACTTCGCTGCCGTAATGTTGAATGAGCAAGCTGCAGGTAGCCAGAATATTCTTTGCTTTTGTTTTGTACAACCCGATGCTTTTGATGACATCCCGCAGGCCGGCTTCCCCTAGGGCAAGAATTTTCTCCGGCGTGTTGGCATGGGGAAATAGTTTTCGGGTTGCCAGATTCACGCTTTTGTCAGTGGTCTGAGCGGAAAGCACGACGGCTACCAGCAATTCGAATGGCGAGTTGTACTCCAGCTCGGTAGTGGGATGAAGATTAACCGCCTTGAAGCGGGTGAAAATCTCGCGGCGTATGGTTGAATTCATGAGTTAAGAAGAAAAACCGCAATATAGATAAGCATATTATTTTTTTAAATTGCCCTGACCCGCCGCAGCACGTTTCAGTGCAGCCTGAATAACTGCGTTCTTGAGCTCGTCAGCTGAGGAAACATTTAAAGATTTTGTTTCTCCAATTTTTTGCGCGTATTTTCCGTCCTGTTCCTGTTGCTCCCACTCGATCCTCTGCAACCTGTGCTGGTAACGCGTACGTGCGCGATCGGCAGCCTTCTTTTTTTCGTCTTCTTGTATCAGCAGATCATCGATCACGGCGTAGGATTTCTTTCCGGCGATACTCATTTGTTTCCCTAACGGAATCATGCTGATGCAATCCACCGGACATGGTGCAACGCAGAGCTCGCAGCCAGTGCATTCCGCAGTGATCACCGTATGTAGCTGCTTAGCTGCGCCAACTATGGCATCGACCGGACATGCTGCGATACAAAGCGTACAGCCGATACAGACTTCCTCATCGATTAGCGCCGCCGCCTTTGGTTTCGAAACTCCGTGTGCGGTATTTAGCGGTATCGGACTGATTCCCAGCAACGTGGCCAATTTTTGGATGCCCTGCTCGCCGCCCGGCGGGCACTGATTGATGCCAGCAAAGCCTTCCGCAATGGCTGTCGCATAAGGTTTGCAGCCAGAGAAGCCGCATTGGCGGCACTGCGTCTGCGGCAGAATGGCATCAATTTCCGCTATCAGGCTATTCTCTCTCATTCTGTACCTGAGCGTGAAAAATCAGCTGTTTCCGGTGCTATGCATAGCGCCTTCACCACGTCGCGTACCAGATGGGGACCCCGATAAACCAGGCCGGTATATAGCTGTACCAGGCTTGCGCCGGCATCGATTTTTTCCTTTGCGTCCAACGCGCACATAATGCCCCCTACACCAATGATGGGGAGCGCCCCTTGCAGCATCGCGTATAAGTTGCGGATTACCCCCGTAGCACGTTGCGTAAGTGGAGACCCGCTCAATCCTCCGCTCTCGCCTGCATAAGGTAGTGTTTCTACACCGGCTCGGGAAAGTGTAGTATTAGTGGCGATAACCCCATCAATCTGGTGTTTCATCAACAGCACCGCGACTGATTCGATTTGCCGAGGTTCCAGATCAGGCGCAATCTTCACCACCAGGGGAGTATATTTGGCATGCTCATCGGCAAGCTGTTTTTGTTTCGATTTGAGCCTATCCAGCAGATCATCCAGCTCTTCCGTATTTTGCAGTTGGCGGAGATGCGGCGTATTGGGTGAGGAAATATTGACAACAACGTAACTGGCATAGCGATAAACCTTGCAGAGGCAAGTCAGATAATCATCAGCGGATTTTTCTACCGGTGTATCAAAGTTCTTGCCAATATTGATGCCCAGTATGCCGTGATAATTCGCATGCCTGATATTGGTCACCAGTCTGTCGACACCGTGATTATTGAAACCCAGGCGATTGATAATCGCGTTTGCTTGGGGGATACGAAACAGGCGCGGCTGGGAGTTTCCCGGCTGGGGACGGGGCGTGACCGTACCAATTTCGATAAAGCCGAAGCCCAGTGCAGCAAGCGCCTCAAGATGCTCGCCATTTTTGTCCAGGCCGGCAGCCAATCCAACGGGATTAGGAAATTCGAGACCCATGGAATTTCGAGGCCGGCAAGTTATCGGGCCACCGGTAAGCAAGCCGATCCGGCGAGCTTTCTCAAGCGCATTGAGGGTAAGGCGGTGAGCTGTTTCAGCCTCGAGACTGAATAATAACGGTCGGAACAAAGAATAAGCCATGGATCAATTTTAACCCGGAAAATGTGCCCAGTCTGTTAAAGGATTGCTTGAAATTGATAACCAGTAACGCGAAAACGGGTATGCCGCCGAAGAGATCGAGGCATCGCGCGGATAATTTACTCGAAGCGATCTTTCCTCTTTGTTATAAAATGAAATTATTAATGTACTGTAGCTGATTCGCTGTTGTCTATATGGATCGTTAGCAGGGGTAGCTTATGCTGGCCAGTTTTTCTCTTATTTTGATTCTCATGACGTTTGGCACGCAGGCCCATGCCATTACCGAATGGGACAAACTTAATGATGAAGTGGAATCGCTTTATCACCAGGGAGACTATAACGGTGCAGCCGCAGCGGCTAAGAAGGCACTGCAAGCAGCCGAACAAACCCTGGATCCGAATCATCCTGACGTAGCGACAAGTTTAAATAGCCTTGCGTTGCTGTATAGCTCCCAAGGTCAATATACGCAGGCCGAGCCGCTCTATAAGCGTGCGCTGGGAATATTTGAAAAATCGGTTGGCGCGGAACGTCCCGAAATGGCCGCAAGTCTGAACAATCTTGCGATGCTTTACAGAAATCAGGGGCAATATGCGCAGGCCGAGCCGCTCTATAAGCGTGCATTGGCAATCGATGAAAAGACCTTTGGCCCTGATCATCCCAATGTGGCCATAAGCCTGAATAATCTGGCTCAGCTATATCAAGCCCAGGAACAATATACGGAGGCCGAACCGCTTCTCAAACGTGCATTGGCGATATTGGAGAAAACGCGCGGTCCGGACCATCCGGATTTGGCCCTAAGCCTGAACAATCTTGCGCTACTGTACAGCGCCCAGAACCAGTATGCACAAGCCGAGCCACTTTATAAGCGTGTTTTTTCGATCTCGAAAAAGGCTTTGGGACCGGATCATCCCAATGTAGCGCTGAGCCTGAATAATCTGGCAGGACTGTATAAAGACCAGGGAAAATTCCCTAATGCGGAGCCGCTTTTCAGGCGCGCGCTGGCAATTTCGGAGAAGACTTTTGGCCCGGATCATCCTAACGTAGCGATCGGCCTCGAAAATTTGGCCCAACTATATCGAGATATCGGCCATGAAGGCAAGGCAAAGCCTCTGGAGAAACGCGCCGCAGCAATACGGGCCATAAAACGATAAAACTGGGCGGTTTTGCTGGATGAGAGACCTCCAGGAAAGGGGCGAGGACGCGGATGATTGATCTTCTTCGCTACGAGTCTGACAAAGCGGCGCGTGCTACGCGCACTCCCCATGCTTTATATTGCCCAGTGGCTCCCATCGACCGTCAGTTAAACCTTGCAATGGCCTGAAGTTCGCTTTGTACGCCATTTTTGGGCTTTCCTTGATCCAATAGCCAAGATAAAGATAAGGTAGCCCTAATGCAAGGCAGTGTTGCGCTTGCCACAGGATGTTGTAGGTGCCAAAGCTCGCGCCCGGCACATCCGGATCGTAAAAGGTATAGACAGATGATATACCGTCGGGCAGTTTATCAATAATACTGATCATGCGCAGCTGACCCTCTTCGCGGAACTCAACCAGTCTTGAATCGACGTTGCTTGGTAATAGGAAATGACGGTATTGCTCACGGCTGTCACGATCCATGCCGCCACCGCTATGGCGTTGTGCCTGATAACGCAGGTAGAGCGCATAATGATCCGGATGATAATAAAGATCATGCTGGGTCGCAACCAGGTGTTGGTGCTGTCTCCAGGAACGGCGTTGGGCTCGCCGGAGAGTCAGCTTTCCAACCACAATTCGCACCGGCACGCAGGCCCGGCAATTATCGCAGTAGGGACGATAGGTAAAAGCTCCGCTACGACGAAAACCAGCTTGTACCAACCCCCCATACATGTTCGTATCGATCAGGTGACTTGGCGTCGCCACTTGAGACCGCGCCAACTTCTCCGGCAGATAGCTGCAGGGGTAAGAAGCAGTCGTGTAGAATTGTAACAACGATGAGGGCAGATCATCCAATCGGCTCATGATCAAAATACCATTTTTCGACTCGCTCGGAATAGTTTACCAATTCTTTTAATTTTTGACTAAATTCCTTACGGGGAATTTCTCGGCCGCCGAGAGAAGTCAGATGAGCCGTTTTCATCTGGCAGTCAACCATGCCGAAGCCCCGGCGAGACAGGTACCTTATCAGATGCACAAATGCAATTTTGGAAGCGTCCGGAACGCGGGAAAACATCGACTCTCCAAAAAACATTTTTCCTTGGGCAATACCATACAATCCTCCTGCTAATTCGCCGTCTATCCAGGTTTCGACGGAATGTGCCAGCCTCATCTCATGCAGTGCGGTGTAAGCAGAAATCATTTCGGCATGGATCCATGTACCAGCGCGGTCCTTGCGCGGCTTCGCGCACGCTTGTATGACTTGGCTGAATGCGCTATCGACGCGAATGTCGTAGTTACCTTTCCTCAGGGATTTTCTTAGCGATCGGGAAATTTTCAGCTCTTCAGGAAACAATACCATGCGCGGATCCGGACTCCACCATAAAATAGGCTCATCCTCGTTGAACCAGGGGAAAATTCCGCGGCGATAAGCTTCGACCAGGCGTTGCGGCGATAAATCGCCGCCGACCGCAAGCAAGCCATTGGGCTCGATAAGCGCGGTATTTAATGAAGGAAAAGGGGATTCAGGAGTAAGCCAGGGGATCATGCGAGGTGGGCGAGGGGATATGAGTAGCATGCATTATCACCGCAAATCTTGACCTCCCGCTATTATCGGTTGGATGCCCGAGCATAAGTATTCCGTATCTTATCCGTACCTTATGATTTATAACGTGTAGTATCCGGCACGCCCGCTGATTCAAATCCCGCGCGGCGTAACCGGCACGAATCACATACGCCACAAGCCTGTCCTCCTTCATCTGCCTGATAGCAGGATACCGTCAAGCTGTAATCAATGCCCAGAAAAATTCCTTGCCGGATGATTTCCGCCTTCGACAGGTTGATAAGCGGTGTGTGGATACTCACCTTGGTGCCTTCAATTGCGGCTTTAGTAGCCAGATTTGCCATTTTTTCAAATGCCGCGACGTATTCAGGTCGGCAATCAGGATAGCCAGAATAGTCCACTGTATTAACACCAATAAAAATATTATAGCTTTCAATTACCTCGGCCCAAGCCAATGCAAGCGATAACATAATGGTATTGCGGGCGGGCACGTATGTAACGGGGATACCCGTTTTGGTTTCCTTAGTGGGAATTACAATCAGTTTATTAGTGAGTGCCGACCCACCGAACACGGTTAAATCAACCTTGACCGTCTTATGCTCACGAGCACCAAGGAATCGCGCCAACTTTTCTGCTGCCACCAGTTCCGATCCGTGGCGTTGTCCATAATCGATGCTTAAAGTGTAGCATTCGTATCGTCTATTTAAGGCGATGGCGAGGGTGGTGGCGGAGTCTAGGCCGCCTGACAAAAGCACGACGGCGTTAGTCATCAAGCATTTCTCGAAATTCGGTTTTGGTATTTAGCGGCAACACGGCATCAACTACAAAATTCGCGATATATTGTGCTGCGGAAACCTGTCATCGTGCCCGTTCTTCGCCCCACAACAGCTTGTGTAATTGTATCTGTACCCGCACCGGCAGATTATCCCGTAGCACCCATGCGGCGAGTGTTGCGGGATCAAGTTTTTTATAAACTGGCGAAAGCAAAATCGGGCAAAAGAGATCCAATTGACGTTCACGCATTGCTTCAACCGCCCACTGATAATCTGTTTCATCGCACAGTACAAACTTCAACTCATCGTGGCGTGTAAGATGATTGAGATTGGACCAGCGATTTCTTCCTGATTCGCCCGAAGCAGGGGTTTTGATGTCCAGAACCCTGGAAACGCGTGTATCCACCCTGGATATATCCAGCGCACCGCTGGTTTCGAGCGACACTGAATAACCGGCGTCACACAATAGCCTGAGCAATGTCAGGCATTCTTTCTGAGCGAGAGGTTCGCCACCAGTGACAGTGACATAGCGAGGCGAGTAACGAGCAATCTCCGTTAGAATGGCGGAAATTGACAGGCTTGTTCCCCCGTAGAAGGCATATTCGCTATCGCAATAACCGCAGCGCAGAGGGCAGCCGGTAAGGCGTACAAATACTGTAGGCAGCCCTATCCGGCTAGTTTCCCCCTGCAAAGAAAAGAAGATTTCGCTGATGCGTAGATTTATCGCTTCAGGAGCCTGCGTAATTTTATGCTGTAACGAAAACGGGGTATGAACCATAATTGGGGGAACATCATTACCCTAAAAGCAGCTATGGGGTTGCTACTTTTTATTGAACGATGCCAGTCGTCGCTTGGCCTTTTCAGCCGCTTCACTGCCTGGGTATCGAGCTATAAGGCTTTCCAGGGTTTTTTTGGCAGCAGCTTTTTGGTTCATTTCCTGCTGGCTACTGGCAATGTTGAGCATTGCATCGGGAGCCTTGCCACTTTCGGGGAAAGTATTGATCAGCTTTTCCTGAGTACTGATGGCGTTCTTGAAATCGCGTATCGCATAATAGGAATTACCAACCCAATAGTGGGCACTTGGAGCGAAACTGGAACCCGGATAGCTCTTGAGAAACTTCCTGAATTGGGAAATGGCCTCTTTATACTTTGCTGTCTTGAATAGACTATAGGCCGCCTCATAGTCACGGCTCTCCGCAGTCTCCGCTGGTACGCCACTCGCAACGGGTGAAACCGCAGCGGCAGCCGCGACCGGCACTTTGTCATTCAGCTCCGGCGCGGCATCAGACATCGTGGCGGTTGACGAAGCGGAAGAAGTGGATTCATCGGGCTGTTCGATCCGCCTTAGCCGACTATCCAGATCAATATAAAAATCCTTTTGCCGTTTCTGTGTCAACTCGTTTTCATTGACGAGGACTTCGATCTGGCCTTGCAATTTGTTTAGGTCAAGCCTGAGTGATTCGATCTGATTATGGAGTTCCAGCAACGGTTGATTGTCGAGCACTTCTTCCATCTTGGCAATTCGCGCTTCCAGCGTTTGTCCCTGATTGCGCAAATCTCTAATTGATATCTGCTGTGCAGCAATTTGCTTGCGCGCTTCCTCGTCGTCGAACAATCCGGCGTAACTTGAACTACAACCGATCAGGAGCAATAACCAGAAGAAAGCGCGCAATAGCACGGTCACTCGCCCTGATAGCGAATATCCGTGCGGCGGTTCTCGGCCCACGAAGCCTCGTCATGACCCAGCCCACGCGGTTTCTCTTCACCCAGGCTGACAGATTCGATCTGGGATTCCTTGGCACCAGACAATGTCATTGCATTTTTTACGCTGTCAGCACGGCGCTGGCCCAGCGCAAGGTTATATTCGCGGCTGCCGCGCTCGTCGGTGTTGCCCTGGAGCAGCACCCTGGCGTTGCCATTGTCGCGCAAGTACTGAGCGTGAGCCTGTACCAGAGATCTATATTCATCCTTCATCACGTAGCTATCGAAATCAAAAAAGACGCTGCGTTTGGAAAGAATATTGTTTGGATCGGTAAGCGGATTAAGGTTAGGAACGGCCCCTGTCGTTGGAGAGCTTTCCGATGATGACCTGGAGGAGCCCACAGACTTGTCCTCCACCTCGGCAGTTGGTTGTGTGCTCTTGCTGGCGCATGCCGACAACAAACTGATTAATAACACGGCAAATATATTTTTCATGTTTATTCCTTTAAAGTTAACTGAAGTACGGAGTTAAAATTATTGCAACCGTGGCAACGGCCCCCATGCCGGTTCCCTGACATCACCTGCTTGCGTTGAAAGCTGTTGTCTTGTTTTGCCATCACTTGATACTGCGGATAATATACCACGGCCCTTTACCTCGGTTGCATATAAGATAATCCTGCCGTTGGGAGCGAAGCTGGGTGACTCATCGAATCTCGAATCGGTGAGCAATTGCACCTGACGGGTGGCCACATCTTGAATCGCGACATTGAATCGGTCGCCATTTCGGTGGACGAAGGCGAAACTTTTTCCGTCCGGGCTATAATGCGGACTGACATTATAGCTGCCCTCGAAAGTCAGACGCTCCGCGGTTCCGGATGCCCGTCCTGATATTTGCATGCGATAGATCTGCGGACTGCCGCCCCGGTCGGACGTAAAAATGATTGATTGACCATCGGGCGAGAAGCTTGGTTCGGTATCGATTCCAGAACTTTGGCTGAGCCTCTGCAAACCACCGCCGTCAGTATTTATTAAAAATATCTGGGAGCCTCCCATCAGAGACAGAACTACTGCCAGCCTCTTTCCATCCGGTGACCAGGCCGGGGCGCTGTTGCTACCCTTGAAATTCGCGACAGCCTTGCGCGCGCGCGTTGCAAGCGTCTGAACATAGACTACCGGCTTCTTGTTCTCAAATGATACATAGGCCAATTGCTTGCCATCCGGTGACCATGCGGGCGAGATAATCGGTTCTGTGTATTCGATCACCGGCTGGGCATTAAAGCCGTCGGCATCCGCTACTTGCAGCGCGTACCGTTTACCCTCTTTCACTACGTAGGCAATGCGGGTACTGAACACGCCTACATCACCCGTCAGCTTTTCATAAATCATATCAGCTATCCGGTGGGCAGCAGCACGCAATTGTCCCGCGGGAACGGTTTCGACATAGGTGGCCAACTGCACCTGTTTTGCAACGTCCAGAAGACGAACACGCAATGCGACTTGTCCGCCGGGCAGAAGTGTAGTACTGCCGATAACCAGCGCACCGGCACCGCGATTGATCCATTCCGAATAAACAACTTCTATGGGCTCATGAGGTGCGAGACCCGCCGGTTCAATCATTCTGAACAAACCGCTGCGCTGCAAATCTGCCGCCACTACCGGCGTGACGCTTTGAGTAAGCTTTTCTTCAGCGGCGAAGGGAACAATCGCGATGGGGATCTGTGTCGCGCCACCACCAAAGATTTCAATATCCAGCGCGGCATGGAGAGGCGCACTCATCAACCACAATACAACAGCGACATACGGAGGAAATTTAGGCAAGCGAATCTGCATGGAAATTCCCTTGAGAATAATGTATAAATTATAGCAGTCATTCACGGTAATGTACTCTGAGGTTTAAATTGCGGAATTTCAGAAACAAGGCGGGGTCGGGTGGCAGCGGAAGCGGCTTGGATAAAAAAATGGCACGCTCCACGGCGCTATCGAAAGCTGCAAATCCGCTGCTTTTGCGCAGCTTGACATCGAGAATATCGCCGCCCGGAAGCAGTGTGACGTCAAATTCCGCAACTGGATTACCGGGCAGATCGGGAGGCATGACGATGTGACCTTTGATTTTGGCCAGAATTCTGGCCTTATACTGATCAATCTCGTTCGCCAGATTGGATCGAGCGGCGGCTTGCGCCTGAGCCTTCTGGTTCGCTTCCTGCTGTTCCCGCTGAAGCTGCGCTATTTCGGCAGCTACCCTTGCTTGCTGATCCTTCAGCTCTTTCTCTTTCTGCGCCTTCAGTTCTTTTTCTTTTTGTGCTTTCAGCACCTTTTCTTTCAGTTCATTTTGATCTTTCTGTACCAGCGGCTTTTTTTCCACGGGTTTAGGTTTCTCAACCTTTTCCTTGAGCGCAATATCGGGCTTGGCGGGAGGGGGGGTCTGTGGCTCCGGTGGCAGCGGCTTTTCTTCAGGGGGTGGCTGCACCGGCTGGGGCGGCGGCGCCGCTTTTATAATCGGCTGAACCGGCGCAGGTAAACTGCTCCATAAATCCACCGTCATGCCTTCCGGCGGATACGTTTTCCAGTTGAGACCGAAGATCATAAAAGCAAAAAAAATAAAATGCACCAGTACGGCCAATACGCCTGCCCGCACCCACCCCGGTTCAATGTGCGAAGCGTCTCGCAATGCCATTGCACTCATCGTGAGCTCCTATGAGAGGCACTATTGCTCACTTCGGTATCGCCAGCAGCCCCACCTTCTTCACCTGCTGTTGTTGGAGAATATCCATCACGTTTATTACTTCCTCATAACGCACACTTTTATCGCCAGCAATTACGACCGGCTGCTCGGTGTTTTGCGCCTGCTTCTGTTTAATTGCCTCCACCAGGTCGGTGCGGCTGATTTTTTGTTCGCCGCCCGTCTTGGTACGATCGTGTAATCTCAAGCTGCCATCGGCTTTGATAATCACCTCTAGCGGCGCCACCGGTGGCGCCAGGGATTTGCCAATCTGCGGCAATTCGATCTGACCGGGGCTGATGAGCGGGGCCGTAATCATGAATATCACCAGCAATACCAGCATGACGTCGATATACGGCACGACGTTTATCTCGTTCATCAGACGGCGTTTGGCGCGGCGCTCAGTCACGATACGATACCTGTCCCATGAAAATAACCTTAGCCGGTTGCTTGCCGCTGCAGCACATTGGACAACTCTTCCATGAAACTTTCAAACCGGGTCGCCAGCCGATCTATGTTATTAGCATATCGATTGTAGGCAATGACTGCGGGAATCGCAGCGAATAAACCCATCGCAGTCGCTATTAACGCTTCTGCGATGCCGGGCGCGACATGGGCAATGGTGGCCTGGGTAACATTGGACAACCCACGGAAAGAATTCATGATTCCCCAGACCGTGCCAAACAGGCCGACGTAAGGACTTACCGATCCCACCGTCGCCAGAAAGGAAAGGTGCGATTCGAGACTATCCATTTCACGCTGGTAGGTGGCTCGCATGGCTCGGCGTGTGCCATCCATCACGGTACTGATGTCCATCCCCGGCTGACGCTTGTGCTTGATGAATTCGCGGAATCCCGCCTCGAAAATCCGCTCCATGCTTCCCGCTGTGTGGCGTGCGCTGGCGGCACTTTGAAAGAGTGCGTTGAGATCAGGGCCTTTCCAGAAAACATTTTCGAACTCATCGCTCTGCCTCATTGCCTGCCGGATCACGAATAGCTTGCGAAAGATAAACCACCATGACAAAAACGAAGTCAGCAGCAAAAGCGCCATTACCAGCTGCACGGGCAAACTGGCGCTCCCGATGAGACTAAAAAGAGACATATCCTGTGTAACCGTCGCGCTCATGAAAGTTTTCCAAGTTTGTGACGCAGCGGTACAGGCACACTCACTGGCTTGAGACTGTCAGCACCCACACATACCGCATGGACAGTAGCGCCAGCCAAAGTAACGCCGTCACGCAATACATACTGGGAAAGTGTTATGCGGCTTCTGCCCAGTTCTGCGGGCTGCACGGCTACCTGTAGCAGATCGTCCAGCAAAGCTGGTTTGAAGTATTCGATATTGAGCGAACGTATCATGAAAATTACCTTGTGAGTCTGAATCAATGAATGAATATCAAATCCCAGCTCCCGCAACCATTCGTAGCGGGCGCGTTCCATGAAATCAATATAAGTTGAATGATAAACCACTCCGCCCGCATCGGTGTCCTGATAATAGACTCGAACCGGCAGGGAAAAAATTGAGTAAGGGGTCGAGTTGGACATCTATATTTGATATTCGTAATTTTCTTTGCCCGCACAAATACCGGTTGACAAAAAATATGAGTGAATGGAACGATAAACCATACAAATGGAATAACACCGCCGACAGTCTCCGCAAGCTTTATTTTTCACTGATTCTCATCCCACAACTCGCCGCCCAACCCATTCTTCGGCAGTGCCATGCCAAAATGCTGATAAGCGATGATTGTGGCCATGCGGCCACGTGGGGTGCGCTTCATGTAGCCCTGCTGGATCAGATACGGTTCCAGCACATCTTCGATGGTGCCACGCTCTTCACTGATGGCTGCAGCCAGATTATCCACACCCACCGGACCTCCACCAAATTTTTCCATCACTGCCAGCAGCAATTTCCTATCCATCACGTCAAGGCCTAGAAGGTCGACATCCAACATGATGAGTGCCGCATCCGCTACTGAACGGGTAATGTGACCGTCGGCTTTGACTTCAGCGAAATCGCGAACTCGGCGCAACAGACGATTGACGATGCGTGGCGTACCACGTGAACGACGTGCGATTTCTATCGCTCCATCAATGGAGATTTCCACGTTTAACAACCCCGCCGAGCGCGTCACAATTTTGGTCAGCTCTTCTACCGAGTAAAACTCAAGGCGCGAAATGATGCCAAAGCGATCGCGCAGCGGGTTGGTCAGCATCCCCGCGCGAGTGGTAGCGCCGACAAGGGTAAACGGCGGCAAATCCAGCTTGACCGACCGCGCCGCAGGGCCTTCGCCGATCATTATATCAAGCTGATAATCCTCCAGCGCGGGGTAAAGAATCTCTTCCACCACCGGTGAAAGACGATGAATTTCGTCAATAAACAGCACATCGTTGGGTTCGAGGTTCGTCAGCAGCGCCGCCAGATCACCTGGACGCTCCAACACCGGACCGGAAGTATGACGCAGGTTTACACCCATCTCCCTCGCAATAATGTGAGCAAGTGTCGTCTTGCCCAAGCCAGGCGGACCGAACAGCAGCACATGATCAAGCGCTTCCCCGCGCCGCCTCGCCGCTTCGATGAATATCTGCAACTGTCCGCGAATCTTTTCCTGGCCGACGTATTCGTCAAGATGCTTGGGGCGTAGCGCCCGCTCCAGATCTTCTTCCTGAAGAGAAACGGGCGCGGAAGTGATTAATCGATCAGTTTCAATCATTCAAATAATGCATTCGCTCACTTAGCGTAACGGATACTGCGGGTAAATTCATAAGATGCGAGTTTATCCTCGGGGCTGCCTTACATTACTTTTCTTTCGACAGAAGCTTCAGCGCCTGCCGTATGCCGTCGGATACGGCAACATCCGCAGGTAATTGTTTGATCGCCCAACTCGCTTCCCGGTCATTATAACCCAGAGACAACAGCGCGTTGAGCACGTCGCTACCGCCCTTTGAAGAGGGTATCGCTCCCGCTGCGCCTTTTTCGCCAGCCATAGCGGCATCGAGTTTGTCACGCAGCTCCAACAGTAGACGTTCGGCAGTTTTTTTACCGATGCCGGGAATTTTGATCAGCCGTCCGCTATCCTGAGCCGTCACCGCTTGATACAGGTCGTCTACGCTCAGACCGGATAGCAAAGCCAGTGCGGTTCTTGCACCCACACCGGAAATCTTTACGAGCTGCCGAAAAGCCTGCCGCTCTGGTTCGGTGGCAAAACCGAAAAGCAGATGCACGTCTTCGCGCACTACAAGATGAGTGTGAAGCGTGATTTGCGCGCCGATGGCGGGCAAATAATAAAATGTACTCATCGGCACATCGATTTCATAACCCACACCCTGCACGTCAACCAGCACCAATGGTGGAAGTTTTTCCAGCAGGAATCCCGTTATTCTGCCGATCATCCTAAATCCGTCAGTTGTAGCGCACTCACCATAATGATAGCGGTCGAGTGCGCAAGACGTCTTTGTAAATCACGGCGCCCCGCTTGAAAGATGGGCAAAAAAATGAGCGGTCAGCTACCCGATTCAGGATCATACCAGCCGTCCCCGTTTCATGCGGTAGCCCGCTGTCGAGATCCCGCCCAGCCCCAGTCCGCCGTGGGCATGGCAAATAGCGCATGCAAGGGCATCCGCCGCATCCGCGCTGGGGCTGCCCTCAAGCTGCAACAACCGCCTCACCATTTCCTGCACCTGTTCTTTTTTTGCATGACCATGGCCGACCACCGCCTGCTTTATTTGCAGTGCGGTATATTCGGCGACGACGAGATTATTCAGCACCGCCGCACAAATCGCCGCGCCGCGGGCCTGCCCAAGCATCAGCGTAGATTTTGGATTGACGTTGACAAACACTTGCTCCACCGCGACTTGTTCTGGGCGGTGTTGCGTAATGACTTCATTGAGATGATCCATGATGCACTTCAAGCGCAATGGCAGCTCATTATCCAGTGTTTTGATACAACCGCTGCTGACGTACGCCAACTTGCTGCCGGTCTTATCGATAATCCCGAAACCTGTGATACGCAAGCCGGGATCTATGCCAAGGATACGGATTTTTTTACCTGCTGATAAAAGCGGCTCTATAAATATAAAATTTCCACGCAGTTTGTTCCCGGGCTAAATAGTTTCAGCCGGCTAATGAGACGCGAGCAGAAAAGCAAATGCGGCGGCAAACATCAATCGCGAAACTGATGTGTTTGAATTCGAATTTTTTGGGAAAGCCAAGCCTATTCGCCAATTACTGCCGTGGTATAGACCTCTTGTACATCGTCAGTATTTTCCAGCGCATCCAGCAGTTTTTGCATTTTCACCGCATCATCGCCTGTCAATACCGTATCAGTGACAGGCTTCATTGTCACTTCGGCGAGCTCTGCCTTAAAACCGCCTTTCTCCAACGCCGCCCTGATCACAGCAAACTCATAGGGCGCGGTAATGACTTCAATGCTGCCGTCATCATTGCTGACCACGTCCTTCGCTCCTGCTTCCAGAGCTATTTCCATTAGCTTATTTTCGTCAGTGCCCGGAGGAAAAAGCAATTGTCCGCAATGCTCGAACAGGAATGCAACCGAACCATCGGTACCGAGGTTGCCATTATACTTGGTGAAGGCATGGCGCACATCCGCGACAGTTCGCACGCGATTGTCAGTCATGCAATCAACCAATACGGCTGCGCCGGCAATACCATAACCCTCGTAACGTATTTCTTCGTAATTAACACCCTCCAGATCACCGCTGCCGCGCTTGATGGCTCGCTCAACGTTGTCCTTGGGCATATTTTGCTCATAGGCCTTATCGACGGCCAGACGCAACCGCGGATTGCTTGCAGGATCGCCGCCGCCAAGTCGGGCGGCAACGGTAATTTCCTTTATGAGCCGGGTGAAAATCTTGCCGCGCTTGGCATCCTGCGCGGCTTTCTTGTGCTTGATATTCGCCCACTTGCTATGACCAGCCATGATGCCACGCCCCATGTTGAAGTGACGCAATATTACCACCCTGCACCGTCGGGATAAAGCGCAGTAAGCCTTTCCTGGAACGCTTGCGCTGCGAGACGAATTGTTTTGCGATGTTCATACTGGCCATCGATAGGGGGTAATATCGAATGGCTGGGCCTTCTTCAGAATCATATTGGATAGAAGATGCGCGCTGCCCGGCGCCATGGTAACGCCATAACGATAATGGCCAGAATTGACATAAAGGTTTGTAATGGCAGGGTGATTGTCAATAATGGGGATGTTACCAGGCGAACCAGGACGCAATCCCGTCCAATGACCGGCGAGAATCTCGTCAGTCAATGCAGGCATCAGCGCGTGGGCTTTCGCGAGCAGCATTTTCCGCGTACCTAAAGTAGGATGCTTATCGAAACCGGCATTCTCAAGTGTACTGCCGGCAAGAACATGACCATCCTGTCTCGGTATCAAATAAAAATTATCCCGCCCTTGCAACACAATCGCCGGAAGCAGATCGGGTTGTGCCTTGAACAGCAGAATCTGGCCTCGGACTGGCCAAATATCGAGCTTTAACGCATATTCGCGTAAAAGCTTGCTGCTCCATGCCCCTGCGGTAACGATATAATTGGCTGCGGTATATTCATCGCCGTGACCAGTGCTGATCGATTGAACACACCCTCGCTCGATCTTCAAGCGAGTCACCTCGGCCTGCTCGATAATATTTCCCCCAGACAGCTCAATAGCCTTTCGGAGCGCCCGCAACAAGCGGGGATTGCGTACCTGGCAGACCTTCGGTAGCCAAAGCGCAGGTTCGTCGCATGCAAGGATCGGCGCAACGTCGTGTGAGCGAACCTGTCTCATGGGAAAAGCGTGATGCGCGCACCAGGCTCCGGCTGTACGATAGCTAGCATCCCCATACTCATCCTTGAGCTCGCCGGAGGAATCGGGCAGCACCAGCATGCCGCTTGTCCGGTACTCCGGATCGACGCCTGCTTCTCTCTTTAACGCTTCAATAAATTTCGGAAACAGCCTGTTGCTCAACTGTGTCAATTGCGTTACCGGATCAGAGTAATCCCATGGCGGCAACGGAGAAAGTATCCCCCCCCCGGCCCAGGAAGCTTCCTCTCCACACAAATTACGCTCCAGTATAGTCACCGTCATTCCGAGCTGCAACAATGTGTATGCACTCGAGAGCCCGGCAATTCCGCCGCCTATAATAATGGCATCCATGTTAAAAACACATCCTCGTCCACGACCCGTGCAAAGACACCGGCTCTGCGTCGAGATGTGTTATCAGGCAACTGCTCATAAAGAACCCCGTCCAAAGGACTTTGATATCGCGAGGGTGACCGGTATAATGCACGGTTCTTTGGGTCGTTAGCTCAGCCGGTAGAGCAGCGGACTTTTAATCCGTTGGTCGCCAGTTCGAATCTGGCACGGCCTACCATATATACATCATTTACGCCATGTTCTGGCCGACGTTGTTTCGTCATCCGCTCTCCAGGCACACCAAGCGATTCGAAATCTGCATTCGCAAAATAACTTCCAACTTTTAGTAAACAGGACTCTCACATGCCACACGGGCACATGCAGCCAGCCGGCATGCATGCGGAGTCATGGTTCGTGAACCTTAAAATGTTGGCACGCATGGGCAGGCGCTCAGCTTTTCGCACAAGACCAGGGCCGCCAAGCATCAATCTTGATCCCTCTTGCAGCCTAAGAAATTCAGCGGTATCCCGACGGAAGCTCAACCAATATAAATTCCATGGTATACCCCGCTTGTCGGAAAACCTGCGATATTTTCCACAAACTTTGACCGAAATACGTTTCGGCGTGTCGCCACCAGCAACCAAGGCCGATGTTACATCAAGAATATTCTGCGACCGAATTATCAGCCTGTGATTAGACGGGTTTTCCCATCGCTTTTCCATAGAAGGGAATTATCCGGGGAAATTAAAATGGGTAATGGCACAGGTCCTGACATCAAGAACTTTACCCTACTTCGCTATAGATTATCAGATTAAGCCTGCGACGCTGATCACGACCCTTTCGTGTTAACTGCCCGCTCTTCCCATCTCGAAGGAAAGAATGACAATACGCAAATCAAGCCACATCTTTTACCTGATAACGGGGGTGCTCATTCTTCTGCTTACGCTCTTCACTACGCTCCGTTTCCTTGAGATGCGCAAGCTTGGGCATGCTAAGGAAATCCGTCATTCTTCCTTCCTTATCTCCGATGAGCTGCGTCAGTCCTCCGATGATTTGACGCGGATGGCACGTACCTTTGTCATCACAGGCGATTCCAGGTTTGAACGCATGTATTGGGAAATACTCGCCATCAGGAACGGCGAGGCGCCCCGTCCACCATACTATGAGCGCAGTTACTGGGATCTGGTTGCTGGCGGATCGGGCCTTCTCCCCACCGAGGAAGGTACCAGGATATCCCTGCGTACCAGAATGAAGGAACTCGGATTTACCGAGGAGGAATTTGCCAAGATCCATGAAGCCGAAAATAACTCGAATGAGTTGGTTAAATTGGAACGCATTGCCTTCAACGCGGCGAAAGGGATCTTTCAGGACAAGTCCGGGGAGTTCAACATCAAGCGCGCGCCTGATACTGAATTGGCTCGCCGTATCCTGCATGATGATAATTACCATAATGCCAAGGCCGGAATCATGAAGCCACTGAACGAATTCTATGAGTTGTTCGACGAGCGGACCCGCAGTGCAGTCGCTGCTGCCGAGTACCGTTCGAATCTCTATGTCATCGGAATATTTGTCACACTCGCCCTCCTTTTCCTTTGGTTCGGTATTTCCTATCGCATGGTACGACGGAAGGTGGAAAATCTTGTGAATTTGGAGCGCGAAGCCAAGAACATGGGCAAAGGAAACCATATCTCCCGCTTTGAAATAGATTCGACAGATGAAATTGGACAGCTCTCTCGAGCTTTTATCGCTGCCCAGGCGGAACTGGAAGCCAGGGTAGTGGCGCGCACCGCCGAGCTGGAGCATGCCCGCTTTGAAGCCGAGCAGGCCAACCAGGCAAAGTCGGCTTTTCTCGCCACCATGAGTCATGAGATACGTACGCCGATGAATGGAGTGATCGGCATGGTTGACGTGCTGCGCCACACCAATCTTCATCGCAATCAGATGGAGATGGTCGATCTCGTGCGCGAATCCGCGTTTTCACTGCTGGGGATCATTGATGACATCCTGGATTTCTCAAAGATCGAAGTGGGCAAACTACAGATTGAACACATCCCGACTACGATAAGCGAGGTGATGGAAAAGACGTGCGGCATGCTGGATATATTGGCAATCAAGAAAGGAGTGGAGCTTACGCTGTTCATCGACCCGGCCATTCCCCAAAAAGTCCTGGGCGACGCCCTGCGACTGCGCCAGGTACTGGTCAATCTTGTCACGAATGCCATCAAGTTCTCAAGCGGACAACAACGTCAGGGAAAGGTAGCTGTGCGCGCATTGCTGGTTGGCAGTCGCGAGGAGGAGCGGCTAACGGTGGAATTTCGGGTGGCTGACAACGGCATTGGTATAGATGAAAAGACTCAGACGCAAATATTCACCGCCTTTAGCCAGGCCGATGTTTCCACCACGCGGCGATTTGGCGGTACCGGCCTCGGCCTGGTTATTTCACGTAACCTGGTACAACTGATGGGGGGAAATATTGCGGTTCGGAGCGAGGTGGAAAAAGGCTCCACGTTTATCGTGCGCCTATCCTTCGAACCGCTCCCCGCCGAATCCGATGTGAGTGAAGTGATATCCGAGGTTGCGGGACTGTCGTGCCTGGTTGTGGGTAGCCCAGGCGGATTGGCTAGCGATGTGGCTATCTATCTTAAGTACGGTGGCGCGGAAGTCGAATGCATGGAAGATTTCAATGGAGCCCGAAAATGGATGGGTAGCTGCCACCCAGGTCAATGGATAGCGGTAATCGATGCTGAAGGCAACAAGTATCCGCTGGACGAACTGCGCGCCAGACTTCGCGCCCCCAAGAGCCTGGATGTACGTTTTGTTGTCATTGAGCGCGGCCAGCGTCGTTGGCCGCGTCTAAAGGATAGCGGAGCGGTAGAGATAGACGGAAACCTTTTGACGCGTAACAACGTCATTAAAGCCGTGGCTCTTGCCGCAGGCCGAACACAGACTGAAGTAAAAACACGTGGGTTTGCAAAAGAAGCAGCAGACCATAATCCAGTTTCCCGCGAAGAAGCGTTGCGGCTGCGCCAGTTAATCCTTATTGCCGAAGATAACGAGACCAACCAGAAGGTAATCCAGCAACAACTCGCGTTGCTCGGATATGCGGCAGATATCACCAACAATGGCCGTGAGGCGCTGGAACGCTGGAGGAGTGGAGACTATGCACTGGTTCTCACCGACCTGCACATGCCTGAGATGGATGGCTACGAACTGAGCGCCGCTATTCGCCTTAGCGAGGCTGGCAAGACGCATATACCGATTGTCGCATTAACCGCCAACGCGCTGAAAGGCGAGGCCGAGCGTTGTTATGCTGTAGGCATGGATAGCTACTTAACTAAACCGGCTCAGCTTGTGGATTTGAAGGCAACGCTGGAAAAATGGCTGGCGCTTATTGGCTCAAGTCGGGATTTGCCCGCCACTATCGCCAAGATGCCCGCCGCCGCCAATGTACCCGTGGATATCCGTATTCTTGAGGGGCTGGTGGGAAATGAACCCGCTGTGATAAATGAATGCCTGCGAAGCTTCCGCACCAGCGCGGCGAGAACAGCCGCCGAATTGGATGCGGCCTATCTTGCTGGCCAAACGGCACAGATCGAAGCCGCGGCACATAAGCTCAAATCGTCCGCTCGCTCCGTGGGCGCCTTGGCGCTTGGCGAACTATGCGCGGGAATGGAGGACGCCTGCTCCACTCATCACACTGCGGAGCTAGCCACCCTCTTCCATCCCTTCAAGGAGGAAATGGCTGCCCTCGATGAGTATCTTGGATCGCTATAAATACAATCAATATCGCAGAAACATGGGGAAAAGCCATGTTTACAGAGCTACGCGATCCCGGTTTAAACCGGCTATTGCATTAGGATAAAGCTTTCATGAGCAAGCCCCATCAAGCTACCGCTACAATTCTTATTGCATCGGACAATGTTACCGACGCAGAACTGATAAAAAAGTTGCTGGAAGCGGAATTTGATAATGTCTTTGTTTCCACCGCGCCCGATCGCGTGGTGGAAGAGTACGAGCTTCGTCGTCCCAATGTGCTGGTATTAGCGTTCGATGCATTGGAGAAATCGGAGCGTTATTATACCGAGCTTCGCAAAATCGGCGACAAGACCCGCCTTCAGGCGCATCGAACTATTATTCTGTGTGACAAAAATGATATCGGCCGAGTTTACCTGCTATGCAAGATGGAACACTTCCATGATTATGTATTTTTCTGGCCGATGACCTACGATGCACCGCGGCTGCTCATGTCGGTGCATCTCGCATTGCGCGAACTTGCGGCACTCGGAGCCAGTCCGACGGTAGCCGAGTTCGCCGTCCAGGCGCAAAGGCTGGCAGAGTTGGAGACGTTTCTGCATACCCACGAAACGCAGGGATCTCAGCAGATCGAGGTGGCCAACACCCTTATTGAACAAGCCGAACAAAAAATCGGTGCTGCATTGGACAGCTTGTCCAGGCGGCTTGGTCAAGGAAGACAATCTGATTCGAGTGAAGTTATGCACGTGGAAATTGACCGCTTCAAGCGAGAAGAAATCGAACCACGTTTTCGGGCAGTGTCCGAATTCGCCCAACCGCTCAAAATATGGATGAACGGCTTTAGGCAAAAGTGTATTCCTCACATTGAAACCGCCCGTGCGCTCAATGCAATGGCTGACCGCGTCAATCCTACGATACTCATAGTGGATGACGATGATTTCCAGCGGACGATAGTGGGAAAGACCCTGGAAGCAAAGAACTACCGCCTTTTGTTTGCCGATAGCGGACTCAAGGCACTTGAGCTTTTACACAACCGGCGGCCCGACCTTATCCTCATGGATGTCATGATGCCGGATATCAGCGGCATTGAAACTACACGGCGTTTAAAAGCAATGCCTCGGTTGGCAAATGTACCAGTGGTGATGATGACCGGGAAGAGCGTGGGGGATGTCGTAATCGAAAGCCTTCAGGCTGGTGCAACCGATTTTGTCGTGAAACCGATTGATCGCGAGACCCTGGTCGGTAAAGTGACGGATATCTTGCGTACTATAAACATCAATAGGGCACTCGCCCGAAAAAAATGGGATGACATTTAAGTACCTCTGATTTATTGGCCGATGGCAGCGGATTCGAGCTGCCGAGCCGAGCTGGAAGACTTTGAATGAAGTCGAAATCCAGGCTCAATCCTGAGAATCCGCCATCTGCGATTCTCGTTATTCGGGGAGCTTGCGGACCGGACGACAAAATATGATTATTGCATAGTGCCACCAACTGCTTCGATTTAGGAGGCCTCTCGAGGAATCATGACTGTTGACATCCAACTGGAGAAAGATGAACCCAAAACGGTATAGTATATAATTGGGCATCGAAAGAGATATTAATCTACAAATACCTCGTGATGGTGTGCAATCTTCTCGGGAAAATCATACGGAACAGCGGAATTATTAAGGGTTCGACCGGACATGGCACTATCAAGGCGTAACGTGAAAATCTCGACCCTTCCTTTACGCGCCAAACCCTACGTTGCTCCCACCTGGCTGCGGGGAGGTCATGCGCAAACCATTTATCCGTATCTGTTGTCATGCCCCCTGATGCGTTATCGGCGTGAACGGTGGGAACTGGACGATGGGGACTTCATCGATATCGACTGGCTGGATAATTCCGCCACTGCACCGCTGATAATATTGTTTCATGGGCTGGAAGGTGGTTCCTGCAGCCACTATATCCTGAGCATTATGACAATGCTGCAGGATATGGGATGGCGCGGCGGCGTCGTCCATTTTCGTGGCTGTTCCGGGTCGCCCAACCGGTTGCCACGCGCTTATCATGCCGGCGACTCAATGGAAATCGACTGGATACTCCGTCGGATAAGCGAACAACACAAACTATCAGGTTCCCCGGCGCCGCTTTATGTCGTAGGCGTATCGTTAGGCGGCAATGCCTTTTTGAAATGGCTCGGCGAGCAGAGTGAACAAGCCTGCCAATTGATCGATGGTGCCGTGGCGGTTTCCGTACCCCTGGACCTGGCCGCTGCGGGGAGCGCTCTGGCGTCGGGTTTCAACCTGCTCTATACCCGCCACTTCCTCGATACGCTGAAGCGCAAGGCGCTGGAAAAACTTTATCGCTTCCCTCATTTGTTTGACGCTGCCGCTGTGGCGGCATGCGCTACGCTGTATCAGTTCGACAACCTCGTGACAGCGCCGCTGCACGGCTTTCGAGATACGGAAGACTACTGGAACCAATCCAGCAGCAAGCCGTGGCTCAAGCACATAGCGGTTCCGACACTCGTCATCAATGCCTTCAACGACCCCTTCATGCCGCCGTCCGCATTACCCGGACCGGATGATGTGTCATCCGTAGTCACCCTGGAGTTTCCCGAACAAGGGGGGCATGCCGGATTTCTGAATTCACCGTTTCCCGGCAGACTGACATGGTTGCCGGAAAGAATCATCAGTTTTTTTGGGGAGCAAGGCACCGAGTGGCACCATAATCCGCAACTCAGCCTACCTGAACTCAAAGCTTCCTAGGAGCGCTCAAGGCTCGGGTATATCTCCCGGTCAGTAATAAACGAATTGTCCCCGGCTGGCAACAACATTCTATTTTCAGAATGTACCGCACAATATTGCTGCGGCAAACCTCCATCGCGGGGCTCTCGTGATCGCTATGCAGGCCTCTGGTCTGGCAAGCATTCCGGTCAACTCATCATTGCAAACATTGTCCCAATGATGGAACACTGAATGCACTCGGACCCGTGGGAGTAAAGGTTCGACGTCCTTTAATTGATGTAAAATTAAAATCTTATTTTTTGTTCGAGGCTGACAGTTGAGTCAAAATAATCTTTGAAACAAGCCTCATGGAGCGCCGCAGTGGACAGCTGAGCTAGCAGGAGCGGTGTTTTATTTACCGTTTTTTAGATACTTGAATTCCAGACGTTGCGTCCAGAATTGCCCACAACATGACTACATCTCCCGCCTTTATCCATCTGCGCTTGCACAGCGAGTATTCCATCGTGGACGGCATCGTGCGTATCGATGATGCAGTGGCAAAAGCGGTATCCGACGATATGCCGGCACTGGCGCTCACCGATCTTTCCAACCTCTTCGGCCTGGTAAAATTTTACCAGGCGGCACGTGACAGGGGCATAAAACCGATTGTCGGCTGCGATATCTGGATAAGCAATGAAGATGACCGGGACAAACCCGCGCGTATCTTACTGTTATGCCAGTCCTCTTCTGGTTACCTGTTGTTGTGCCGGCTGCTATCCCGTGCCTATCGTGAAAATCAGCGCCAGGGGCGAGCCGAGGTCAAGAAATCCTGGTTTATGGAAGGTGAAAGCGGGACAGCCGGTTTAATTGCCTTGTCTGGGGCAAATCTCGGCGATATTGGCCAGATGTTGATGCAGAATAAACCGATTCAGGCAGAAATACTGGCACGCGAATGGGCGAGCTTATTCCCAGGCCGCTTCTATATCGAAGTACAGCGAGTAGGGCATGCCAATGCCGAGACGCTCGTGCAGCGCTCGCTGGCGCTGGCATCCAAATTGCATCTGCCGGTGGTGGCGACACAATCGGTACAGTTCTTGAATCCTGACGATTACAAGGCGCACGAGGCTCGAGTGTGCATCGCCGAAGGTTACGTACTAGGCGATCGCCGCCGCCCGAAGCATTGCACCGAAGAGCAGTATTTCAAAACGCAGGCGGAAATGGTGGAATTATTCGCCGACATCCCGGCTGCGCTCGCAAACACCGTCGAGCTCGCCAAGCGCTGTAATCTTAGGCTGGAACTGGGCGTCAATCGTCTGCCGTTATTTCCTACCCCCAACAACCAGAGCCTGGAACTCTACCTTCGCGCTCAGGCAGAGGCGGGGCTGGAAGAACGTATGAAGGTACTTTTTCCCGACCCTGCGGAGCGTAATGCGCAGATGCCAAAATATCGGACCCGGCTGGATTTTGAGGCTGGCACCATCGTGCAGATGGGGTTTGCCGGTTATTTCCTGATCGTTGCCGATTTCATCAACTGGGCCAAGCAAAATGACGTGCCGGTAGGTCCGGGCCGAGGCTCTGGCGCGGGGTCGCTGGTCGCTTACTCCTTGGGCATTACCGACCTCGATCCGCTTCGTTACGATTTACTGTTTGAGCGCTTCCTTAATCCCGAGCGGGTTTCCATGCCTGACTTCGATATCGATTTTTGCCAGGACGGACGTGAACACGTAATCGACTATGTAAAACAGAAATACGGTGCCGAGAGCGTTTCGCAGATTGCCACGTTCGGCACCATGGCGGCAAAAGCGGTAGTGCGAGACGTCGGGCGGGTGTTGGACCTGCCCTATAACTTCGTCGATCAATTGGCGAAACTGGTGCCGTTTGAGCTCGGCATGACGCTGAAAAAAGCACGTACAGAGGAACCGCAACTGAATCAGCGCGCCCAGGCAGAGGAAGAAGTACGTAGTCTGCTGGAACTGGCCGAGCGTCTCGAAGGGCTGACGCGCAACGTCGGCATGCATGCGGGCGGCGTACTGATCGCGTCGGGAAAGATTACTGATTTCTGTCCGGTTTATTGCACGGACCCGGGTGATGCAGTCATAAGTCAACTCGACAAGGATGATGTGGAAAAAATCGGCTTGGTAAAATTCGACTTCCTGGGCTTGCGGACGTTGACCATTCTCGATTGGACCGTCCGATATATCAGGCAGCGGAATTACGAAGCTGCGCAACCGAAGTTGGAGGTTGCCGAATCCGGAAACCCAAAGCCAGCAACCTTTTCCCTGGAAAATCTTCCACTGGATGATCCTGCCACCTATGCGTTGTTGCGGCAGGGCAACGCTGTGGGAATATTCCAGTTCGAATCACGCGGCATGAAGGATCTCTTGCAAAAGGCAAGGCCCGACTGCTTTGAAGACATCATCGCGCTGGTGGCATTGTACAGGCCAGGTCCGATGGCGCTGATTCCCGAATTTACCGAACGCAAGCACGGCAAGCGCGTGGAGTATCTCGACCCGCGCTTGCAACCCATTCTTGAGCCCACCTACGGCGTAATGATCTACCAGGAGCAGGTGATGCAGATCGCCCAGGTGATTGGTGGATATAGTCTCGGCAGCGCCGATCTGCTGCGGCGGGCAATGGGCAAGAAAAAGGTTGAAGAGATGGCGCTGCAGCGCGATATTTTTGTTGCGGGCGCCACCAGGAACGGGCTGACACAGCGGAATGCAGTCGAGCTCTTCGATCTGATGGAGAAATTTGCAGGCTATGGTTTCAATAAATCGCATGCGGCAGCCTATGCCTTGATCGCCTTCCAGACCGCCTACCTCAAGGCGCATCATCCCGCTGAATTCATGGCCGCTACCCTCTCTGCCGACATGGATGATACGGATAAAGTGCATGCGTTTTTTGAGGACAGCATTGCCAATGGTCTTACCATCCTGCCGCCCGACGTCAACCTGTCCAGCCATCGTTTTGTTCCTGTAGACGGAAAAGCCATACGATATGGCCTGGGGGCGGTGAAAGGTACAGGAGAGTCTGCAATTGCAGCGATTATCAATGCACGGGATCAGGGCGGACCTTACACTGACCTGTTCGATTTTTGTCGGCGGGCGGACAAACGCATTGTCAACCGTCGCGTGGTGGAATCGCTCATCCGTGCCGGTGCGTTTGATTCCATCAACCGTCATCGTGCAAGTCTGTTGGCATCGGTCGGCATCGCATTGGAAGCCGCGGAACAGGCCGGCCGCGCGGTTAATCAGGTGAGTCTGTTTGGCGAAGGTAACGACCCGATGGAACAACCGCGTCTGATTAGCGTCCCGCCGTGGGTGGACCGAGAAAGGCTAAAAAACGAAAAAATGGCGCTTGGATTCTATTTGAGCGGCCACCCCTTCAATGATTATGCGGGAGACTTGAAAGGCTTCGTACGCACACGATTGAATCGATTAAACCCCCAGCGGGAGCCGCAGCTTCTGGCAGGAATCATCTACGCCATGCGCACGCAAATGACCCGGCGCGGAAAAATGGGAGTCATCGTACTGGATGACGGCACCGCCCGGATAGAGATCGTTGTATTCAGCGAGCTATTCGAGTCTTTCCGCGGACGGCTGAAAGAAGATCAGCTACTTTTGGTGGAAGCCAGGGTAGGCACTAGAAGGGGTGACGACGAAAATGGCGATGAATTGCGCATTTCCGCCGATCAGATCTATAATCTTGACGACGCTCGCTCACGCTACGCCAAACGCATGGAGCTCTACTGCAACGGGCAATCCAATGCCGTCAAACTTAAAGAACTTCTTGCACCCTATCGTAGCGACACCCATGCCGGCAAAGGTGGCAAGGGTCAACGCAATATCGACTACTGCCCGGTGTTGGTCTTTTACCGCAACCAGGTCGGGATTTGCGAACTGGAGCTGGGAGAGGCCTGGCGTGTAAGCTTGCAGGATAATCTGTTGCAGTCGCTGTTTGCACATTTGAAGACGGAGAATGTCAAAGTCGTTTACTGATATGGCTAAGGCATGTTGGGGTATCCTTGAACAGTGTTCCTTTTTTGATAGGGAGGCATGGCTGCATGCTTGACCGTAAAGATCAGTCGCTCTACTATGCTCATGCGCTTTTCAACTATTTTTTCTCATGGGTAAGATCGCCCGGAGTAACCGGTAAATAAAAAAGGCAAAAAATGGAACCCAATACGACAACCATTGCCTCGGGCCTGCAGAAGGTAAAAACCCGCATCTGGGAGATTGCAGAAAAAACTGGCCGGCAGCCCGAAGCCATTACGCTTTTGGCCGCGAGCAAGACCAATCCCGCCGAATGCTTGCGCGAGGCCTTTATCGCCGGCCAGACAATTTTCGGAGAGAATTATCTTCAGGAAGCATTGGCAAAAATCCCGGTACTTGCCGACTTACCCATCGAATGGCATTTTATCGGCCCCATACAGAGCAATAAAACAAGGCGCATAGCGGAGAACTTTGCCTGGGTACATAGTGTGGACAGAAAGAAAATCGCCGACCGTTTGTCGAAAGATAGACCTGAATCGTTGCCGCCCCTTCAGATATGCCTGCAGGTAAACGTTAGCGGAGAGGGTAGCAAAAGCGGCGTCGCGCCCGAAGAAATCGCCGAGCTGGCAGCGCATGTTGTCACGCTGCCCCGTCTGAAACTTCGGGGGGTAATGGCCATTCCAGAGCTTACAAAAGCCACCGCTCTGCAACGAAGCCAGTTCCGCATGCTGAGGGAAGCGTACGATCGGTTGAAGCGGGATGGCTATGAATTGGATACGATCTCGATGGGTATGTCGGAAGACCTGGATATCGCCATCGAAGAAGGTGCAACCCTGGTACGGGTAGGCACAGCCATATTTGGGCCGAGACGTTACGCTATACCCGAGGAGCTTGCTGGTGCCCGGTAAGGTAAAGATATTTTTCGTGCAACTGCTCTTTAGTCTCGACAATGTTCGGATTAATGATGATACAGTCAACCGGGCATACTTCCACGCATTGTGAAACTTCGAAATGCCCCTCGCATTCGGTGCAAAGGTTAGCGTCTATCACATAGATCTCTTCGCCCTGTGAAATGGCGTCATTCGGGCATTCCGGCTCGCACACGTCGCAATTGATACATTCATCGGTAATCATCAGCGCCATATCACCCTCGATAATCCTGAATCCGGCAGCGAAAGATCCAATAGATAAAGCGATGGAAGAAGCATCTATGCATGCTGGATTAAACCAGGGAAAAAGCAGTCAGCGATACAGGATAGTTACGTTCCGATTCGCGCCCGAAGCTGAGCAGCGATCAGCGGATGCACAAACTTGTCCGCATTTCCACCCAATAAGGCAATTTCTCGTACAATGGTAGCAGAAATAAACATGTATTGCTCTGATGGGGTCATGAATACGGTTTCAACATCGGGATACATGCTGCGGTTCATGCCCGCCATCTGAAATTCATATTCAAAATCCGACACCGCACGCAGACCGCGTAAAATCACCCTGGCGTTCTGCTGTTGCAGGAATTCCATCAGTAGACCCGAAAATGCCATCACCTCGACATTATGGCAATCCGCCAGCACCTGCCGTACCATGTCCACTCGCTCATTCTGAGTAAAAAAAGGCTTTTTACCGCTGCTCACAGCGACTGCAACCACCACCCGATCGAATAGCCGCGAAGCACGTCGAACCAAATCTTCATGCCCGCGCGTAATGGGATCGAAAGTCCCTGGGTATATCGCTTTATCCATTCTTTCCAAGTTTTAATAATTGATAGCACACCTTGCCTGCGTAGCCTCTACGCCAGACCAGCCAGTCCGTACCTCGCTCAGAAAATCGATCATCTTCCACATAGACCAGCCCGCCTTCGGCAAGGTGCAAAGAAAGCAAAGGCAACAGCATGGGCAACAGGCCCAGCCGATAGGGCGGATCAAGAAAAATTACATCGAACAATTGCCGGTCGGAATGGATGAATTTTAACGCATCCATTGCTACCAGTTGGATTTGACTTGTCACCAGTTTTTGCAAATTGGCTTTTAGCGCTTTCAACACTTCCGGGTTGGATTCGACCATCACTACGCGCTTCGCTCCCCGGGATGCAGCCTCGAAGCCCATCGCTCCGCTGCCTGCAAACAGATCAAGGCAGACCTTGCCACTCATATCCTGTCCCAGCCAGTTGAATACTGTTTCGCGTGTCCGACCCGGGGTCGGGCGCAGGTCTGCAGCGCTGGAAAAGGTAATGAGGCGGCCGCGCCATTCACCGCCGATAATGCGAATTTTGTTTCTCATCACATGCATGCAATGACGATTCACGAAAGGAATCAGCTGGGGGCAATAACCGCAACCCGGGAGAAATTTTATTTTTCTTCCTGGGCTCCCACCACGACAGCCACCATTCCATCGGGTTTGATACGACGCCGAAAAGCATCCCTGATCTGGGCAACCGTTACGCTGTCCACAGCTTTCAGATAGTCATCCAGATAGGTAAGAGGCAAGTGGTAAAAACCGATCACAGCGAGATATCCTAGAATTTTCTTGTTACTGTCGATGCGCAATGGGAAGCTCCCGATAATATTTTTTTTGGCTTCTACAAGCTCTTTTTCTGTTGGTCCTCCCGCAACAAAGTCGGCCAGAATTTTCCGGGTCAGCGCTAATGCCTCTTCGGACTGCTCCTTTCTGGTTTGCAAACCGATTTCGAACGGCCCCTCCTCTTTAAGAGGCGAAAAATGGCTGTGAACGCTGTAAGCCAATCCGCGTTTCTGGCGGATCTCTTCCATCAAGCGGGACGTAAACCCACCGCCTCCGAGGACGTAATTGCCGACGAGCAGCGGAAAATAATCGGGATCGTCGCGACGCAGCCCCGGATATGCAAGCAGAATATGACTTTGTGTGGCGGGGTGGGCAATTCTCTTGGTCTCCGCAACAGGTGCTGTAACAGCCGGCAGAACGTCCTCAGGTTTGGTTCGCGATAGTTCCTTCGTTAATGATTCAGCGATCGCTGCAGCTTCGGCACGGCTCAGATCGCCTATGATAGAGACCACCGTATCGGCGGCAGAATAGTGGGATCGATAAAAATCGATCAGATCGTCGCGGCGCAATGCGCTCACGCTCTCAATCTCGCCAGAACCGCGTAATCCATAGGGATGACTGCCATAGAGCATTTTCATTAATGTGCGGTCAGCGATATTGTCAGGCTTGGTGTCGGCTTCCTTCAACCCAGCAATTATCCGCGCCTGCTCCCGTTCCAGCACGTTTGCAACAAATGCAGGGTGCTGTATGACGCGACCGAATACGTCGAGCGCCTGCCTGCGTTCGCGTATGCTGCTTAGCGTACGCAAAGTGAGGCCCGCGCGATCCTGATCGAAATGAGCACCAAGCTGGGCACCCACGTCAGCGATCTCTTTCGCAATTTGATCTTCGGATAACCCTGCGGCACCAAGGCTCAGCAGATATAAAGTCAAACCTGCACGGCCGGACTTATCCGGTGTATCCGTACCGCTACCCGCACTGAAATCCACACTGATATCGAGTATCGGCAAATCGTGGCTTTCAATGAAATATACCTGTGCGCCGGAAGGTGACTGCCATTGCTGGATTGGCAGAGTGGCTAACGTCCATGAGGAATAAACACTCAACAGTAAAATAAACATGAAGCGCATCGCTAGCATGGGGACCTCTCTGGACAGGCGCTTCTCGAGTTCAAAAAACCTAGGGGGATCTATTTCTAGGTGGTATGGCAGCAGGGAATAAGCGATAAAGAACCTGTATTTTAAATGTATTCGCTTCGATCGGCAGCGAAAAGTCGCAACCGCAGCTTTTAATGCCGCAGACCGGGGGGCGTTGCGAAGGGGGTTTTCTGCTCCAGCGGTTGCGGGTCGAGTACCGCTACAGTCAGACTATCATCCTTCAGATATTTTTTTGCCACTTCGCGCACCTGTTCGGCGGTAACGGCTTGAAGTTTTTTCAACATCGTGTCCACATCGCGAAAAGACAATCCTATACTTTCCAACTGACCGATCTGCATCGCCTGGTAAGACATCGAATCGAGCTGAAATACGTGACTGGCTACGACCTGAGCCTTAACGCGCGCAAGTTCCTCTGCAGTCACACCGTCACGCACGAGTTTTTCTATCTCGCTGCGCAAGGCAGCCTCCAGATCCGCCACTGTTTTTCCTTCGCTGGGTGTGCCATCGAGATAAAACATCCCTGGACCGCGCGCAGTGGAATCGTAGCCAGCCCCTGCTGAACTGGCGATGCGTAGCTCCCGCACCAATTCCTTGTTGAGCCGTGCGGACTCGTTGCCATCCATCACCCCTGCCAGCATTTCAAGCGCATAAGGCTCCCAATCTGTGGCGGGATTCCGCAGCACCGGCGCCTGATAGCCCATCGCGAGATATGGCATTCGTGCTGGCGCCTTCACCGTAATCCGCTTGATCCCGACTTGCACCGGTTCCGTCTGTGGCTTGCGCTTATCCATGGTCAGCACCGGGCGAGACTTGATCGAACCGTAATACTTTTGTGCCAACGCGAACACTTCCTTCGGGTTTACGTCGCCCACCACCACGAGCACCGCGTTGTTCGGCGCATACCAGCGGTCATACCATTCCTTCGCATCGCTGACATGCATGTTCTCCAGATCGTTCATCCAGCCTATAACCGGACGTCGATAAGGATGCGATTGATAGGCGGTTGCCATCATTTTCTCATGGACCAGCGCGCGGGGCTGATCATCGGTACGCAATCGCCGTTCTTCCATTACCACCTTGATTTCTTTGGCGAACTCACCTTCTGTCAATACCAGATTAAGCATCCGGTCGGATTCCAGTTCCATCGCCATCGGCAGCCTGAATTTTTGTAGTTGCTGGAAATAGGCAGTGTAATCGCGGCTCGTGAACGCGTTTTCCCGTCCGCCGGCCGCCGCGATGCGTCTGGAAAATTCACCGCCGGGAACTTTTTTCGTGCCTTTGAACATCATATGCTCCAACACATGGGCTACGCCGGTTACGCCGTTCAATTCATCGATGCTGCCTGCCTTGTACCAGATTTGCGAGATGACTACCGGTGAACGATGGTCTTCCTTGACGACCAGCTTAAGACCGTTGCCAAGCGAGTACTCGCTGGAAGTGGCAAAGGCTCCCGACGAAAATAACGAAATCAGCAGTATCGCTACTGTCTTCCGGCCATCGCAATGATTGTCAACGTGACGATAAAGTCTCATTTTTTTAATAACCTAAAGCTGAGTAAACGGAATAAAATCCGGGAATAAAATCCTGCTTGCAAATTTCAGCCGCAAATTTCGACTAATGTTGACAGACTAACAGAATGCCCAGTTTCTTCAAATCCAAAAATAGCTCCACCCCTGCCGAAACTCCATCAGCGAATTGGGCAACCCGGGTTCGACAAGGCCTTTCGCGGACGCGGAACAATCTGGGCAAGCGTTTATCCGGCTTGCTCGGCAGCGGCAAGATCGATGAAACGCTCTACGAGGAACTGGAAGCCATCCTGCTCACAGCCGATGCCGGCATCGATGCCACTGCCTGGCTGCTGGACGAATTGCGAAGGCAAGTCAAAAACAAGGACCTCACCGACGCGGCACAACTCAAGGGCACGCTACAGGAAGCACTTGTCGCCTTACTTGCACCGCTGGCACAGCCTTTGCTTACCGACACATGCAAACCCTTCATCATTATGCTAACCGGCGTGAATGGTGCGGGCAAGACCACCTCGATCGGTAAGCTTGCCAATCATTTTCAGCTGCAGGGGAAAACCGTCTTGCTCGCCGCTGGCGACACATTCCGCGCTGCGGCGCGCGAACAGCTCATGGCTTGGGGTGAGCGAAACGGTGTGGCCGTTATTGCCCAGGAAAGCACTGCTCAGCAAAAAGGGGATCCGGCGGCAGTGATATTCGACGCGGTTAATGCTGCTAAAGCGCGCGGCATAGATATCGTATTGGCAGACACCGCCGGGCGTCTCACCACACAGCTGCACCTGATGGAGGAAATTAAAAAGGTGAAACGTGTTATCGCCAAGGCCGAGCAGGGCGCGCCTCATGAAGTGCTGCTGGTGCTCGATGCCAACACAGGACAGAATGCAATCAGTCAGGTACGCGCTTTCGACGATGCGCTCGGTCTCACCGGCCTCATTGTTACCAAGCTGGACGGTACTGCCAAAGGGGGAGTAATCGCGGCTATCGCCAGACAGCGGCTGCAAAAGCCGCCTTTGCCCATCCGTTTTATTGGCATTGGGGAAGGCATTGAGGACCTGAAACCGTTCGATGCGAATGAATTCGTCGAAGCGTTGTTTGATTAAATCAAAACTACTCCACATGATTGAAGCCGCTCAAGTGCCTCGATTCCAAGCGGGTTCTAAAGTTTTGCCTTCTTAATTCTCCTGAAAGGTTAAAATGAATCTTTCGCGGTAAAAATCTTTTAATGATCAGCTTCAGTCAAGTCTGCAAACGTTATCCCAACGGTTTCGACGCGCTCAAGAATATCAGCTTTACCCTTGAAGTGGGGGAGATGGCCCTGATTACCGGACATTCGGGGGCGGGCAAAAGCACACTGCTAAGGCTCATTGCTGCGATCGAACGCCCCACTTCAGGCAGCATTATCGTCAACGGCCAGAATGTAAGCGCGCTCAAGGGTGGCGCAATCCCGTTTCTGCGGCGCAATCTCGGCCTCGTCTTTCAGGATCAAAAGATCCTGTTCGACCGTACCGTATTCGACAATGTGTTGCTGCCGCTGCAAATCAGCGGTTTTAATTCCAGAGGGGCGACCGGGCGGGTGCGCGCGGCGCTTGACAAGGTAGGACTGCTGGACAAGGAAAGAGTGCGGCCCATTACGCTTTCCGGTGGGGAACAACAGCGGCTCTGCATCGCCCGTGCGATAGTAAATCGTCCTTCCATTCTCATTGCCGATGAGCCAACAAGCAATCTCGATGCTGATTATGCAAGAGATATAATGGGTATGTTCAAGTCGTTTCATCAGGTGGGCGTAACCGTCCTGATAGCCACGCATGACGTGGAATTGCTTGGCAACATTCCGCTGCGTATTTTTGCGCTAAATCACGGCGAGCTGGCGGCATGAGCGTGTGGCTTGCCCATCACTGGCATGCTTTTGTCCTGGCGCTTAAGCGGCTGGCGGGGACACCAATCGGCAACTTGCTCAGCATTACCGTCATCGGCATTGCCTTCAGCCTGCCTGCCGGAATTTACATGCTGCTGGGGAATTTGCAGGCATTCTCGGGACAGGTTTCGGGAGTACCGCAATTGAGCTTGTTCCTGGAACAGGATGCGGATTCCGGCGAGGTAGAACAGATTGAATCGCGCTTGAAGCATCATCCGCAGGTGGCAAGCTTCGGGTTTATTTCCAGGGATAGCGCCCTAGAGCAGTTCAAACGAGGCAACGGACTGGCAGACGTAATAGACAGCCTTGACCAAAACCCGCTACCCGATGCTTTTCTGGTTAATGCCAGGAATCTCTCGCCCGGGACGCTGGAAGAATTACGTATGGAGCTGCAGGGATGGCCCAAGATTGAACATGTGCAACTTGACTCGGCTTGGGCCAACCGGCTGGACGCACTACTCAGACTGGGGAGGTTGGCCGTATTAATGCTTGCCGCGTTGCTGGGTTTCGCGCTGGTGGCCGTGACATTTAACACCATACGCCTGCAAATTCTTACAAAGAGAGACGAGATAGAAGTATCCAAGCTGATCGGCGCGACCAACGGTTTCATCCGCCGCCCCTTTCTGTATTTTGGCGCCATGCAGGGATTAGCTGGAGGCGTCGCAGCATGGCTGATTATCTCTCTCGGAATCCATCTGATGGATGATGAACTGAGGGATTTGATGCAATTATATGAAATGAATTTTCGTCTCTACCATCTTCCCATTGAGGAAAGCCTGGGTCTATTGTTATTCTCGGCCTGCCTGGGCTGGACTGGAGCATGGTTATCGGTCGCAAATCATCTCTGGCAAGTAGAACCCCGATAATTCAGAAGCTTGCTTATACCCACGCGTCCCCTTTATTGGGAACTTTCCTAACGATTGACTCTCTTACTGGTAAGGTTAATTTTGTAAGGAACCAAGGAGGACACATGACTTTCGCTTTAACCGTACCTTCACCTGGCGGCAGCATTGAAAGCTATATTCAATCCGCCAATCGCTTTCCCATACTTTCCCAGGAAGAAGAGATCCGCTTGGCGCGATCTCTGCGAGATGAAGGTGATATAGGCGCCGCCCGTCAGCTGGTGTTGACGCATTTACGCGTAGTAGTCGCTATCGCTCGCGGTTACAAAGGCTATGGTCTTCCTCAGGCTGACCTGATTCAGGAGGGTAACGTTGGTCTGATGAAAGCCGTCAAGCGCTATGATCCAGAACGAGGCGTAAGACTGGTTTCGTTCGCGGTGCATTGGATCAAGGCGGAAATTCATGAATTCATATTGCGTAACTGGCGCTTGGTTAAAATCGCTACCACCAAGGCGCAGCGCAAACTGTTCTTCAACCTGCGCAGCATGAAGACGGTGCTGGATACCATGAATCCTGAAGAAGTCAATGCCATGGCCAAACAGCTGGGTGTAAAAGCCGAGGATGTGGTGGAAATGGAAACCCGTTTCAACGGACGCGACATCTCCCTCGAACCGTTGTCCGAAGATAATGATGAGGATACATTCAGTCCCATCGCTTATCTCACCGATGGGTCGGAGCCTCCGCAATTGCTGGAGGCGGAGCAAACCCGTCGCTTGCGCGGCGAAGGGCTGGAACAGGCGCTGTCCGGTCTGGATGCACGAAGCCGCCGAATCATTGAAGCGCGCTGGTTGCGTGAAAAGGATACTGCAACTCTGCACGATCTTGCTGATGAATGGGGCGTATCCGCCGAGCGCATCCGCCAGATTGAAGCCAAAGCAATGCAGAAGATGCGGGAAACGATGGTGGCGGCTGCATAAGCGCCGTACGCTTGCGCAACGATAATCGTGTCAACGCCGGTATGCGGACGTATTAGCGGAAATTCAAATAAAGGCTGGAATGGTAAAAACTGTGTGAGTGTCAGCGCAGGGGCGTGAGGAAGTTGCGTATATTTCTATGCAGCTACGAGCAAAGTGACGGTGCATCCCTTCTTTCAAGAGTACTGTTTACATACTAAGCGCATATTACGCCTGACTGCTTTCCGCCCACTGTTCCGGCGTCAGGGTTTTCATGGATAGCGCGTGAATCTCCTGCTTCATCCTGTCGCCGAGTGCGCGGTAGACGATTTGATGTTGCTCCACCCTGTTCTTTCCGCGGAATTCGGCACTGACAATGACGGCATTAAAATGACGGCCATCTTCGCCTTCCACATGCACTAGTTCGCATGGCATAGCGATCTCAATGTGGTTTTTTATGCTTTCTGGTGTGATCATTCTTTTTCCTTTATATTAATGACTCTTCAATAGATAAGGGATCGTTCCGATCGAAGCCAGGAGTTGCCTGCCCTTAGTCGGTCGGCGCCTGCTACAGCCAGCTCAACCATTCGAAGCGTTTACGAACTATGCAACCTGGATTAATTCGTAAACGCCATACAGTTGGGCGAGACCTTCCAGATTCGGCGGCATGCTGGCGAAACATATCCGGCAGCTACGGCGGGCAGCTTCTCGCTGCCATTCCAGCAACATGCAGATTGCGGCGGAGTCCACCTCGGTTAATTGTTTTAGATCTACTATCAAACTGTCGCGATCAAACAAAGCAATGCCCCGCTCCACCACCGTAACCACATTAGTGATGGTTACGGCTCCTTCGACGCTCAGTTTGCCGCCATCGCGTACCACTTCAGCGGCCATTGGATTAGGGGGCCGCTTCAGCCTTTTTATCGCCAGCTATCAGCGCACGATTTTTTTCGGTCAATGTTTTGATCAATTTCTCCACTCCACCCTCGTGAACCTGGCTATTGAAAGTACTGCGGTAATTCGTTACCAAGCTTACTCCAGCTACCGTCACATCGTAAACTTTCCAGCCATCGCCAGTTTTTTCCATACTGTAATCGATAGGTACAGGCTGTTGACCATGACCTTGCATCACCTGGGTTTTTACCAGGGTATCGGTATTGTCCGCCTTGGCTTTCAGCGGTTCGACCTTGATAGTATGGTCACGATAGGTAGTGAGCGCATTGGAATAGGTACGCACTAGTAGGGTACGAAATTCTTTCACCAATTGCTGCTGTTGCTCGGGCGCGGCCTTGGACCAGTTTTTGCCCATCGCAAGCCGGGTCATACGCGTAAAATCGAAATGAGGCAGTATCTTAGCTTCCACTAGGTCGAGAATCTTGGCCGTATTGCCTGCCCGAATATCCTTGTCTTGCCTGACGATGGCAAGTACCTCCTGGGCCGTATTATCTACCAGGGTATCAGGACCCACTTCCATTGCCCATGTAGGAAGCGCAAACAATGCCGCCAGTAATGCCAAGCTACCAAAAACTTTTTTCATGAGCTCCTCGCAAAAATTATCTAAATACACAGAAAAAAATGGAATGGATATTACTGCTAAAAACGTGATTAATTCTTATCACTTCCGCTCCCATTCCCCTCCGACGCCTTATTGAATAAGAACCTTCCGATCAAATCCTCCAGAACGATCGCCGAATTTGTTTTCATGATTTTATCGCCATTCTTCAGTGAAGTTTCGTCCCCTCCTGCCGCCAAGCCGATGTATTGCTCGCCTAAAAGCCCTGCTGTGAGAATGCTGGCAAAAGTATCCTTGGGAAATCGATAACGGGTGTCTATACTCATGGTCACCGCGGCATCGAAAGTCTCCGCGTTCAGCTGGATATCCGTTACGCGCCCTACCACCACGCCAGCGCTTTTTATAGGTGCTCTGACTTTCAAACCCCCGATATTTTCGAAATTTCCAACTAGCGTATAGCTATCCGCAGCGCTGTAAGTACCCAAGTTTCCGACTTTCAACGCCAGGAACAACAATGCACCTATTCCGGCCATGACAAAAAGCCCTACCCACAAATCCATTGTTGTTCGCTGCATCAGCTCATTCCCCTGAACATGACCGAGGTTAAAACAAAATCCAGTCCCAGAATTACCAGCGCAGAAGTTACCACGGTGCGGGTTGTCGCGCCGGATACTCCCTCAGCCGTGGGCGATGCATCATAACCCTCGAACACCGCAATTGCCGTCACCGCCACCCCAAAAACACAGGTCTTGATAACACCGTTGACGATGTCGTACCGAAAATCCACCGCATTTTGCATCTGCGACCAGAAGGAACCCTCGTCCACACCAATAAGCACTACTGCTATCAAATAACCGCCAAACACACCAACCACGGAAAACAACGCTGCTAGAAACGGCATGGAAATCACACCGGCCCAAAAACGGGGAGCAACCACCCGCGCAATGGGATCTACCGCCATCATTTCCATTGCAGCCAATTGATCAGTGGCTTTCATCAAGCCAATTTCAGCGGTAATGGCGGAACCGGCACGGCTGGCAAACAATAATGCCGCCACAACGGGACCCAATTCCCGCACCAGAGACAATGCAACCATCGTACCCACGGCAGATTCGGCACCGAATCTCTGCAGTGTCTCATAGCCCTGTAAACCCAGCACCATTCCGACAAACAGCCCCGACACGACGATGATGATCAGCGACAATACACCCGTGAAATAAAGCTCCCGGATAATCAGGCCGAAGCGCCGAAAACTGGTGCCTGACTTCAGCAGCGTCAGCAGGAAAAAGTGGCTAGCGTACCCTAGCCGCCAAATACTATCTATAACGCGATGACCGACGCCCCGAATGCCGACAACGATGCGCCTAGGCAAAACTGCCCTCCAGCTTCAGATCGCTTGCGTAAGCCTCGGCAGGGTAGTGAAATGGGATGGGACCATCTTCTTCACCATGCACAAACTGATGTACGAAAGGTGCAAC
The DNA here is from genome assembly GCA_039922995.1 of Nitrosospira sp. Taxonomy (GTDB): domain Bacteria; phylum Pseudomonadota; class Gammaproteobacteria; order Burkholderiales; family Nitrosomonadaceae; genus Nitrosospira. The sequence goes on along the minus strand of JBDTDT010000016.1, from coordinate 8,238 downwards.
CGATCCGCGCACTTCCTCCGGGGTACCATGCGCGGCGATCACGCCCTCCGAAACAAAATAAACGTAATCAACGATCTTCAAAGACTCTTGCACATCGTGCGTAACAACGATGGAAGTCATACCTAGCGCATCAGTCAGACGGCGGATCAGATTTCCGATTACAGTGAGTGAAATTGGATCAAGCCCGGTAAAAGGCTCATCATACATGATGAGTAGTGGCTCAAGGGCAATCGAGCGAGCCAGAGCGACGCGACGCGCCATACCCCCGGAGAGCTGTGTAGGCATCAGATCATGCGCCCCGCGCAGACCGACAGCTTGCAGCTTCATTAATACCAGATCACGTATCATGGATTCCGGCAGATCGGTATGCTCCCTCATCTGGAAAGCAACATTGTCGAAGACAGACAGGTCGGTAAACAGTGCACCAAACTGAAATAGCATGCTCATCTTCCGGCGCATCTGGAAAAGCTCATCCCTTTTAAGCTCATGCACTACCTTGCCGGCAATTTTTACGTAACCCGCGGAAGGGCGAATCGCACCGCCGATAAGGCGTAACAGCGTAGTCTTGCCGCTGCCGCTGCCACCCATGATAGCGATGACTTTGCCACGCGGCATGATCATATCAATCCCCTTCAGGATGGGGCGCTCTCCATAGGAAAAATTCAGGCCCTTGATTTCGACCAATGTTTCAGATGTCATTGCCTGAAGAGCGGATACTTGATTGACGGGACTTCGATTTTAATCTAAATGTGCTTTTTAGCACAGCCGATAATTTTAGTGTGCTGCAACTACAGGCTGTGTCAAGCGGCTGGATAAAATAAAAACAATCGATATCCAGCCGCATTGAGGTTACCGCTATCGAGATAGAGTCTTACGTTGAATTCATAATCTGGGGCGATAACGCTGGACGGATTTGAATTCTTTTCAAGATATGTATCGGGATTGAAGATACGGCTTGCAAGTGGCCGGTCCTCGGGGTCGGTGAGGGTAAGTTCAAACAGTGGAAATGTCTGGGAATAAGGGGCGTAATTACGTACTGTTGCGGTAAGCGTGATGACGCCAGACTGTTGCATATCCGCTTGCATCTCGGATGACTCAATATTCAGTAATTCCGAATTTTGGAGCAGCGGAATAGTACAGCCCAACAATTTACAATATTGCTCCAGATACGGCTTGGTACCGGGCGCAATAACAGAAAGCTCGGCGCGATAAAAATGGAGGGCCTGCCCCGCCAAGGCGACAAGCAGGAACAGGCTAGCGAAACCCCAAATAGGGGAAGAAGTCCTGCGCGGTTGCGCCACGTCGAAAGGGTAGCTGTCCGGCACACGGTTCTCAAGCGCAGGGGTGGGGCCGGATATTGGCGGGATCGATTCTTCCTCAGTCGACGGAACGGAGTTCCGGACCTTCCGCGTGACCGTTTCCGCGACGATATCAGGCTGTATTATCTTATGGCTGGATGCTGGAAGCGAGATTTCCTGATCAGATAATGCTGGGGGAAGCGGATCCTTTTTAGAAGCAGCCTCCGGCATGTCATTGTCCGCAATGGGCATTCCCGGCGCATTGGCTGCTTCCGGCTCCTGCATCGTTGCCAACGACGAAAAACCGTTGAATACCTGCGTACAGCGTCCACAACGCACATCGCCTCCGTGTGCCTGCAAATGCAAGGGGGTAATACGAAAAGCAGTCGCACAGTTAGGACAACGGGTTATAAGCGCCATAGTCTCGCGATTTAGCAGAAAATATCAAATTCATTTTTTCGTTCCTGTCAGCAATACCCATCCTTCTTGCACCCTCGAGGTATGCATTTCGAACCATTGCCGATAAACTTGCTTTACCTCTTCCGCCTGTTCCTCAAGTATGCCCGAAAGCGCAATAAGCCCGCCCGGCCGAGTAGCGCACATCAGTATCGGAGCCAGCATGATCAGCGGATTCGCAAGGATATTGGCAAGCACCACGTCCGCCCACGCCTCGCGCGCCGAATCTGTCCGAGCCGCAAAATGCGTATGAAACCTTACCTTAATTTCGTCGCATTGGTTATGTGCGGCGTTTTCGCGGCTCGCCGCGACCGCCTGTGGATCTATATCAATCCCTACCACATGATTCGCTCCCAGCTTTGAAGCAGCGATGGCAAGTATGCCCGAACCGCAACCATAATCCAGAATATCTTCGTTCCCCCGCAGGGTTTCGTCAAGCCAGGCAAGACACAATTGGGTAGAGGGATGACTGCCTGTGCCGAAAGCCAGGCCAGGGTCGAGTATCAGATTAATGGCGGCAGGATCGGGCGCTACATGCCAGCTGGGAACGACCCATAATCTTGACGATATTTGAATCGGGCTAAACTGTGATTGGGTAATCCGTACCCAATCCTGCTCTTCCACATGCTTCACACTGTAGTTGGGCGGACGGGGAAGCCGCGCTGCCTGTGCCGCGGCCCGCACGATGGAAGTGATATCCGCATCCGCGTTGAATAAAGTGGTGACTTCGGATGCTGTCCAGATTTTCGCCGAAATGTCACCGGGTTCGTCAAACAAAAACTGCTCTCTTTCGGTGTTAGCCCCCGCATCATGTATGTCCGCCGACAACGCGCCCAACTCAAGCATTGCATCGCTCAAAGCCTCGGCGTGCGCATCATCGGTTTCTATGGTGAGATTGATCCAGGACACGTTTAACCCGGCAATAGCGATCTGAATAATGCTGATTCGGGCAATTCGGGCTGACTTAGCCGCTTAACCCCCGCTCCGATTGTTGAAAATTGATGGAACAGGCTACAGTAAGCAGCGCATTCCCTCTCTAAGCCCTAGCTTGGCTTGTTATAGTTGGCAAGCTTTTGCTCAAGGTAATGGATGGGAGTGCTGCCATTCAAAAAAGCAGCGTCAGATAAAAGATCAAGATGTAACGGGATGTTAGTGCTGATACCCTCAACCACCATTTCGGACAGCGCAATACGCATTCTGGCAATAGCCTGGTCGCGTGTATCGCCATAAGCGATGACTTTGCCAATCATGGAATCATAATAGGGCGGCACAATATAATTATGGTAAATATGGGAGTCGACCCGAATGCCGGGACCACCTGGAGCATGATACTGAGTAATGCGGCCTGCGGATGGTGTGAGCTTATAGGGATCCTCGGCGTTGATACGACATTCGATGGCATGCCCTTTAAAGGAAACATCCCGTTGGCGAATGGTCAGTTTCTCGCCTGCAGCAACACGGATCTGAGCCTGAACGAGATCAATTCCCGTAATTGCTTCGGTAACCGTATGCTCCACTTGAAGACGCGTGTTCATTTCGATGAAATAAAATTCATTTTTCTCGAACAGAAACTCAAACGTTCCGACGCCGCGATAACCGATACGGCGACAGGCATCGGCGCACCGGCTGCCCATCCTGTCCCGCAATCTGGGGGGAATTCCCAAGGCAGGCGCCTCCTCAAGGATTTTCTGGTGGCGGCGTTGCATTGAGCAGTCCCGTTCCCCCAAGTGGATCGCATTGCGGTGTTCGTCAACCAGAATCTGAAACTCGATATGGCGCGGATTTTCCAGAAATTTTTCTGCGTACACTGTTGGGTTGCCAAATGCCGCTTGAGCTTCGTTCCGGGTAATTATGACCGCATTCGACAGCGCGGCTTCAGTATGCACTACGCGCATTCCGCGGCCGCCGCCACCCGCCGACGCCTTGATGATAACAGGGTAGCCAATTGCACGAATAACGGCCCTGATCTCTTCAGGCGATTCCGGCAGTGCGCCGTTGGAACCGGGAACGCATGGTACGCCCGCCTTTTTCATGGCGCTCTTGGCGCTTACTTTGTCTCCCATCATACGTATTGTTTCTGGACGTGGGCCAATAAAGACAAAACCGCTTCTTTCCACACGCTCGGCGAAATCGGCATTTTCCGAAAGGAAGCCGTAGCCCGGGTGAATAGCTTCCGCATCGGTAACTTCCGCCGCGCTGATGATGGCCGGAATATTGAGATAGCTCTGAGCCGATGGCGCTGGCCCGATGCACACCGACTCATCGGCGAGTTTCACATATTTGGCGTTGGCATCCGCTTCGGAGTGCACCGCCACTGTTTTGATACCCATTTCACGACAGGCACGCTGAATGCGCAGGGCAATTTCCCCACGATTTGCTATCAGGATTTTTTCAAACATTTTATCGAATGTCTCTATTGAACTGCGGCGGTATTGGCTATCTTGTACTTCTATAAAGAAAGAAAAAAGCTGGAAAATTACTCAATCACGAATAGCGGCTCGCCGTACTCGACTGGTTGACCGTTTTCCACCAGGATCGCTTTGATAACCCCACTCTTGTCTGATTCAATTTCGTTGAGCAGTTTCATCGCTTCAATGATGCATAGCGTATCGCCGACCTTCACCGTCTGCCCTATCTCTACGAATGGGTTGGCGCCAGGCGTAGAGGTACGGTAGAACGTACCCACCATCGGGGACTTCACCACCTGGCCTTCGGGCAACGGCTCTGCTACCGCTGCCACTGGAATAGCTGCCCCTGCTGCGGCGGATGCCGCAGCAGGGGTTTGCAAGGCCGATGCTCCTGCTGCATAGGTCTGCGTGGCGGACGAAGACTTGCTGATGCGAACCTTCTCTTCACCTTCGGTAATCTCCAGCTCGGCGATCCCCGATTCCTCGACCAGCTCGATCAGCTTTTTAAGTTTTCTCAGATCCATAATAGACCTCCCATAGCGACGCGCGTTTTTGAGCGTTTCCAACTATTCCGAACGGTGGAAAACAATTGCTGCGCCGTTCCATCGGCTTGCATTTAATTTCCACCAATATTTTGATCCCATATATCGCGGAGGCTTGCATAGATCAGCTTTATATCTAAAGTGCTAACGTGCCGTCAGGGCATATTCGAGGGCCAATTCATAACCTTTGGCGCCCAGCCCGCTAATGATGCCGAGAGCCCGATCCGAGAAATAAGATTCCCGGCGAAAAGATTCGCGGGCAAAAATATTGGAAAGATGAACCTCGATAAACGGCAGTGCGGTAGCAACCAGCGCATCGCGCAAAGCAATGCTTGTATGGGTATAAGCCGCCGGATTGATAATAATGAAATCAACCTCATCATGAATCGCCTGATGGATGCGGTCTACCAATTCGCCTTCGGCATTACTTTGAAAGGAAGATAATTTTATGCCTGCCTTCTGAGCCAGATTCGATAAACTTCTGTTAATTTCCTCCAATTTCATCGAACCGTAGATTTCGGGCTCCCTCATCCCCAAAAGGTTCAAATTGGGCCCATGAAGGACCAAGACATTTTTTGTGGGAAGGACTTTGCTTTTCATCCTCCAAGTTTGCCGTAACCGTGAGTAAAAGTCTAGATGTTAGGAGACAATCGAAGAGAATAGAGGGAAATCCTTAATAATTGTCGCTTGAGATAAAACCCTCACGGATCGGGTTCCCCGCTTGGGGAATAGAGGCGCCTCGCTGCGGTTTATATGCAGCTTTTCGTGAGAGAATGTGATATCTGGAGTATGCAGCTTTAACACCTTTTGCAGTCTCGGTGCAAAATCAGTACATTTGAATTACGCTATTGCCACGCATGCCCCGGTTTTTCAAAGAGGCTTGTATTCGATTGGTGCTCGTCCTTTTTTTAGTCTATTCCCGCTAAGTGTAATTGCCACGCGGCCATTTGCCCCGCGTTTCCCAAACCTCTATAATCCGAACTCTGGTTTGTTTTCCAGGCTGTTGTAGCTCAGTTGGTAGAGCAACTGATTCGTAATCAGTAGGTCGGAGGTTCGACTCCTCTCAACAGCACCATTCCTATGAATTAGCAGTCGGTTGTTGTGATTTTCCGGAAGAAGTGCATTGACGCTGTTTTCTTGGACACCTTACATCTCCTTTTTACTCATCCCGTTCCGCGATTAACCGAGGTCATCCAGGCTTCAAAATTATCTGACCGCCATTTTTTCCGCTACTTGGGTCGGATGGATATGTATTCCACCTGAGATATCATGCAAGTGTGCGCTTACTGCGATGTATGCGCGCTTGATATGCGTGCCCATGGAGCAGAGGCTGGTGAAGCTCGTTATATGGCTATAATTGTAAGAAACCGATATTTTGGACGGAATGTAATTACTTTGGCGAGCGAAATGTTTTTGTGCGTTCATGCATTTAGAAGGTAAGTCTCGCTATCTCGCGGCTGGGGTCAGTCGACGCGAGGCTTGGGCGTGGGCGATGTTCGACTTCGCTAATTCCGGCTATACAACGGTGGTGATCACCGCTATTTTCAATGCGTATTTTGTTGCTGTTGTAACAAACAACCAGGAATGGGGAACCTTTGCCTGGACAGCAGCGCTAGCAATTTCCTATATGTTGATTATTCTGGCCGGACCCGCATTGGGAGCCTATGCTGACATGCATGCGGCAAAGAAGCGGCTGCTGCTTTTTACGTCTATAGGCTGTGTTGTTTTTACTGGGATGCTTTCCCTGGTCGGTCCAGGGGATTTATGGCTAGCGGTGGTGCTCATAGTCCTCTCGAATTTCTTCTTTGGCTGTGGCGAGAATCTGATCGCCGCGTTTTTACCGGAACTGGCGCGGACCCGAGCGTTGGGGAAGGTCTCTGGCTGGGGGTGGAGCCTCGGCTATATCGGCGGGCTGATAAGCCTTGGTTGCTCACTTGCGTACGTGACGTGGGCGCAAGGGCAGGGAATGCAAGCCGCTCAATTTGTGCCGACAACCATGCTGATAACCGCGGTGCTGTTCGCCGTGTCCAGCATTCCCACTTTTATTTATCTGAAAGAACGGGCGGTACCTCAGACATATTTAGCCGGGCATAGCGCGGCTCGCGAAGCATTCGCGCGATTAGGAGAAACACTCGCGCATGTGCGCAATTATCGCGACTTGGGAAGATTTCTTGTTTGCCTCGTATTTTATCAGGCGGGAATCCAGACCGTCATTACGTTGGCGGCGATCTACGCTCAGCAGGTAATGGGCTTTAATACCGGAGATACTATGCTTCTGATTCTGGTAGTCAATATCACTGCTGCGGCCGGCGCGTTTGCGTTCGGCAGTCTCCAGGACAGGCTGGGGCATATTCTTACCATCGCACTTACCCTTGTTGGCTGGATCATTATGATACTGGTGGCGTGGATGACGGATAGCCGCGCAATGTTTTGGATGGCTGCCAATATCGCCGGCCTGTGCCTGGGTGCCTCCCAGTCGGCTGGAAGGGCGCTGGTAGGCTATTTTAGCCCCCGCGCCCGGGGTGCGGAATTTTTTGGCCTCTGGGGACTTGCTGTAAAGCTATCCTCAATACTCGGCCCGATAACCTACGGACTGGTAAGCTGGGTTTCTCGAGGTGATCACCGACTTGCCATGCTGATCACCGGTATTTACTTTATCATAGGTCTGATAATATTAATGAGCCTGGACATACAGAGAGGACGGCGAGCCGCGCTCCAAGACGAATTCCATAGCTAAATGAGGTCGCTCCAGTTTCGTGGGCAGGGCGCGTCTGCCAGGGTTTATTTCTTCTGATTTATAATGCCGTTTTTGCGGCTACCCTATTTCAATGATGCATGTGGTGTCCGTCATGTTCACCTGCGGATTCTTGGTCACTTGGGATTTTTTTGGTGGACTTTACCTTCAACTTTGGCTTGAGCGGCGTAAAACGTGCGGACTGTGCTTCGTGACCCGGCAGCTTGAGGAATGCGATAATAACGGTTTCCGGAGTTACGGAAAAATCTCCAGACCCCTTGAGCGTATTATCTCCCGCAGGTTCCAGCTTGATTGAGGTTTTAGGCTTGGCCTTACCGATTTGAAAAGCGGCCTTGCCTACGCCACCCTCGGTACTGATCTTGCGATCCGAGTGATCGGTCACGTAGAGCACGATCTCCTTTTCTTTGGCGACAATTTCCAGATGGTAAGGGCCCGCCATGCGCATCTGGCCGCCATGAGGAGCCTCGATGGAATTGAAATATTCTTCGGTATGCGCTCCGGCGGGTAATGACACGGCCAACGTAGCAGTGATCAGAACGGTGGCCATCGATTTATTCATTTTAAACTCTCCTTAAACTGGCTGTTGACCTACTCTATTAAACGAAACGGCGATATTGCCGTTTCCTGCAATGATACCGTTGCCTCATCTCTCCTTGATTTTCAATGGACATGATCGCCTGGGGGCGGGAGGATTTCCTTTTCACGGTTGAGCTGTGCGACCTGCTGCATCAGCATATCGGTATCGTTCCATCCCAGGCCGTCGGCCTCGGGGATCCAGC
>JBDTDT010000015.1:0-4141 GCA_039922995.1 Nitrosospira sp. | reverse complement strand
ATAAGCATTTGATGCCCCCCCCGAATCCGGAGACGCCGGCTTGTCCTCGGCGTGTAAAGAAGCCGAGAATAAACAAGAGGAAAAAAATAATAATGAAAGACTAGACTTCATCAAATACTCCCGTTTTGAGGTTAAAGTGTACGATTCAAAAGCTTGAGAAAGATTGAAAACGAACTTAGGGGCTACAAATTAGCCCCACCGTGCCCCCAATTACCCAATTCTTTTGGCAAATTTTATTTGCTGAGAAAATAACACGATTTATGTCAAGAAAATGTCAGAGGAAAGTGAAATATCGGTGAGTATTCATCAGAAAAATTAAACTGCTCAGAAATAAATAGTAATGTTATTCAGTAATGTTATTCGCGGAACCGGATGATGAGATCGTTATATGCGCGAATATGGCACCTCGCGAGAGAGGATTGAGCTACCGTTGATAACGGCCTTGAAAAAGTGGAAGATAAAACCCATCGTGTAGTATTTTATACCTAATGTTACTTAATACAGCCGTCAACTCGGAAAAATGATGGTATTTAGACGTTTTCATTAGTGTGAAAACACCGCACTAAATATCGGCTTGGCAAACCTCCGTAAATTTTCTTTATGGCGGTTAAAATTTATTCGGGTCAATCTCAGACGGTTACCCGCCTGCCGCGCCTCCAGCCGAAATATTGGTATCCACGTCCGTGTTCGGCCCGGGAGGAGTGATGGGTCCGTATAGAATTTTTATGAGCTTTTGCAAAAAGCTCTTCTGTTCAGGTGCAGCTTGTTCGCAAGAGGGTTCTTCTTCGGTGCATGATTTGCCTGAAGAAGCATCCGATTGAGCAGGGGTGTCTTGCCCGAGAGCCGATTCGTCGTTTTTGGATTGTGAGCTTCCCTGTTCCGCAGCTCCGGTTTGCGCATAGGATGGGCTTGTCACGCCGAAGACCATGACAATGATCAGTCCCGCAGGCCACGTTATCGTAAGATTCTTCAGAATGGAAGCACGGTTCATGATAATCCCTTCATAGCGCCGCAAAATTACATGAAATTCATATATTGTGCAAGAACTTGATACGGCATGGGAAAGGTTTACATGAATTGCGGAGGTTACAGCGAGGGTACGGTTCTCGAAAATATGAGACTTGTGCCGCTATGACCTGATTTAAAGGATCAGCCCGGGTCAGCCCGCTGCACCTCCTGTTGAGGTATTGTCATCCGCATCCCGATTGCGCCTCGAGGGGGTCTCAGCCCCATAAAAAATCCTGATGAGCGCGCAGAGAAAAGTCTCCTGATCCGGCGTAGAATACTTGCACGATCCCGGCTCCTGCGCTGCAGGTGACGTGCCTGATGGAGAGCCCGCTTGCTTCGACGGGTCTTGCGCTGGAGCGGGGCTGCTATTTCTTTGCCCCGAATCTCCTTGACTTGGAGGGGTGTCCCCCCACCCGGATGAATGCTGTCCTTCCGCTGAACCGGTTTGCGCATAGGACGTGTTTACCATGCTGCAAATCATAAGGCTGGCAAATACCATAAATCGGGCCGTTGAAGCTTTCAGAATAGGAAGCTGTTTCATGATAACTCGTCTCCAATTAGTCCTGAATATGGACGAATGAAAATACTATACCTATTTCCGGGGTTTTTCTATACATTGCTTAATCTCTGTGGGTTCAATTCCCCGCCCCTTGGGGCGAACGCTGGCTGAAAGCCAGCGTATTATAAGAACGCAATCAAGCCCCCCCTTTTGCTTGCGGCAGGTGCTCGATTGCGTCCGCTTGGCATCATGATTTCAATCTTTTTGGTCTTAAACCACCGGCTTTAGCCGGTGACTTTGAACTTCAATATTTTGACTCATACGCGATCAGCAAGGGTACGGGTTGACGACTCTAGTCGTCTGCATATTGCAGCCAAGCTCAGCCGGGACGGGAAACTATGGTGCTGCATCAAGTCGAAGGTTAAGTCATCAATTAAAAAAGCAACTGGCTCCTGTTCCTGCAAATGCCGGAAGGACGGGATTTACATACATTGATGTGGTACGAGATTTAGTGGATAACTCAGCCGTTTGATGAAGTCACTTAACGGCGCTGTCCGGCACTGCCGTTGGGGAGACCCCCGCTTATTCAGCGGGGAACCTCGATTGATCGGTAGCTTAAGACTCATTCTTCCACCATCTCTTCGATGGTGGAAGTTTAATAGCGTTCGATTACGAACGCTTGGCTTGTGGAAGCTATGCGGCAGAACCCATAAAGCCGGGATTAACCAGACGCCGTCTTGCAGCAAAACCTATCAGGCCCAGTCCAGCCAGTAGCATCGCATAGGTTTCCGGCTCCGGAACGACAGTAGCAAACCCCGGCATATCGGTAAGTACGGGCCGCCCATTGAGCGCCTGAACCTCACGTGCATCCCCTCCCGGAAACATGGAGCTGAAAGCGTTAATCTGAGCTGCAGACATATCCATCGGTTGCGCTAAGTCGATCCACTTTACCCCTTCCGAGAACGGAGGGGTGGTAAGCGAACCGTCATAGCGAAAAGAGGTCAGGTTATCGGGGATAAGCGCATTCAAATTAAAGTGATCGACCGTGAGCGTATCCGTCGTAGTCTGCGGTAAGTGAGAGAAAATTGGGTCAAGCGCTTTATTAAAGGAGCCTTCCTCCACCCAGCGGCCAACCACAAGCAGGTTATTGTTCGCATCGGCGAATACCAAGTGCATCTCCATGGGAAATTTATAGCCGTTCTCAAGATTCTCCGCAGGGGTATGGAAGTGGAATTGCGCCAACCTGTAGGTATCTCCACCAACTGTTACCGATCCTGCACCCGGATCGACGAGATTAGCCCTGGCGGCAGTTTTAAACACGCCGGGCGAGCCATTGTTGATTACCTTCAGTTCGGTGTCAGAATTTAGCGTAAATAGCATGGGAGGCAGGTTCTTTTCGAAAGTAGTATTGTTCGTGGTGATATTAATGGGACTTTGCCTCTCATATGTGGCCAGGTTTTCTGCCAGCGTATTTGCCTGCGCGGCGGGCAGTCCCGAGAAGAAAAGAGCGGAAACGAGCGTGGCGAGAGGCAAAAGCCGTAACGATGATTTATTCATAGTGAAGGTCCTTGTAAAATGATGACACTTGAAAAGAAAGATGGGAGCAACATTATGCAGAATAGAAAGTAGCACGTCCCGTGTGAAAAAAGCGTCGCGTAAATGTTAAGAATTCGTTAACCTTACTCGCGTAATTTTTTCATTAAACTGGCCGTCCGCCCACGACGGATCGGAATTTTTCGTATCAGATTTTCGATTCCGGGTTTTGCCAGAGGCCGTTCGGCGCAATCAACATATCGGCCGCCTTGGGTCCCCAGCTTCCCCGTACATAGGGAAGGACCGGATGGCGTGTCTTGAGGACATTATCGAGCACAGCCCAGGCGGCCTCTACCGCGTCTTCGCGAGTAAACAGCGCCCCATCGCCCCTCATGGCGTCATACAAAAGCCGTTCGTACGGCAATTCCCACCCAAAATGCTCTTCGACCAGACAGAGTTCTCGCTGGTCGCCAACAAACTCTTTCCCGGGGCGCTTGACCCGCGCGGCGATAGCGACGGTGGAGACAGGAGAAAGCCGGAAGCGCAAATAGTTGGCGCTGCAAGTTAAAGGATCCGGCACCGAGTCGGCGAAGAGCCTCTGCGGCGGCGGTTTTAACTGGACAAGAACTTCCGTAGCCGTCTCGGCAAGAAATTTGCCTGAGCGCAAGTACCACGGTACCCCCTCCCAACGCCAGGAATCGATGAATAGACGCAAAGCGCAAAATGTTTCGACGTCAGAGTTCTTTGCTACATCCGCTTCTTCGCGGTAGCCGGCATACTGGCCTCGCACCAGATCATCTGGCAACAATGGACGCATGGCTTGGAAAACATTGGCTTTTTCGCCTTGAACAGCACCGAAACCTCTATAGGCGGGTGGCTCCATGGCGAGCAACGCAACGATCTGGAAAATATGGTTCTGAATCACATCGCGAAGGCAGCCAGCGGATTCATAAAATCCACCGCGTCCCTCCACACCAAAATCTTCGGCCAGCGTTATCTGGACGCTGGCCACATAGTTCCGGTTCCAGATCGGTTCAAGGAACGAATTGGCGAAGCGGAAATAGAGAATATTCATGATCGCTTCCTTCCCGAGAAAGTGAT